>CAYXXT010000014.1:0-11060 GCA_964469145.1 uncultured Methanosarcinales archaeon | reverse complement strand
CCCGACATCAAGGACGTAGTCGAAGTTGATTTAAGAGAAATCCAAGCCTGTATGAACGCAAGTTGCTTCAGAAGTTCAATGATTCTATGCGGCCGTGTCTTAGAGACCGCACTCCACCGCAAATACTTCGACGCAACGGGTAACGACCTTCTTGAAAAAGCGCCAGGCACCGGGTTGGGCAACCTCATCGCGAAGCTCGCAGAAAAAGGCATCGCGCTTGACCCTGGTCTTCCAAATCAGGTTCATTTAATCAACCAGGTGCGCGTGTTCAGCGTGCACACAAAGCAGCAGGCGTTCACGCCGACGAAACTGCAGGCGGAAGCGATTGTTCTTTACACGCTTGATATTCTTGAGAAGTTGTTCAAATAAAGAAAAAGGTAAAAAGAAATAAATTTTACCAAACCGCAAGTATTGCAGCCATCACAAGAAGATACACAAGTGTGTATCCTGCTGAGATTGCGTAGAGTTTCATCGGCTTGCATTCGTACAAATAGTTTGGCAGTTGGACTGCTGCGGTGAATCCAAGCCAGAGCCAGAATGCGACTTGCATGGCAAGGCCTGCGCTTTGGATTTGTGCGTATGCGATGGTGTATGCAAGGACGTATGCGGTAACAATTCCTGAGACAAACGTGAGTCCCATGGTCTTCACCATGCCTTCTTTTTTTAGTTTTTGGATGTCTTTGTCGGTGAAGCCGGTGAGTTTCATCCATTGTTTGCCAAAGAGTGGCCCATACCAGAGTGTGCCGACTACCATGTGCGCGATTGCCGCGACGAATACTGCCAAATAATTTACTGCCATATTTTCCATCCTCCTAAGATTTCAATTTTTGAATGTCAGCTTTGAATCGTTCGATTGTTTTGACGATATTTTCGGATTGTGTTTGTAATATTTCGGTTGCTTTTGCTAAGACGTCTCCGTCGTATTTTGCAGTCGAAGTAAGCGTAAATAGAGTTTCATCGAATGGCGTCTTTGCTTTGCGTGCCTTCTTCCACTTAGCAAAAAGTTCTTCACATCGTCCGGGAATTTCATGCACTCCGCATCCCAGCACTGCAGCGGTTTTGTCAAGGATGTCTTTTTGTTCTGATAATAGTTTCTTCGCCGCCGCGCCTGATGCGAACGTGATGCGCACAATGCCGTCTTTCACTTTATTGGATTTAAGGAGCGTAATGTGGCCTGTTTCAGATGTGCTCTTCAAATGCGTCCCACCGCAGGCTTCAACATCAATGCCGGGGATATTCACAATACGCAGCCTTTTTCCGGGCACTGCTCCGCCTTGGTAAATGGCCATGCCATAGAGTTTCTCTGCTTCTTCGCGGGCTAAAAAAGTGAGTTCTGTCTTGATTCCTTTGTTGACTATTGCATTTGCCGCTTTTTCAATGGCAGTCATCTGTTCATCAGTGAGCGATTCGTAGTGGGTGATGTCAATGTGCGCTTTGTCGGTGTCTTTTTTCGCGCCTGCTTGGTTAATATGTGGTCCTAAGACGTCGCGTGCTGCTGCGTTGACGATATGTGTTGCGGTGTGATGCTGTGCGAGCTGCATGCGGCGGGAAAAGTCAATTTCTCCATGGACTTTATCGCCTGCGTGAAATTTTGCTTTTTGCTCGAGGACGTGAACAATATACGGGCCTTGTTTGAACACATCAATAATTTTCTCACCGTTAAGCGTTCCGCGGTCGGCAAGTTGTCCGCCTGACGTTGGATAAAAGGCGGTTTTGTCAAGAATCACCTGAGTCTCGTTAATTATCTCAAGAATGGTCCCATCAAACGCGTTTCGTTCGTAGTCTTCATAGTAAAGCGCATCTGTCGGTGGTATTGTTGATGGTATCGGTAATGATTCTTTTCGTTCTGTTGCGTGTTCTTGTTCTTTTTGGGAGTGGCGTTCGGAAACGAGCGCGTAGAAGTCGCCGGGTATTTTCAAATCTTTGCCGAGTTTTGCTGCTTCATCGCGGAGTGTTTCAGGTGATATGCCTTGGCTATCATACAGCGTAACAAGCTCCTGAGTCGTCAATTCTTTGCTCATCAATTTGGGCAGCATGTTTGCGCTTTTTTCGCGGTTCGCAAGATATTTCTGTTTCTCAACCGCGAAAATTTTTGAAATATTGTCAAGATTTTCAGAGAGTTCTGGGAATATTGGTTTCAAGTAATCTGCGTGCCATGCAGCAACCTCAGAGAGCTCAATATTCCACCCGTATTTGTCGATGAATCCAAGCGCGCGCCTCAAAATGACGCGGAGGTTGTACATGCCGCCGACGTTTGATGGCAGTCCGCCGTCATTGATGGCAACCAAGAGCGCCCGCGTATGTTCAGCGACGGAGTAAAGTGCGGCAAGCGGCTCGACTTTTGCTTTGAGCGTTTTGACGTCCATGTTGAGTGTTTTGGCGACGTTTGTCCATGCCGCATGGATGTCTGAAACTTCGCCCGTGTTCAACTGGGGCGCAAGCGGAGTGAATTGTTGCATGAACTGTTCATCATACTCAACGCCAGTTATCTCTCGTAACTTCTTAACAATAGGCGGGAATGAGCATTCGTAGATGCTTGCTTTGCCTGAAGTGAACCAGGGTACTCGTTCCATTCCTTGACCCATGTCTAAAACTTTGAGTGCGAGTTCTTTGAGTTCACCTGATGGCGTGATTTCGTATTGCATGTAGACTTGATTCGAAAGTTCTAACCCAAAAGCGAAGAATTCCATGCACGGTCCTAAATTGCCGCCACCCGCCCAGACGTCTTCGTGGATGGTAAGGTCAACCAGTTTGACACCCATGCCTTCGGTAAGCCAAGTGAGGTGGTCGCGCATGTAGCGTTCAACATTATACTGCTCCGGCGCAACGAATTCTTTTTCGCCCATCATGACGAATCCGACGTGATGCCCCGTAATCCCCACGTTATCAATATCTCCGAACCTCAAACAAAACTGTGGAATGACAAGGGGGTTTGCTGGTGGAGCTATCTCTCCGCTAACAACGTAGGGTTGGAATGCAGCAATATCTGCAATGGTAAAGTCAACGGTTGGGTTCCATCGCGCGACAACAGGGTAGCGCTTAATTGGAGTATACCCTAATTTTTTGTGTATCTCCGAAAATGCTTTCCAAACTTCGGGGTATTGGAGTTGTTTTGTGGTTACTTTTTTGCCGATAAACCGAAAGCCGCCTGAGCAGGCAGGGTCGCCGCAGACGTATGCTTCAGCATCAAGGTTCCAAAAATAGCGCGAGCAGGCAGTGCATTTGTTGCGGATGAATCCTTTTTCTTTGAGGATGCGTACAGGAAAGTAGCTTTCCGGGTGTGCGCTTGCTTTTGCAAGGACTGCTTTCTTGATTGCCTTCTCGTCCATAGGGTCGAGGAGAAAAAGGGGTGTTTAAAAGGATATCGGGAAAATGTGCGGGAAATCATTCGGTCGTTGACACGGCTGCGACTCAACGAATTTTTTTCTCGATGAGTCGTCGAAGGGATGGAACTGCTTCCATTGCTTGTGGGTATCGACTGATGAGTTGGGCAAGGGCTGCTTTGGATTCTGGTCGTGTTTCGTTTTGCGTTTGCGCGTCAACCATTGCAATCATGCCTTCAATGATGTCTCTATTGAGCGTGAGTATTGTGTTTGGCCAATCGGGGTGTTGGCTCGGTGGTGCGCGAATAAGTGTGGTAATGTATCCGGTAAATGCTGAGCAGAAACTGGTAAGCGATGGGTTGTGGCTGTAAAGCCTGTGCATGTTTGTGAGCTTATCTTGGTGCATTCGCGCATATCCTTGAAGAAGTTCTGCGTCGCTATCGAGCGTGTGGAGTTTTGCTTGTAAGTCGAGTAGTTCACGAACGAGGATGCTGCGTTCTTTTTGTGTTTCAGCAGTGCGAGATTTTTCCATTTCTAGTTTTAGTGCCGAATCAGTCCGAGCAATATCTGCATGAAGTTGGGTGGTGTCAACTCGTCCGCTGCCTGATTTAATATCACTAGCAATCACGGCAACGTCGGTATTGACTCGATTGAAAAGCTCACGAAGAACAGTTTGGCTGCGAATGTCGACAGTGCTTGAGGAGGTAACGTCTGATATTTCAACGGTTACTGCTGCCGCGGTTTGTTGTTGTCTTGGGGTTGGTGAAAAGAGCAACGCGCCAAGTCCATTTGCGAGTGCGAGTCCGAGTACGGTTAATTTGAGTGCTTTTGCGTTTCGAGATGCCATTCCCGCAAACAAGCCGATTCTGCTTAAGAAGTTTTACTACAACAATTCAGTGAGAACAAAGAAATGAGAGAAAAAAAGATTAAAAAAATAAAAGTTAATTACTCGTCCTTCATTCGGCTAAAGCCGATGACGAGACCGACAACAATCAAGAGTGCGACAAGCACGAGGAGGATTATCTCGAGTGCGGTTCGCAGGCCTGATGTTTGCGGTTGTGCCGGAGTTTGTGTCTGGTTGACCGATTGGACAACGACGACTGGTTCTGGTTCTCGGCAGTCCTCGTTTTCAAGGACGGTTATCTTGCTGGTTGCGCTGACTTTGTTGTGGTTGTTGTTATAGAACGCATCAACAGTGACTTCGTAGCTTCCAGGGGTTGCGCAGCGTGGGAGTCGTAAGAAGAATTCTTCTGTTTCTTCTTGTTCGTCGCCGTTGTCAACTTCTTCGATGTACTGCGTTGCGGTCAAGCCAAGTGCTGGTACGCTCATGGTGACTTTAACGTCGTCTTGGTCGCGCTGTCCTTTGTTTTCAAGGCGAACACGGCCCAGGAGTGATTGTCCTGCAACCAAGGTGCTGCCTGGGTTGAAGGTGACATCGGTGATTTTCATTGCGTTTCGTGGCGCGTCGATTTGCAAGTCGTAGTGGTAGACTTGTGCAAAGCCGTTGCGGTTTGAAAGTTCAATGCGGAGCTTGTAATCGTCGAGTTCAACGTCGTCAGGGAGTGCGACTTGAAGCTTGCGGACGTAGGTGACGTTTGCATCCATGTCAAAGGGGCCGATTCTGTCGGTGATTGGTGCAACGTTTCCGTGTTCGTATCCTGAGATGGATGCGCGGACTTCAACGTTATCAACGTTTTCCCATGATTGGAGTTCAAGTCGGAGTTCGACTTTATCGTTTCGTTCAATGTCAAGTTGGTTCCATCCGTTTTGCCAGATGGTTGTTCCTTCAAGTTCGGCTTCTTCAATCCAAACAGGGACGGATGCGCTTTGTGCGGCCGCCAAGACGCTTGCTAAGATGAGAAGCAAGCCAAATGCAACGATTTTTCCTTTCATGGTTATAGTCCCCCCGACGATAATACTCGTGAATATCAGGTTTGTTACCACTCAGGGAGTGCAACCCATATTTAAAGGTTTCGTCTTTTTGAGCATTGGAGAGTAACAAATAAGAATTCAGAAAAGGAGTAGTGACAAATGCAGAAAAAACAGTAATCTCCGTCGAAAATCTCCTCGTCGAAACCCTTTTAAATACCCTCTTCCGAAGGCAAAGTATGCTCCGCCAGCCAATCGTTGCGGTAATGGGTCATGTAGACCATGGAAAGACTTCTCTACTCGATAAAGTGAGAGGCTCAGGCATCGCGGCAAAAGAAGCAGGCGGTATCACGCAGGCAATTGGCGCAAGTATTATTCCTCTTCCAACGATTAAGCAAGTCTGTGGAGCACTTCTTGAAAAATTGAAGTTTGAAGTGACGATTCCTGGTCTTCTATTTATTGACACACCGGGGCACGCGGCGTTTACAAATCTGCGAAGGCGGGGGGGCAATTTAGCAGACATTGCAATTCTCGTTATCGACATTAACGAAGGCGTCATGCCGCAAACGAAGGAAAGTATCGAGATTCTAAAACAGTACAAAACGCCGTTTATTATCGCGTGTAATAAAGTTGACATGATTAATGGCTGGAAGACACACGCAAGTGTTGGCCAGGCGATGAACCAGCAGCAGCCTGACGTGCAGCGAAAGTTCGAAACCCAACTCTATAATGTAGTGAGCCAGGTGTTTGAGCAGGGAATCCAAGCTGACCGTTTTGACCGTGTTTCCGATTATACAAAGCAAATCGCGATTGTGCCGGTGAGCGCAAAGACAGGTGAAGGAATTCCTGAAGTGCTGATGGTGCTAGCAGCACTCGCCCAAAAATATCTGGAAGCATCGTTAAAGACAACAGATGGTCCTGCAAAGGGCACGATTCTTGAAGTAAAAGAGCAAAAGGGTTTGGGGACTGTTCTCGACGTTATCATCTATGATGGCAAATTAAGCGTAGGTGACCAGATTCTTGTGGCTACGCAAACGGGCGTTATCAAAAGCAAAGTGAAGGCGATGCTTGAGCCTGCGCCGATGGCTGAGATGCGTGAGAAGAAGGCGCAGTTCGTGCAGGTAAAATCAGTGCGAGCGGCGACCGGTATTCGTATTGTCGCTCCTGGTTCTGAGGCTGCAGCGTCAGGCATGCCGTTAATTGGGGCGGGCGGAAATATCGAACAGGCGCAGGAAGAACTGCGTCGGGAAGTTCAAGAGGTCATTATCGAAACCGATAGCGACGGCATCATAATCAAGGCAGATAGTTTGGGAAGTCTTGAGGCATTGATGGTCTTGCTTAAAGAGCGTCAAATTCCGGTGAGAAAGAGTAGTATTGGTCCAATCACGAAAAAGGACGTGAGTGATGCGGAGGCTCTAAAGGCAAAGGATCCGTTGCACGGAATCATTGTCGGATTTAACATTCCAAAGCCTGATTTTCCGGTGAGTGTTCCGGTTTTAATCAACGATGTTATCTACCGTCTGATTGACGATTATGCTGCGTGGAAGGAGTCGCAGAAGAAGAATATCGAGCTCTCAAAACTCGACTTGTTGGTTCGCCCGTGTCGAATTGAGCTGCTAAAGGGTTACGTTTTCCGTCAGAATAATCCGGCGATTGTGGGTGTTGAAATTCTTGCGGGCATTTTGAAATCGGGGTGTCCGCTTATGAATAAGCAAGCTCAAACGCTCACGCAAGTGAAGGGCATTCAGCTCGAGCAGGAAAATGTTGACCGCGCAGAGAAGGGCAAGCGGGTGGCAGCAAGCCTTCCGGATGTAACGGTGGGTCGTCAAATTCAAGAGGGTGACATCTTATACAGTGCTATTCCCGAGGAGCATTTCCGGGAGTACAAGCACTATAAGGAGCACTTGTCTGATGAAGAGAAGAACTTGCTCAAAGAGATTGCAGATATCATGCGCACGAGAAATCCAGTGTGGGGTATTTAACGTGAAGCGTGATTATGGTTTTGTGGGAAGCCGCGAGGTGAAGAACTTCCTCAAGCTCTGCGATGACCAATGGGGTGCTCATCCTGAAGTGTTCAAGGAAGACGTGCTCGTGCAAAGGAAGGAGCGTTTTTTCTTAGTCACAAGAGATATTGATGGTGTTCCGCTTGACCGGTTGAGGATCAATAATTTAGGGCTTTATGTTGCAGAAGTAAAAGATGACCAAATCCGTCTCAGTTTAGAGGGTTCAAAACTCGTGGGCGAAGTGGCAACGAAGAACGTGGTCGAGTTTTCTCTTGAGCAAGGCAAGGCGTGGCTCAAGGGCGAAGACATCCCATTTGACGGTGATTTCCCGGGGTTCCAAATTATCAGGTGTGGTAATGACTTTATGGGCTCAGGCAAGTGGAAGGAAGGACGGTTCCTCAACTTTGTGCCGAAGGCAAGACGGTTAATTGAGATTCACTGATTATTCTGGTTTCATAACAGGAGGGCATTCCATTCCGCCGGTGTTTACAAAGCCGAATTTCTGGTAGAATTCGACGTTCGGAACTTCATAGCGGTGTTGTGCATCTTCCCAGGGGAAGAGGCCAACGCTTGCGTATCCTTTGTCTTTTACGTGGGAGAGAATTGCATTCATAACACGCGTACCAAGTCCTTGACCGTGGTGTTGAGGTAAAACGCCGATGTCATAAATCATGCACATGACGCCGTCGGTGAGTGTTCGTCCCATCGCAACGAGGTCACTTCCATTCCAAAGGGTGTAGACAAAGTCGCTTTTGTCAAGGACTGTATGCCAGGTCTCTGGGCCGCGTTCTCGCCAGCCGATTGCTTTGAAGAGTGAGTCGCATTGAGAAACGTCGATGTCTGTTCCAATGTATTCTGTGAGTTTTCCGATATCCATACGCCAAAAACCAAGCAACTCAAATATATAGCTTTCGGAATACTATGCTTCAATCTTCCAGAGCTCATCGCCGACATGGTGCACGCTTTTGAGGACTTTTCCTTTTTCCATTTTCATCAAGTCGTCGCCTGAGAATTGTGCTTGACAGACTGCGAGTGGTTTTTTGTGTGTTTCATCAACGACTACGACAAAATCTCCGTTGTTCACGCCGGAATCGATTGCCTTAATTCCCGGCCGCATAACGTCTGCTCCGCCTGCAACAAATTTGACCGCGCCCATGTCAACAGTCACTGTCTTCAACATATTCTCTTTCAACAGCAATTTGAGCGTCGGTACTGGCTTTCCCTCGTGGATAAAGAAGGTAATTTCTTTCTCTCGCAAAATCAGTTTTTTGCCGTCTTTTTCAAATTCGCGTAATTGGTCTTTTTTGCCGAAATAGTCGGCTTTTCCGGTAACGGTAAGAATTCCTGCATTCAATTGTTCTACGTCTTGCTTATTTAACTGCTTCAAGGTCCACCTCTATTGTTTTATGATTCATGTGGAGCTTGAAGATTCGGAGACGCATCATTGTGGCTCCGCAGCTTCAATGTTCACCTCTATTGTTGCGCCTTCGCTGAGTTTTTTCATCATGTCTCTGCTTAAGTATTTTGCCGATTTTTCAGCGCGAAAAGCGAATGTGCGTGCATCAATGTGTTCTCCGATGCGTACAACAAGTTCGTGGTCGTCGGTAAACGCAGGATTTGTATCAGCAGTCATTGTCTCAGTTATTTCTTCAACAGTAAGCGTAATCTTGCATCGTTTATTTTTCTGCACAAACTCTTTTAGTTTCTGAGTGTCGTAATTCGCCTTAACGCCAATAATGCAATCTCCGGTCGGCGTCAAATGTTCAGCCTTGGTGAACTCAAAAGTGTTCTTGTGCGTCCCTTTGATATTCACATGTCCGTGTGCGGTGAAGTGCATAGGTGATATTCAAAGGAGATGTTTTTTAAATGTTTGGCAAGGGCAAGTGGAGAATATGATTTACAATAAGAGCGCGGTGAGAAGGCCGCTCATGAAGCAGAACGTGAGTCTTGCACGAGTGCACAGTCCCTTGAGAATTTCAGACAGCGTGCGAGACAAAGTATGTGATCTGACGAAGACGAGAAAAACAGGTATTCGTAGACTAGAATACATCACTGAATGTATTGCCGACTATGTGAACTATGATCACAAACACAAGTTTGAAGGAACACGAAATGCCGAGGATGTGTGGAGGACTCGAAAGGGGCATTGTCTGGAACAAAACATATTGCTTCATGTTGCGTGTCGTGAGCAAGGTTTGAAAATCGGGTGGTTGGTAACGAAAAATCCGGAAGGATACACCTGTACTGTGTTTGATGATGTGGGAGTTCATACATTCGTGACGTACCTAGATGGGCGAAGTTTGTATGTTGCCGACGCAGTGTGTGGAGAGGTTTTCCCAAGTCAGGAAATCACTTGTATGGGCAGGCAACGATTGGCAGAGTCGGAGTTTGTTGCTTTTTATCTTAATGATTCAGCAGAAGATTTGATCACCCATGGGCGAATAGTTGAGGCTCTTGAATTAACTGAAATAGCATTGCAAATCGATCCGAATAATTATACGATTCATGTGAATCGGGGCAATTTATGGGAAAAGCTTGATGAACGGGAAAGAGCGAAGAAAGAGTATTGTGAGGCAATAGAGAAAGCGCCGAATCTTGCAGACCCGCACGAGGAATACGCGCGATTCCTGGGTAAAACGATGGGTAAGCGTTCGTTTGAGTGTGAGCTGTTGCGTGCAGCATCAAAGAAGACAACTGATTTGGACGTCATTTGTCGTTTGGAGAGACAGTTGCGCGGGCTAGGTAATAGGGAAGAATCGAATTTGTTGTTAGCGCTCCTGCTGACTACTGCAGAAGAAACGGGCGTAATGAATTGTTACGAGAAAAGACTCAATGAAGTGGTTGCTGAGGAATTACGAATACCTTTTTAAATCATGTACGGGGAGCGATTGGTATGATTGAGCAATTTGAGCAGGGCAAGCTTCCTTCAAAAGAGGATTGGCAAAAGAGCATTCTTTCCCTGAAATCAAAGGTAGTTCCTGCAACTAAAGAGCAAGTGCGTGACTCGCTCATTGCTGCAGTCAACAAGCGTATTCCAAAGGGCAAATTCGGTCTTTTCTTGAGCGGCGGGGTCGACAGCAGTCTACTCGCCCTCCTCCTAAAGAAAGCAGGCGCGGATTTCGTCGCAGTTTCTGTCGGTATCAAAGGCAGCAAGGACTTAGAATACGCAGAGAAAGTCGCAAAACATCTCGAGCTAAATTGGGTTTCAAAAGTGTACACGGAAGAGGAAATGTCAAAGTTGGCAAAAGAAGTTGCTCAACTCGTACCCGTAAAAGATGTCGTGAGTATCGGCGTTGGCTGTGTGGAAGTCGCAGCTGCGAGATTGGGCAAGGAAAATGGTGTTTCACTCTTTTTCGGCGGTCTTGGGAGCGAAGAAGTATTCGCAGGTTATCACGAGCACGCGTTGGCGAAGGACGTGAACGAGGCGTGCTGGGCGGGTATGACGAACCGGTTGTACGACCGTGACCTCACGCGTGATGCTGCGCTCGGAAGCGCGTTAAAAATCAGCGTCCGCTGTCCTTTCTTAGACGATGAAGTCATCGTGAAAGCGATGGGTATCAAGGGCGAGGAAAAAATCAAGGGCGAACACAAGAAATTCATCTTGCGAGAAATCGCTGAATCTTTAGGTCTGCCAAAAGAGATTGCCTGGCGCAAAAAGATGGCCGCGCAGTACGGGAGTGGGTTTGATAAGGCGATTGAGAAGCTTGCAAAGAAAGGAAGCGTCCAGAAAAGTGAGTTTGTTAAGAAACTCTAGAAATCACTTGAGTTTTTGTATAGTTTCGTATTTTTGAATTTCGTGAACGTACAGTGTTACGGGATCAAGCAAGCATAAACGTCCAGCAACAAAATCAGTACGGCTCGCATA
>CAYXXT010000013.1:0-18311 GCA_964469145.1 uncultured Methanosarcinales archaeon | reverse complement strand
GGTTGACTCCGCCGCTTACTGCGCTGACGAATTCTTCTCCTCCTGTTCTTTCTCTTCCGCTTCCTGCTGACCCGACTGCTCCTGCTTCTGGGTTATTTGAACCGCTGAGGCTTGGTGTTGGAGTTGCGGGTGGTGGTGGCGTATTGCTCGCGAGACCGGGCGGGTTTGGGTCGGTCACTACTGAGCCTGTTATTGTGAAGTCTGCAACTACTCCTGCTGCGGTTCCTGGGGGAAGACCTACGGGAGTAAGTCCGGGTGTATCGGCATATCCGGAGTCGGGAGTTATTGGCGTTCCTCCGGCTCCTCCTGTTCCGCCGGCCTCTCCGCCTGCGGGCGTTCCTGTCCCGCCCGCTCCCGCATCTGCTGTCGTTCCTGTTCCACTGCCTGTGGCCTTCGACCCTGGTACTGCTCCTCCGCAGTTGATGAAGAAGCAGA
The DNA here is from genome assembly GCA_964469145.1 of uncultured Methanosarcinales archaeon. Lineage (GTDB taxonomy): Archaea > Nanobdellota > Nanobdellia > Woesearchaeales > ARS49 > SURF-65. The sequence goes on along the minus strand of CAYXXT010000013.1, from coordinate 17,876 downwards.
ACAAGTCGAGGACTTTGACGATGCTTAAGTATGCGTTTTCTGCGCCGTCTTCTGCGCCGCAGAGTGCTGCTTTTACCGCGCCTATTCCTACTGATGTTGCTGCGGTGAATGGGTTGACTGCGGTGACGAGTTCGAGGGCGCCGAGTGCGCTCGTGACTACTGCAAGTACTTGTACGAGTGATGTAATAATCGTTTTAATCCGGCATAACAATTCGAAGTAGTAGAGTGCTTGTCGTAATGTCGTGAGCCATTTTGCGTTAGCGAGGCCGTCGCTCATCGCTTTTTCAATTTGTCTATCGACTTCGTTGTACATGTCGCGTTGCGGCTCGTTGTAGAATGATGTGTTGAGTGTAACGCGGATTGTTTGCGGTGTTGGGCTGATGTAGCTTTTTTGTGTTCCGCTGGTGAGCGTTCGTTTGCTCGTGACGGTGATTGGGCAGGTGATGTTTAACTGGTTTACATAGTAGTCTTTTGCGGCGAGTTTGAAGACGATGAGTGGGTCGGTGCTGCCTTCGAAGGCGTTCGTCGTATATACGTCGTCGAGTGTGTTGGTGGTGTCTCCGCCGCAGTCTTCAAGGTCTTGAGGCCCGCGGATGAGGTATGGTTTGATGTCTGCTCGGGGTGTTGTGAGGTGTACTCGGCAGGTCAAATAGGGCGGTGTGACGCTTGCGGTTGCGCGATTCAGAATTCTTGGCGTGCAGCTGATTTCTGAATTCCAGTATTTGACGTTTGTCGCGTTGTCAATTCCGAGGACTTCGAGTGTTGTGCTGGTGTTTGCTTTGTTTCCTGCGTCATCCGTGAAGGTAAATGCGACATTTGCGAAATAGGGTCCGGAGAGTTCGATTTTTTTCTCAAAAGTGCATTCGGCGAGTCCGCTTGTTTCGTTTGTTGCTTCTCCGCAGACGCCGATGTCGTTTCCTGCTCCGATGTCGGTGAAGTTTGCGTTTCTGTCGGTGAAGTTGGCGCTGGTGACTGTATATTGTACATAGTTGCCCGCGACGGCTCCGCTGATATTTCCGGTGTCTTCTCCTTTGATGATTTTGACGCTGGTTATTTTTGGTTGAATGGGCGGGCTGTCATCGTAGATGATGGTGAATGAGGCTTGTTCGTTTACTTGCAAGAGGTTGTCCAAGTCGTCTGATGTGCCTTGGACGAGACTGAAGTCGTATGTTCCTTCGGGTGTGTTTTGGGGTGGGAAGAGTTGCCACAGGCAGCGCCACGCGGCGCCGTTATTTCGTTCGCATGTGTTTGCTTGTTGGGATTTGGATAGGCCAATTGAGCTGAGGTCTAAGAATGCGAGGCGTTTACTAAGTCCGATTCCTGGTTGTCCTGTGTTGTCTTTGTCTTCAATTTCGAGTATGATTGGTGTTCCGCGTCCAAAGAGGGGGATGTTGTTTCGTTGTCTTTCGGGTACGAGTCCAACGAGGGTGGGTGCGGTGTTGTCTGTTCTGAGGGTGCATGCAAAGTCTTTTGCAGCGCTGTTTCCAAGTTTGTCTTTTGCACGAACGCTAATGACGCATTGTCCTGGTTCGGATAGTGGGACGTTTTCCCAGACGTATGTGTCGCCGATGACTCTATTTGGCGCGTTAAATCCTTTGAGCGTTGCCGAGATTGTTGAGAGGTCTGCTTGTACGGATGGTCGGTCGACTCCTACTTGGTCGAGTATTTTGATTGAGACGGTTGCAAACGTGGGGACTCCGTTTTTGATGTGTGTTATTGCGAGTCCTTTTTTGTCGGTGATTGCGGGTTGGGTGATGTCTGGTGCTTGGGCGTCAACGATTATTTTGCCGCATTTTTTCGCGCTTTGTTGGTTGAGGAGGTCGAATGCTTGCGCGCAGACGCTTCCGCTTTCGTTTAACTTCAGGGTCAGTTGTCTTTCTTTTGCACAGGTGTTTGCTTGCCCGAGTTCTTCTGCTATTTGTCGACCATTCAGGGTGATTTGCACGCGTTTGATTCCGCTGCAGTCTTGTATGGAGCCGGGTGTTGTGCCATAATCTTGTGCTGCGTACTTAATCGTTGCATCGCTTGTTGTTTGATTGGGTGAGACGGTGAAAAGAGTGATTTCCGGCGCGAGCGCGTCAACTTTGAGGTTTTTGGTTTCGCTTTTGACGACGCGGTCGTCATCGTTTCGCAGTTCGACTCTGAATTGCAGCGCCTGATATGCTTCAAAACTTTCGTCCGAGAGGATGCAGTTGTAGTTTGTTCCTGCTCCAACTCGCGTGCAGTTGTCAAAGAATGCGAAGTTGTCTTGGTAGTAGAGTCTTATTTGGTCTTTACTGATGATGTCTTCGCCAGGGATAGAAGTAATCGCGCTTACGATGAGCGTGTCTCGTGCGCGGATGCTTCCGCTTGCGCGGTCTGTTCCTGATATGCTGACGCTGAGTTCTTGCGCCCAGGCAATTGGGACAGTCATGAGGAGCGCGCACATGATTATTGCGAGGAGTTGGAGTTTTCTCATACGATAATCACCGGCCGTACGAGTATTGGGTTGCTGTCTGCGAAGAGCTGCGGGTCGGTTATGTGTTCGAGGTCTTCGACGCGTCTTATATCTTCGTCTACTTTGTCAAGGGCAAGAACGAATTGTCTGAACTCGATTTGTTTTGCGCTTTCGAGTTCGCTGGTCGTGATGAGCCATTCAAATTCGGTAATTCCGTTTGGGAAAGCGGTGCTTTCGTTGAAGACGATGTCTTTTTCGGGCACGTTTTGGCATTCTTGTGATGAGCTGAATACTTTTTTGACGGTGAAGCAGCGTGGTTTTGAGGGGATGATGAGTTTGTCTTTGTAGAGGCTGGTTATTTGTACGGTGTATTTTCCGGGAACGAGCCGTACTTCTGCAGATTTGGTGCCTATTAATTCAACGACGGATATGAATGGTTCTTCTCCGGGTAGGCTTTGTCGTTGGAGCAAAATGACTGCACTTTGTGCTTGGGGCGGGCGTACGAGTCCGCTTGCGGTTACGTAGTCCCATGGGTCGAGTTCTTCGTACTTTCTTATTTCGTAGTTTCTAATTGTTGCGTTAAGGAATCTGACTGGTTCCATGATTACTTGTATGTTTTGTTTTTCTTCAGAATAGGTGTCTATTGCGACTGCTGAGTTTGCATATCCTGCTTTTGTGAGGAGGAGCGTTCCGCCTATGCATCGTGGGAAGGAAGACTTGTAGGTTCCGTTTTGAACGGTTCCCAGGTTGCAAATGTTTGTGCCGCAGATGTATGAAACTTCAGCAGAGTCGATTGGTCTTTTTCTTTCAGCGGTGAGTACTGATAGTTCTACGTCTCCGCTGGTTCTTTGTTCAGGATTGCAAAAGATGCTGGGAGTTGTCTGTGTTGCAGGCGGAGGTGGAAGTACGGTTCCGCCTTTGAATCTGCGCGAGTTTCTTAGGTTTTGTTCGAGCATGATGTTGAATACGAAGCCCTCTCCATCAAATGCATAGGGGTCTCGTAGTTCAAAGAGGACGGGGTAGCTTATGTCGTAGGCAAATTCGTAGCGGTGCATGCTCATCGGGACCATGATGAAGCTGTTGAGGCTGTCTGCGCGGCAGAGTTGTCCGTTGCAGTTGAGGTCAAAGTATGGTTCCCACCAGTCGAGGTAGCTCGCGCGTGCTTCAATGGAGTTGTATGGCTTGTCGACAGGGATGAGGAATTGTCTGTTGTAGACGAGTTCGTAAAGTTCTGGGTCTCGTACGTTTTGGGGTGATTCGATGAAGTTGTAGTTGCGCGTGCCAAAGACTTGTATGAGTGGTATGTGGCTTGAAAGGTATCCTTTTATTTTTTGTAAAATGTCGTACTTAATCCACATGGTTCCTTGTGAGGGGCCGCCGAATTCGAGTCCGCGTGAGGGGGGTATTCGGTCTGAATCGATTCCGCTGAATGTTCCAAGAATTGTGTTTGTTGCTTGTTCGAGGATGCCGCTTTCGACTTGCATGTTGGTGATGTTGGTTGCGAGGGTGTATATTTCGCGTAATGCGAGTGGGATTTCAAGGGCGTAGTCGTTTACTTGGTATGTTTGGTCTTCGCAGGAAATGGTGACGGGGTGGTTCATTGTTGCGATGATGCTGAAGTCGGCGACTTGCACGGTTGCTTGTGGTTTTCCTTGGTCGAGGATTCTGCAGCCGGGTATGTTTTGGAGTGAGGTGAGGCAGTTGGGAATTTCTGTTTGTATGTATCGTTCGAGTTGTTCTTCAATACTTCCTGAGCCATCTTCTTTTGTGAGGGGTGGTCGTTCGCTTGTGAACTCGCAGTTTGCTCCGCACTGGTTTTTACTTTTCATGTGCCACCAGTATGCTACTTTTGGCCCGCCTTGGACGAGTTGTACTGCGTCTCCTTCTGTTGGGGCAAATGAGTTTGATCGAAGGGTGGTGTCATCGACGTATCCGCCGGAGGTTCCTGCGCGTTTGAGTCCGTCGGTGAGGAGTTCGTTCATGCACGTCTCAACAACGTCTCGTACGGGCTGCGCCCTCTCGGGTATCTCACTTACTCGCGGTTTCGCAAGCTCGAGTCGTTGTCTTTCAGAAGATGAGCTAATGTACAATGCAGCGCCGACTATGAAAATGAGCGAGATGCCTATAATGATGAATACTGTTATCTGTCCTCTTGACTGTATCATTTCCCCTTTTTTTCCCTAACCCTTTGAAGAACGGTGCTTTAAATGTTTATAAAGGTTGTTGTTGAGAATTTAGCTGACATCGATTGTGATGCTCACTCGAGTCACTTCTTCCAAATCAGATGCGACAAAAATAATGCTTTTCGCGCCTGCCGTTTTTCCCGTAAGAGTCACAATGCTGTCCTTAACCAAGACATCGAGTCCTTCTGCATTGCTCGAAGCAAACGTCAGTGCGTCTGTTTCAGCGTCAGTAAAATAATCATTCAAATCGATGGTCAGTGGCTTCCCAAGCGGTGCTTTAAACGAGCGTGAATTTCCTTTCCAAGTGGGTGCGGTGTTTGGCTTTCGCTGCACGTTATAGATAATATCGTTAAGGGTCACGCTTCCGCCTTCGGAAATGTCGACAAAGAATTCAACACTGTTGCTTTCCGCGTTCACGCTGCACGTTTCAAGGCAGCTTTCAATGAATGGGCTCGTCGTATTCTCGCTGTTAATTATCGCGCGAAGCTGGTTGCCTTGTTTCAAGAACACTTTTGCGTTCCCGGTAAAACTACCAGACAAAGCTATCGAAAGCGGTCGGTCGCGTAGAGTAAAGGTGTGCAATCCTGATTCGGTATAAGTCACATTAATCGGCTCGTGTACTGTTGTGGACAAGCTCGCAAGTCCGACGATGCTCGGGTTGAAGAACACGACAACGCTAAACGCAATCACTAAAATGGCTGCAGCAATGAGGTTGTACGGCACTTTCACTTTTTCTTTCGTTTCGTTAAGTCGCTTAAACAATGCAGTTACTTGGTCGTGTGCGAGTTCTTTGTGAAACGGTTCAAGTGTCGAATGGTCGATTGCCTGATACGCATTCAGCACTTCGAGATATTTTTGTTTTGCTTCGGGAATGTGTTCTTGGTCAAGCAGCGTTTTCGTCTGACTGTGTACTTCAACAAAGCGTTTGATAAGGTCTTGTTCCATCTCTTTTCAGTTCTCTTTTGTCCTGCTTTATATATAATGTTTTCTGCCATTTTTTGCCGAAGACTTTATAAAGGGTTTTACCACTTTCCGATGGTATGAATACGTTAAACGGTCCCGCAAACGACCTCATTGAGCGCGTTTTCAAGTACGCGCAGGACCTTGGGAAAAAGGTCGCAGGTGAGTCTAAGCCGGAGTCTGATGCAATTGCCATGCGAAATTATTCGTGGGAGTGTAGAGAGTGTCAGGAAGGAGATTATACGATTATCGTGACTGAAAAGACCAAGAGCGGAGTAAAAAACGACTTGGAGAACCCGCAGAGTTATCGTTTGGTGGGCAGAACCTTCCAGTGCATTAAGGGCGAGGAAACGATTATTGCAAAGCACGTGGAGGCACAGGGGAATTGGTTTCCAAATCCATACTTGCCTGAAACGTCTGAGAGTTCGATGTGTCTTTCGCGCGCAACAAGTCCGATGTGGGTGGTTGAAGAGGGCGAAGACTTGTCTTGTCTTGGTTCGCTTGTTCTCGCGCTCGAAATGCGGCACAAGGCAAAGCCTACATGATTTTATATAGTGTCAGAAGTGTTCTCAGAAAATGAAACTCCGCCAAATTCCTGATGATTTTATTGTTGAGGAAATTCCAAATAAGCAGTGGAAGTCTGAAGGAAAGTTTGCAGTTTACAAATTGAGCAAGGTCGGTCTTACCACTTTTGCAGCAGAGAGAATTCTTGCAAGAAAGCTTGAAGTCAAATTCAACAGGCTCGGCTTTGCAGGGTTAAAAGACGCGCACGCAAGGACGGTGCAGTATTTTTCAGCGGAAGTGGACGACCCGCAAAAAGGAGTCTTTCAAGAGAAGAACGTGACTTCTGAACTCGTCGGTTTTCTTGATGAGCAGCTAAGAACAGGAGACCTCACGGGCAACAAGTTCATCATCACTGTTCGCGAACTAAGTGACGAAGATGTCGAGACAGTGGAAAAAAACGCGGAAGCAGTAAGCCTTGGCGTGCCCAACTATTTTGACAGTCAGCGTTTCGGAAGTCTCAGAGGGACAACGGGTTTCATCGCGAAAGATATTTTGCGCGGAGATTTCGAAGCAGCAGTGAAGAAAGTGCTGACGGCGACTACAAAAAATCAGAAGGGAGTCATAAGAAAGTCAAGGAAATTCATCGCGGCAAATTGGGGCAATTGGGAAGCGTGTCTCAAACTATTGGAAGAACTCAATTTGACAAGAACGAGTGAAGCGGCAATGGTCGCACACCTTGCTCAACACGAGGGCGACTTCAAGGGAGCATTCAGGCGTGTGTTTGCCGGAATAAGACAACTTTTCTTTTCAGCATACCAATCATATATTTGGAACGAATGCATCAAGCAGTTGGTGCGAAAAACCAGCAAGGAAGTTTTCAGCGTCGAATACGAGGCAGGAAAGCTTGTTTTCCCAAGGGGTGCTTGGGCATTAGAAGCGAGGAGTTTCCCAATGGTTGCAGGTGACATGGCAACTAAGGGCGAGGACGGTGACATGATTAAGCATGTGCTGAAGACTGAAGGGGTGCAGCTTGTTGACTTTTTTACAGACGAGCACACGTTTGTTGCGCGGGAGCGTCATGTTCGGTTGCACCCAACAGACTTGACGGTCGAGTCTTTTGAAGATGAGCGCTGCACGGGTAAGTTGAAAGTGGTTTTAACATTCGGCCTTCCAAAAGGCAGCTACGCAACAATAATCACCAAGGCACTCTTTGAACAATAGTGAGTTCAAGCAATAGTTTTTTATAACGCGTCATTCGTTCTTATCGTATGCGTTTTCGCCGTTCCCGCTATTATTATTCGTGGCAGTACGGAGTAGTTCTAGTTTCTGCGTTCGCGTGGATGTATTTGCGCGACGCGGGCAGGGACGGCGCGGCATTTATTTGCGGTCTCATCGCTGCGATTGGCTTCATCGCGCTCGAACTGCTCATTCAACTGAATTCGGTAATCATCACAAAAGATGGAGTTGACGTTCACGCACCAATGAAACAATCTGCGTTTACTTCATTTACAGTGATGCAAGACGTCGCATCAATTGATTCTCACTTCAGCCGAATGTTTCGTTACGGAGACGTTCGCATATTCACAAAAGAAAAACAAAAGACGATTCAGGGAGTACACGAGGCGAAGAAGTTTGCAAGCATGGTGAAGAGAAGGCAGCATGGAAACGCGTGAGCATTTCGGTCCAAAGGCGCACATTTTTGTTTGCGTGAACGTAAGAGATGACCTGCACCGCAACTGCTGCCAAAGAGTGGGCGGTGAAGAGGTTGTCCAAGCACTTAAAGACTGGGTGAACAAAGAAAACTTGCAGGGCAAGATTTGGGTTAGTAAATCGAAGTGTCTTGGCTTCTGTAATCCTGTTGGAGCAACAGTTGTGGTCTACCCGCACCAGAAATGGTTCATGCAGGTGAAGCAAGAGGACGTTCCAAGTGTTGCTGCGCAGGTTATGTCTTTGATTGGGTAGAGTGTGCTCACTCAGTGAGAGCAACCAACATTTAAAAACCAAATGCGGCTCTTGTGGGTAAAATGAGGCTGCGTTTAAAGCTGGCACTGTTACTGGGGTTTGCGTTTTTTTTCGCAGGTATTGGACTTTTCATTTACGATACGACGATACGAGGAGTGGATGAGCTCGTTTTGAACCAAGCGCAGCCAAGTGCTGCTCTTCCTGTTACTGCGCTTGCAATCAGCGTTCGCAGTGAGGAAATGTTTGTATTGCTTGCTGAGTTGTCATCAGTGGTTGCTGTGGATGATGTTCCAAACATGCTGCGGGTGTTGGGAGAACTTGATGAGTTGCAAAGAGAACGCGAGGCCATTTTACGCGGTGTTCGTATTAATGTTATTGAAAATCCTGAGCTTGCATCGCTATTGAGGCGTCGGCAGCAAATTATCGATGAGGAGCGTTTATTGTTAAATGGACTTGCAGATGATTTAGCTGCGGCAGGGGGCGGGGAGTCTCGCAAGAAAGTTATTGATTCATTTATGCGGGGAAAATATGGTGATTTAGAAAAAGAGCGCGGTGCGCGTGCGGAAGCTATTTCTTTATTATCGATTGAGCAGAGCGGTAAGAGTTTCGATGCCATAAAAGATTCGCTTGAGCGCGGGCATAATTTGTATCTTGCCATCATTTTTACTCTTTTGTTAAGTTTTGTGTTTGTATTGTTCTTTGTCAATAAGCGGGTTATTTGGCCAGTTGAGCAAATTACGCAGACAATTGAACAGATTAGTATGGGCAAATTGGACGCGGAAGTTCCAGATGAACTCAAAAAATCAACGGACGAAATCGGCCGTCTTTCTCGTGCGTTTGATCGGACGATTATGAGTTTAAAGATGTCGATGCGCGGGCAAAAAGAGCAGGGTGAGGTGAAAAAAAACCGTGGAAAATAAGCGAACTGTTGCAGGGGTGTTGTGTTTCCTTATTACGGCGGTAGCTGTGCTTAATCTTATCGGGTGGTGGGTTGGGAGTGAGGTGTTAAAGGGATGGATTCCGGGCAAGATTACGATGAAGATTACGACCGCACTTGCATTTCTTGCAACTGCAATATTGTTAGTTTCACTTTTGTCGAGGCGTGATGCTGATGTGCGGATGATTGTTGCCTTTTTCGCTTCAAGTGTGATTCTTTTCTTGATGGGTCCATTCTTGTTTTCGATGTTTACAGGCAAGCAGACCGGGTTCGAGAGTTTATTAATGCAGGATTCGCAATTGATTCCTCGGGGGTTGATGCCGGGTTGGCCTTCAATTGGCACGGTTGTGGCGTTCTTGCTTATTGCATGCAGAGGTTTTTCGTATGCATTTACAACGCGTAAGCAGGAAGGCGTGTGTTTAATTGTCGGTCTACTCGTGTCTGCAATTGGTGCAATTTCGCTGATTGGTCACCTGTTAGGGATTCCGTTTCTCTATTACAACTGGGGTGATTTCAACGCTATGGCGGTGAACACGTCGGTGTTGTTCGTGCTCTCAGGCATCTGCATAGTCTTGCTTAAGGACGAGTCGTAATTCTCAGCAACATTTATAAACCATTCAAGGGACTTTTTGGGTAAAGTAGACGGGGATATGGTCTAACTTGGTTATGATGCGTGGTTTGGGACCACGTTGTCCCGGTTCAAATCCGGGTATCCCCATAGAAGAGAAGCACGGCGTGCTGTTAACTTGTTATGCGCGCCGTGATTTGAACTCCAGACGACCGCAGTCGTTTTGAGTTCAAATCCGGGTATCCCCATAGAAGAAAAGCACGAAGTGCGGTGTTCTCATTTGTTGCAACCCGATTTGAACTTGGCCAAGCCCGAAGGGGTTGGACTATGTTCAAATCCGGGTATCTCCATAAGTTGCCAGCGCGGAGCGCGGGCATTTGATTCTGCGCTGCGGATTTGAACTCCGGCCCGCAGGGTTTGAGTTCAATATCCGGGTATCCTCATTCTGAACATCAAGTTCTTAACCCTTAAATACCATCCCTTAGCACGCCGTCGTATGAACGGACGTATCATCCTCGGAGTTATTCTTGTGTTAGCATTCGCTCTTCTATTCACAAGCACGGGCTTCCTTCAAGCAGGAGCAATCGATACAAAAGACCTTGAAACCTGGCAGTTCCAAAACGGCGTAATCATCGGCGCTGAAGGTTATACGTTGCAAGGCGATAGCGGCGCGTGCTGGGTGATGGTGCATGGTTACACATCAACGCCTGATGAACTGAGAATTGTTGCCGAAGCAATAAACAACAAATTTAACGACACTGTTTTCGTTCCAAGGTTGGATGGCCACGGCATGGTGCCAAGTGCAATCCTCAACTTCAACGTCAACCATTGGTACAACCAAGTTGAAGACATTGCAGAGCGTAACGATTGCCAATATTTGCTCGGCAGCAGCATGGGTTCTTTATTTACGTTAAGATATGCAGAGACGCACAAAATCAGAGGCGTCGTGGCAGTAGGTGCACCGTTCAGCATTCAGCCGTATTATCTTCCGACCGGTAAGTTCACGGGTCAAGTATCTGCTATTGTTCCGTATACGAAGCGTAAATCGTTGGGTGAAACAATTGATGATGTTTCCGCAAGAAGTGAGCATATAACGGGCTACAGTTTTCCGCTTCCTGCGATTGGGCAGGTGTATGGGTTCTCGCAATTAGTGGCGGAAGATTTGCCAAAAATCACTGCGCCTGTTCTTTTTCTTCACGGCGTAAATGATCAAGTTGCGTACATCGGAGGCGCTGAAGAAGCATTCTTAGAAATCAATTCAGAAAAGAAGTTCGAACAACTAAACGGCAACCACGTCGTGTTTAGGGATTTTGATAAAGAAAAGGCAGTGAAAGAAGTTCTCAGTTTCAGAAATCAAACCGGTCGTTGAGTTCTGCCGGTGGGTGTCGGGTCAACGTAAGTTCCGCGGGCAATTCTTCTGGTTACCGGTCTTGTTCATTCTCGTGCCGCGCTAAGGTATGAGTCGTATACTGTGCGGACGCTTGGGTCTTCGATGATGCGTGAGATTCCATCGAGTTCTGTTGAGAATCCTAATTTGTCTGCGTTTCTGACTGCTTCGCTAAATGGTAGTCTCTTTACTTTGCCTGCTGCTTGGCTTTGAAGGAATGCGATTGCGTGCGCCAAGTATGCGTGTCCGTTGTTTGCTCCACTGAGGGCGGCGGTGTATTGTTTGATTGCGTCAGGGAGTTCGTGGTTTACATGCGCGCGAACGGCTTCAGTGAGGCTCATTTTGAAGGTGTTGTTGCGATAACTGCCTGATGGCTGTGTCATGGTGACTCTCGTTTCACATTGCTTTAAAAGCGTTTCTATAAATTATAAATGCTCGTTTATAAAGAAGCCATCAATTCCTTAAATTTGGTGCAAAATGCGCGTAATTGCTGCTGCACCGGAAAGTATTCGCGGTCCGGGTCGATTAAGCAGGGTGTCATCAAGAACAACTACTTTTTTCTCGCGGACTGCGCGCATGTTTGAAAAACCGGGTCGTTCAGTTATCTTCTCCAATTTCACGCGTGTGCCAAACCCGCACCAGCTCGCAATAATCACATCAGGGTCAAATGATGAAATTTCAGGAAGCGTTGTTGGTCTGCTGAGCTCTCCGCTTTGCGCGAATCCAACTGCGCCGGCAATTTCTAACAATTCGGGAACCCAATTCCCGCTAACCGTCATTGGCCATTCTTCGACGTACACTTTTTTTCGCGGCAAGTGTTCCGTTTTGCTTTTTATCTCGTCTGCTTCTTCGCCCATTTCTAAGACTATTTGTTCTGCTTGTTCGATGCATCTGACTGCTTCGCCAATGGATAAAATGTTTTCAAAGATGTCGGTGAGCGACCGCGGGTCAGTGTGCATCATGTTGAGCCCAAGCGCGCGTCCTTGCTCGAACACTTTTTGCTGAACAACCGTGCTCGTCAAAACCAAGTCGGGCTTCAAAGCAAGGACGCGTTCAAAGTCGATGTCCATCCATCCGCCCATTTTCGGTTTCAACTCGGCAGCGGGAGGGTAGTCGCAGTATTTGGTGACGCCAAGAACAGAATCTTCCATGCCAAGAGCAAACAAAATTTCGGTGCAGCTTGGTGCAAGAGAAACGATGCGCATGGAAAGAAAAAGCGAAGAAAGCCTTTTAAGGTTTTCCGAGATAAAGTGTACATGCTTGAACTTATCAAGGGTGTTTTCGCGATTGATTGCTGTACTTATCTCAAAGCGTCAAAAACACTCGTCATTTGCGACCTGCACATTGGTTTTGAGGAGGCGTTAGGAAAGCAGGGCGTTTTAGTTCCAAGGGTTCAGTTTAAAGATATGATTGCGAGATTGGATTGGATGTTCAAGCACGCAAGAATAGAGCGAGTTATCTTAAATGGTGACGTGAAGCACGAGTTTGGGAGGATTTCGAATCAAGAATGGCGCGAAGTGACAAGGCTTGTGGAATTTTTCAAGAAGAAGCAAGCGGAAGTTATTGCGGTGAAGGGCAATCACGACACGATTTTCGGACCGCTTGCGCGAAAGCTCAATATCAAAGAGTTCCCGGAAGTTGTCGAGGATGGCGTTCAGATAGTGCACGGTGACGAGGTTCCAAAGAAACTCGGCAAAATAATTCTGATGGGTCACGAACATCCTGCGATTGTGTTAAGGGAAAAGGCAAAGTCGGAAAAGTTCAAGTGTTTTGTGAAAACAACGTACAAGCGAAGTACAGTCATCGTTCAACCGTCATTTAACCCGCTCACAAAGGGTACTGACATTTTAGAAGGAAATTTATTGAGTCCGCTTCTTCCGAATTTGAAAAAGGGCGAGGTTTTTATTGTGAATGAAGACTCGCATGAAGTGCTTAATTTCGGAAAGGTATCAAAATGGTTATGACTAAATTTCAGAAGGTTCAATACTTTCTGCAAGTAGTGTGCACGATTGCAACGGTTATCTTTCTTCTCTTGCTATTTCCAACGCTTATTGACTCGTTTAAACTCGACTTTTGGGCGGCAATTGGCGCCTTTTTTATTGGTATTCTTGCTGCTGATTTGGCATCAGGCATCTTCCATTGGGGTGCGGATACTTGGGGGAAGCAGACTTGGCCGATTGTTGGTCCTGCAATTCTCAAGAGTTTTCGTGACCATCACAAGACGCCGCTCGGTATTCTCGAGCACGACTTTTTTGAGACGAATGGCGATGCGTGTTTTGGTCTTGTTCCGTTGCTCGTTATTGCTCTTTTAATGGGCATTTCAGGTCCTGTTGCAGTAGGTGTCTTCACATTTTCTCTCGCAATTTTATTGACAAATCAGGCGCACAAGTACGCGCACATGGCAAGGCCGCCTGTAGTAATTCGGTTTTTGCAGAAGTCACGAATTTTGCTCGTGCGAAACGACCATCAGCGTCATCACACTCCGCCGTATGTTAAGAGCTATTGCATTACGACTGGTTGGCTAAACCCGATGCTGAACACGCTCAATTTTTGGCGCCTGTTAGAAAGAGCAGTGACAAAAGTGACTGGCGCAATTCCAAGAGAAGACGAACATTGAAAAAAAAGAACCCGGCGGTCCACGGAGGAGCCGCCGGATTTGTCGTAGTGAGTGAAGACTATTAGATGTCTTCTAAGTCGTCGTCAAAAAGCAGTTCTTGTTCCATCTTAGTCATCCTCCCCTGCAATGCACAGTTCGTCTGATGCGAGTTCTGCGCCCATTTCAAACCCGCGTTCCCAGTCGTGTTTGAGGTCCCATCCCTCGTCGCCGTCATCCCAAATGTTTTCGTTGTCTTCCACTGCAAGCCCGCTGTGGAAGTTTTTCGCATCGCTGTCCTGCATGGTTCTCACCCCCGAGTTTACCACTGGTTTTGTAAAATATTCGGATTTCATTTATATTTTGTCCTAAAGGATTATAATAGTTATATAGTTTGGAATAAATCTATTAATTTAATGCAGTCCTTATATTTTTGGGAAAAGCTTATATATCATTAACTGATAGTGCAATATATAATCGGGGCAGGTGGGATTATGAAACGTAAAGTCATTCAAATTGCAGAGTCAACGCAGCTCATTTCGTTGCCAAGAAAATGGTGTTTGCAATATGGTATCAAGAAGGGCGACGAATTGGATGTCGAGCCGCAATCTGATAAACTTGTTATCCGAACAAGCCGTGTTCCTGAGATAAGCGAAATTGAAATTGACGTGAGCAATCTCGATAGGTCCTCTATTCTTCACACATTACGCAACGTGTATCGGCGTGGTGTGAATACGATTAAGGTTAATTTCAGTAAACAAGTAACCACGCACTATCGAACGGGTGATTCAAAGAAGATTATCTCGGTTATTCACGAGGAGGCAAATCGTTTGCCTGGTTTAGAAATCATCCAGCAAAGAGAAAACTTCTGTTTGTTAAAGGGCGTGTCAGACATTAATGAGAAGGAGTTTGATAACGTGCTCCGCAGAAGTTTCATTTTGCTCACCGATATGAGTAAAGATTTGCTTATGGGTGTAAAAAACAACGACCGTGTGCTCGTTGAAACGATTGAGGAGAAGCATTTCAGCGTGACAAAGTTCATTAATCTCTGTTTGCGTATGCTGAACCAGAAGAATCACTTGGAAGCGAACAAGATGACGGTGATATACCACATCATTTCAACGCTTTGGCTCGTGAGTGGTTCTATTAAGTATTGTGCGCGTGACTTTCTGAGGTATAATAAGAAGATCTCGCCTGACGCGTACCGTTTTATGGAGTTAATTGACCAGCAAATACAGCTCTATTATGAGATATTCTATCGTTTCAATTTGGATAAAGCGCGAAAGATGAGCGAGAATAAGGAAACAATCAAGTCAGAATTAGACACGCTGCTTGAGAAAAAGATTAACCCGCACGAAGTGACGATGGTGAGTAAGCTTGCAACGTGCTTAGAATCTATTGTTGATATTACTGGAGCGCGGGCGGCTCTTGAATTTTAGGTTCAGGTTGGTCAATACTCGTGCTCAAAAGTCCGTGCGGGGGAAGTAGATTTCGCTGAGGGGTGCTTCCATTTTCAAGTTTCGTCTCTCGGTAGACCATTGAGTCGTAGTTTTCTTGCCGCATATAGTAGTGTTCTGCAGGGTCTACTGGTTCGAGATTTTTAGTTGCGGAAAATCCTATTGCGATTCCGCGTAGTGGCCATTTTTGAGGGGGCACGTCGCGGGTGTTGATGTCGTCTTGGTCGGTGATTCGGTATTGGAACAAGTCATCGATTTTCGGTCCGTCTCGTGACCTGACGTATGCAAAGTTCGAGTGGGCTTCATAGTTGTGCGCTTTGTCATCAGCTCTGACGGTATAGGGAAACATTGGTTTGAGCGCGCGCATTAAGAGTGAGCGAACCAAGTCGCCTTCTGTGCCGAAGAGGTATTTGAGTGTTCCTGGAGGGTTAAGGAAAATATATCCGATGCCGTATGATCTTCCTGCTGCGACGACTTCTCGGGGAAGGATTTCTTTGATTTTACCTCTTGAAATGTCGCAGCCCATGTCGCTAATCCATTTGGTATATCGTTCAACGTCTGCGGGATTGTCCACCTCGAAGAGTTTCACGGATTCTCCGTTGTTCACTCGTCTTTCAAGGTCTTCGAATCCGGTGAGGCGCGGGAAGATGTGTTCGACGAAACGGTCGGCCCACATATTGTAAAATGCTTGGTTCGTGCTGATGTCTATTTTCTTTTCGGCAGCGCGTTTTCGCAGTTCGTCTTCGACGAGGATGATGCTTCTGACGCGAGTCATAATGACTTCGTCGACTGATGTTTGTGTCTTCTCATCGTAGATGTTTTCTCCGGGCAGTCGTGCGCCGCCGTTTGGAGATTTGTGCATGTTTTCCGGGCTGAATCTGATGAAGTACCTGACTCCGTCGGTGGATGTGAGTTCATCAAATGAGTGGTATTGGTTTATGACTTCTGCAACGCGGTCTTCTTTTTCAGGGGTTGCGGCAACTCTTGCTTCTACAAACGCACGGGGAGGGTAAAGCAAGATGGGAACGATTTTACCATTGAATGCATCAGTAAGACCAGTAACAACGTTGACACTTGCAGTGCCAAAGAGGATATTCGTGTCATGCAGACGGGTGGCAATGAGGTTTTTTGGAAGTCCGTATCTTTCTTGGTAGAGTGAATATTCAACAAATTCACCTTTGCGTTCGTCGAAGAAGTGCGGCTTGACGAAAAAGGTGTCTGTTGCGACTTTGTCTGTTTTTCGCTGCGGGCGACTGGTTGCTTTTGGAATTTGCCAGAATCTTCCTGCTCCTGACTCGATGAGTGCTTCAATGGTTCTTGTTTTGCCTGAACTGGTTGAGCCAAGGAGGACGTAGAAATTATATGGCGCATCGAGGACGTCTGTTTCTGCAGGGTCTGGATTTTTGAGTTGCGTGCTTATTCGGTCAAATGTTGTTCTGAGGAACGATTCAAATTCCCGGCGGGTTCTGTTGTTGGCTTTTGATCGGGGGACATATTGTATGCCCATTGCGCGGAGTGTGTCGCGTAGAACGAGATTCTGTTCCACGGGGGGAGTGGTGGTTGGACTTTTTTTCCGTTTTTGTTGTTTTCTTGAGGGGGGTAGTGGCAGAGGTGACTCGTTTGGTGAGAGTACTGCGGGAATTTTATTTTTGCATGCGAGTTGGAGGAAATCAACACCGGTGTATTCTCTGAGTTTTTGTTCGCTTCTGGTTGCGTCTGCAAGAGCGTCTACGAGGCTGTTTTCAGATGCAAAGGTTACGCGATAGTCCGTGTCTGCAAGGACGAGGTGAGGTCTCACATATGCGAGTTCAAGAAGGGCGTCAAGACCTGTTGCGGGCACACTTACTTTTGCGTAGTTTTTTAGGGCTTTGAGGGGATCCAGATTATCGGGGTTGTCGGTGTTTGGACCGCGCAAGTAGAGCACTCTAATTCGTGGGTTCTGGTTTTCGACAGGTTTTGCCGCGCCTGCTTTACCCTCCAAACTATTGTTGCCGTTGTTGCTCACAATTCCCCCTGTGTTCACTCACTCGTGGTCATTCCCGTGTTGGCTTTTTAAACCTTTCTGCCCTTGTGTGTCTAAAAAGGGGTCAAATAGGTCGTGGTTTTTCACTTGTATTTTGTCTTCAACACTGGTAAGTGATTGAAGATTAAATATTTGTCTCATTTCAACCACATAACCTTTAAAAACCCTCATCTGCACTAACGGGTTATGCCTACTGAAGTTGAACTTATTGCAGAGCGTGCAAGGAAGCGCGAGGATTTGTTGAAGTTGGGCGTGAATCCTTATCCGTACTCGTACAATCCGACACATAAGAGTAAGGAGCTTCAAAAGAAGTACGAAACGCTCCAACCGGAAGCGCACACGCAAGATAGTGTTAGGGTCGCAGGCAGAATCGTCGCACTGCGCAGAATGGGCAAAGCGACATTCCTTCAACTCTTAGACGGCGACGGAAAAATCCAGTGCTACTTCAAATTCGATGACCTTCCGCAAATTTATGACCAAATCAAGTTAATGGACATGGGTGATTGGCTTGGCGTCGAGGGTACTATGTTCAAGACGAAGACAGGTGAAGTGACTGTTTGGGGCAAGAAATTCGAACTTCTCTGTAAGAGTCTAAGGCCGCTTCCTGAGAAATGGCACGGTCTTCAAGATATTGAGATTCGTTACCGTCAGAGATATCTTGACCTTATTGCAAATCCGCAAGTGCGAGAAACGTTTTTCCAGCGTTCCAAAATCATTGATGCGGTGCGTCAAGAGTTGAACAAGAGAAATTTCCTCGAAGTTGACACGCCAATCATTCACAGTATTTATGGCGGCGCTGCAGCGAAGCCGTTTAAGACGCACATGAACTCGCTCAAGATGGACTGCTTCTTGCGTATTGCAAACG
>CAYXXT010000012.1:3875-18554 GCA_964469145.1 uncultured Methanosarcinales archaeon | reverse complement strand
CTGAAAGGCCAACGACGGTTACGCCACCATAATAGCCATCAGTTTCGATGTCTAAAAAGACCGCTTGGTCGCCAAACTGATCGAACAAACGCCAATGGTCGCCTAAGCGAAACGCCTTTGCAAAAAATTCTGCGTCCTCCTGCTTGATTTTTTCCCTTGCCGTTTTTACGTGCCAGTCATACGCGTCCTTTCTTGCCGCACTCAGGCCCGCTATTTTATTTTTTCCCGCGAAGTCATCCCAAGAACGAATGCCTTGCGACCACCACTTCGCCTCTGTTTGGTTTCTCACCTTCGGCAGCCAGACGAATGATTCTTTCAGCATATATCGACGATATTTGACGAAAGCTTTATAAAGGCTGTTTGGCCATTTGTCTAGTGGGGACTATAGGAATGCCAGCACCAATATTACACATCGATAGTTGTAAAAAACTCTTCGACCAGTTTAAACTCCGAAGACATAGCCTGCAATTTGCGCTCGTGACCATCGGGTCAGTGCTTACTGACTTAGAGGAGATGGGCGTTGTTTTAGGCCTTCACTGGAAAGGAGAAGCGTTCCTGCAGTATTTGCTTCGAGTCGATCCGAAATACTCGCCAATCGCGATCGGCATGATTATGCATGAAGAATTGGACAAGACAATCGACCGACACTACGTTGAGCCAAACACAAAACACGCGGAACGAATTTTGAAGAAGTATAATGGACACAGCTTTGAAGGCGAAGGCCACTACTTTTTAGACCACGTCATGACCTGCGCATTTGCCGAAGCAGAACCGGCAACCGTTTTGATCGCAGAACAGGCAAAAAAAAGATTGAAGGACCGACACATCGTCAAAATTGCATATCACCTCGCAACATTTTTTGGCGGAAAGGAAAATGAAATCATCACCGCTTTGCATCACTTCAAACGATTTGACCTGAACGTGTACCTTTCACGAGAAAATACTGCGCGCATGTACGGACAGTTCAGCATCCTTCGAGACTCATTTAATCCGGCAAAACGAAGCTGGACTGACAAAGTGAAACTCGCCTACCGATATGTGCATTTCCTTTTGAGCAACAAGCAAACGCTCATACATCACGCAACTGAGCATGCGAAGGGCAAATTCAAAAATCACAAACGCGAATACGCACTTGCGTGCAAAGCAATGGGAAGACGATTTGCAAAGCTCAATGCGACGTACAATTTGAGCATCAAATAAACACATGACTTCTCCTTCAATCGTCCTTCCTTACGCAGCAAGAACGCCGCACCTCATCACGACTGAAACTCCCCTTTGTCCGCCGATATTTCGCGGTCCGAACAGCACCATACACCCTCTTTTTGAACACCCTGAACTCGCTGCGAAAATCTACGGTTCCCTGTACGACGCAGAAAGAGTAACAGAGAAAAAACCAGCAAGCATCACGTTCACCTATTCACCAAATGACTCTGCAGACTGGTCAGCATTCATGTACGAAAATATCAGCCTCGCACGCCTGCACCACCCAAACATCGTCACCGCACACGCCTCCGGAGTCCTCCTGACAGAAGAACGGAGATACCCCTACATCATCCTTGAAACGCTCGCTGGAAAAACACTTGAACGAATCATCAAACAAGAGAGCAAAGTGACTTCTGAAAAAATAATCACCATCGCAAAAGACATCTGCTCAGCGCTCAGCTACGCCCATACCCAAGGCATCGCACATCGAGACATCAAACCCGCAAACATCCTCGTGACCGACGCAGGACCTGCAAAAATACTCGACTTCGGACTCGCCATCCAGTACGGCAAAAAACAACCGCCACGACAAGACAAAGATGTCGTCTTTGGAACTCCCTTTTACATGAGCCCGGAACAATCCCTTGGCTTCAAAGTCGACCCCCGCTCTGACATCTACTGTCTTGGAATCACTCTCTTCTATGCAGCGACCGGCGAAGTACCATATGATGCCCCCACGGTGCAAGAAATTCTCATGAAACACATCACCGAACTTGTTCCTGACCCCCGCACAAAAAATCCAAACATCCCCCCTGCATTGGCAAACTTGATTATGCGTGCGACTAAAAAACTTCCCTCACAACGATACCAAACCATGGATCACATGATTTGTGACCTTGAAAACGCAGAACGCGAAATCAGTGGACGATAGACCGCTCACCCTCACGGAAAGCCTTATAAACACACCATAGGTTAAACGACCCACATGAGTAAGAAAGACGAAGTTGCGCAGCAACAGCAGCAGCAAGAGGAAGAGCTCAGGCGCACGCCTAGCCCGCGCGGAAATCAAATCCTCGGCATCTGCGAACAACGCGTCGGCGGCTCACGCATGCGCGTGCGGTGCATGGACGGCAAAACACGCATCTGCCGCATCCCGGGGCGACTCAAGCGCAAATTGTGGGTTCGCGACAATGACATTTTGCTTATTGAGCCGTGGGAAAACGGCGGCGACGAAAAAGGCGACGTCATCTTCAAGTATAAACCAATGCAAGTTGAACTCTTACGACGCAAAGGCTTGCTCAAAGAATTAACGGCTGAAGAATTCTAAACAATGCAAGAGACGCTCTACGACAAATTAGGAATCAGCGGAACGCTTAGTGTTGCACTCCAAGCAACCCCTGCGTACGCTATGCCTCTCCTTCCCGTCACCTATTTTCAACTCTCAGGACTTCTCCAGCGGAGCAGAAGCGTCGAAGAATTCCAAGACCACCACATCCACTTGCGAGATACGAGCTGGTTTTACAACGCATTTCGCCCACAAGGCAGACGAGTCATCCGCATCCTCAAAGAAAACTACTCGTTCTCCTGAAACAGTTCACGCGGCTCGTAACCCTTAACACCACACGTATGATAGCGCTCGTAACCGCTGTACGCATAACAGCTTGACGTGCACTGATAATACCGCACCCAGGTTCCGTCTTCCGCCTGAATGCACGGGCCGGTGAAAAAGCAACGACAATTACTCATTTGGTCTGCAAGAACCACCACTGCGAGCAGAGCGACTAGTGCGACAAGTGAGATAACGAGAACTTTCATTGCCGCGAACGATTAACACCGCACCCGTAATTCTCAGTCCAGCCGCTGTATGCCGCACAGCTGCCGCGGCACTGTCTAAAACGATAGCTGATACCATCCTCATCAAACTCGCAGGCAGGCAGAAGATAGCACTGGCAAGACTCGGAGAACTTTGCGTCAACGGTCAAAAGGAAAAGAAGGAACAACGCGACCGCCGCTGTGAGCTTGAACAAGTCGTATGCGCGTTTCATTACCATTACTGACGCGTTTTTAGTATAAAAGAGATAGGTACGACAAATGTAATGCCGGACATAAATAAGACCCGAGAAAGTTATGTCCAACAAACATCAGTCGGCTGTTTTCTATATGAATTACTTGTGCCGCCAACAAATGTGTCATTAAACTTTAAAATTCTGAGACAAAAAACCAACATATGAAAACACTTTACTCCCTTGCTGCAGGAACCGCACTACTTGCAAGCGGGTGCTCGGGACCCTGCAGGCAAGACTGCACCGAACGCTCAGCACTCTTCGAACAAGAAGTAAGACGCTGCGAATTCGCCCTTGAAACACAAGACTGGAGACGCGACACGTTTGGAATCTCATACTACGTCGCCGCCAGCCACCTGCTTGGAACACGATACGTCCTCACCGAAAACCACCAAATCTTTGAACTCGACTCAGGACACTTCCGCGCGCAGCGCGCAGAACTCATCGACTTGCTCGAAGACGCACTTGATTCGGCACCCGACCTTGCACGCCAAGAAATCTCAATTATCATCCCAGAAACTAGACCACCCTACGCCTTAAAGGAAACACTCACCACCCCTCAAGAAATCGCGCGCCGACTCAGAGGAATCACACCGCCACGCAAATACAACCCGGTTACGAGATGGCTCAGAGGAACGTTTGGCTGGCTGCTTTATGAACGACCCTAATGCCCAACGCCACCCGTCACAAATTTGTACGCTTCTAATGCGGCAATTGCACCGTGGCCTGCACTAATAACCGTCTGCTTGTAGGGAATGCTTGTTAAGTCACCGCACGCGTAAAGACCCGCAGTTTTTGTGCGGCAATGCGCATCGATAATGATTTCACCCACTGCGTTTGTTTCTACGAGACCCCTAATCATGTCCGTATGCGTCTCCCAACCGATTTCTGAGAAAATGCCCTGAACAGACAGTTCACGCTTTGCTTTTGACTTCGCGTCTTCAACGATTAAGGACTTGACGAATTTCTCACCCTTGATTTCTATCGGAACCGCGTTCAAAATGATTTCGATTTTTGGATCAGCTCTTGCTTTCTCAACCGTCACCTCGTCTGCTCTAAACTGGTCACGGCGGTGAACGAGGTACACTTTTTTTGCAATGCGCGAAAGTTCAAGCGCGCCTTCAACTGCGCTGTTGCCACCACCGATAACAACTGTTTCCTTATTTGGGAATAGCGGAGCGTCGCAGGTTGTGCACGTTGAGAGACCGCGGCCGAAAAACTTGTCCTCACCTGGAATGTTTAACTTTCGACGCTCACGACCATAACAAAGAATGACTGATTTGCTCATGACTTTTTCTTCATTATCAAGATGAAGCTCGAAATCTGTTGATTTGTGAATCTTTTGCACTCTTGCTTCCTTAATCTCAATTCCCCACTTCTTTGCCTGCGCCCAAAACTTCTTCATCAACTCAGGACCCGGACCCTCGTAGCCCGGATAGTTTTGAATGTCATTTGTTGAATTTGTTTCGCCGCCGATATTTGGACCGGTGATTAACACTGCCTTTAGCTTCTTTCTTCCCGCATAAATCGCCGCAGTCAGACCCGCTGAACCTGCACCCACAATAACAACATCATACATACTTTTTCAAACGCCTTCCCAAAGTATTTAAGGATTTTGCTCGCCGTTTTGCAGAAGCTTAATAAAGCGTTCTTCGGGCGCAAGTCAATAGTGAGTAAAATGTACCCGGTAGAAAACGTCCTCTATCAAGAAGCACGCCACTTCACCCTTGAACGCGTCAAGGCACAAGGGAGCGTCCTTGTCTTTGATACCTCCGCACTCGCCTACCCGCAACTAGGCCCTGCAATTCTTCGCAGCTATTTAGACTCGGGCGGAACCATCATTTTAGAACAACACGTCGTCAACGAAATAAACCACCAAATAGAACGAGACGGCAAAACAAACAACACGCGGCCGGGAGGTTCAGACACGCGCGATTTGCCGCGCATCGCAACAAACGGAACCTGCCTCATCTCGCTCATCGAAAACAAAATCACCGACGTCACCACATTTCCCGAATTTGATGAAGAAAAAATGATTCTTGGAACAATCAGCACCATTCTTCCAAAAGTACAAACATACACCAGACTGCACGCGCAATTTCCCGCACTCTACGACTCACTTGCCTCGCTCTCTCAATTTCACGCGAGAAATGGCAACGTTTTAACGCTTGCTGACCTTCGCGGACGCGGAAAAGACGCCTACGACCGCCTCCACGAAGTTGTGAGCGAAGACTCCCGAATGAGCCCCGTAGAACGCGCAAATTTAGAATTCATAACCGACACACAACACACACTTTTGCATGCATACTGCACGACTGCTGCTGAAAAACTCGGAGAGTACGCACGCGCATCACTCACCCTCTTTGGCGCACGAAAAAACACCATCGAACACCTCAAAACCGAAACCAGGCACGTCATGGACTCAATACTGTTACGCATGCTCGGATACCTCCACGACCCGACATTTAACGACCGAAAAGATGCAGCAATTGCTCAATGTTATCAACGCTTCCGCGTTGATTTGCGATCCCAAGACACCGACTCGGCAGTCACGATGGCGAGCTACATTCCGGATTACCCCCGCGACAAAGCAGTTTATCTTCTGAGTTCAGACACTGATTTACGATTCTCACTTCGCATCCGACAAGTCATCGCTCAACACCACGGTTCGCCAAGCAGACGCCTTCGCGCAATCTCCTGAATATTGTCACTCCTCCAGAATAGAAAAACATATTAATGGTTTCTTGGCATGTTCACCTTATGAACGACCAAACCAAAACACTCCTCACCGTTACTCTCCTCGGCGCAAGCCTCCTTCTTGCCCTTGCATTCCAGATAAGACTCACCGGACCTGCAGGAGCACACTTCGCAATCCTCGCAATTGGTGCATTTTTATACGGACTCATCCTCTTAGGATTTTGGATTGAAGAAAAATGGGCAGAACAACTGAGCTTAGTCTTCTTCGCACTCGGACTTGTCGATTTAATTTGGATGTATGTACGAACACACGACGCACTCATCGGCAGCATCGCACTCCTCATCAACGTCGCAGGAATCACAATCGTCACCTACAACGGCGGACGCTCACTCTACTCAATTGAAACCTACGACATTGAAGAAGACATTCGAGACCTCAAAGCAGAACTTGAAAGCCTGCGAAACAACGCAAGCAACGCGCGCAAGAAAAACAAGCGCAAGTAAGTTTTCTTTTTTTAGATTTCTACTTGTTAGCGTTCTAGTAACTTTTTCCACGCAAGAACTTATGCATCTCCAAATAGACAAATCCTACGAATGCAACCCCCATGATGAGCAACCACTCATTTAACGAGAGCGCAGTCACGTGGAAAAGCCGCTGCAACGCCGGAACACTCACGAGCGCGAGTTGCAGCGCAAACGAACTAAGAACGGCAACCCACAACCATTTATTCTTGAACAACCCGACCAAAAATACGGGCCTACGCACCGACTTACAGCTTATCGCCTGAAACAATTCGAACAAGACAATACTTGAAAATGCGACCGTCTGCGCCTTCTCCACACTCACCGATATAAACGAATCAAAAAGCCACAACGTCCCAATAACCGCAATCAACGGATACACAACCACATACGGACCAAGCCCTGAAAGAATACTTGACTTCGGGTCACGCGGCTTTCTTTGCATGACATCACCCTCAAGCGGTTCAGCAGTAAGCGCAAGCGCCGGAAGCCCATCCGTCACCAAATTAATCCAAAGAATCTGAATCGCAATAAGCGGCAACGGAAGACCAAGCAAAATAGAAGAAACAATAATGAGCACCTCTGCAATGTTTCCCGAGAACAAATACGCAACATACTTCTGAATGTTATCAAAAATACGCCGCCCCTCCTCAACCGCGCGCACAATACTCGCAAAATTGTCATCCGCAAGCACCATCGCCCCCGCCTCCCGCGCAACATCCGTCCCTGACACCCCCATCGCAACACCCAAAGCCGCGCGCTTTAACGCAGGAGCATCATTTACCCCATCCCCTGTCATTGCAACCACGTGCCCTCTTTTTTTAAGCGCATCCACAATCATCAACTTATCTTTTGGGTCAACACGCGCGTACACACCAATACTTTCGACCTCTTGCACCCAATCCCCCTGCTTGATGTCAAAACCTGAAACCACTTTCCCTAAAATACCAACCTCTCGTGCAATCGCTTCCGCAGTCAGCGCGTTATCACCCGTAATCATGACCACCCGAATTCCCGCAGACTTACACTTCGCAACTGCGTCTTTCACTTCAGGCCGCGCAGGGTCAATCATCGCCTGCAATCCGACAAAAATCAAGTCCTGCTCGTACTCTTTTTTCGCACCCACCTTCACTATTTCTTTATACGCAAACCCAAGCACGCGCAAGCCCTTCCTTGCAAACGCCGCGTTTTGCTCCAGAATTTTCTCTTTTTCACTCTTTGAAAGACGAACCACACGACCGTTTACCAACACCTGCGCGCATAAACTCAACATTACTTCAGGAGCACCCTTTGCGCACACCAAACCCGACCACCCTCTTGACTTCTGGTTAATCTTATGGACAGTCGTCATCCGCTTCCGCTCGCTTGAAAACGGAATCTCATCAACTTTTGGATAAAACGCGCGCAGTTCCTCAACATCCAACCCGCCCTTCTTTGCAAGCACGACAAGCGCGCCCTCGGTTGGGTCACCCACCACCTTCCAACTCTCACCCTCTTGACGCACCTCAGCAGTATTGTTTAACGCGCCAATTTTCAAAAGAAGATCGAATGATTTTGCATCATGAGAAAAATCACCCGCAGGATTGTAACCCGCGCCGGAAACCTCGACCACTGTGTTGTTCACAAAAAGCTTCCGCACCGTCATCTCGTTTTTCGTCATCGTACCCGTCTTATCCGCACAAATGACTGTACACGCGCCTAACGTTTCCGCACTCGGAAGATGACGAATCAACGCGTTCTTCTTCGCCATTCGCTGAACGCCAATACTCAAACCCACCGTCACGACCGCAGGCAACCCCTCAGGAATCGCCGCAACAGCAAGCGCAAGCGCGGTCAACAACCAAACAGTCGCGTCCCCGCCCTTTAAGACCCCTGCCGCAAAAACAAGCACTGCAACAACACCCACAACTACTCCTATCTGCACGCTCAAATGACTCAACTGTTTTTGCAACGGAGTCTCACTGTCACGCTCACCACTCAACAAGTGCGCAATCTTCCCGAACTCGGAATGCATCCCTGTCGCAATGACCACTGCTCGTGCACGACCCGCAACCACATCAGTTCCTGCAAAAATTACGTTCTTCCTATCAGCAACCCCCGCAGATTCATCAAGAATTGAAGCATGCTTCGCTATCGAAGCACTTTCTCCTGTCAGCGCACTCTCCTGCGTCTTTAACTCAAAAACGTCAATCAGGTACGCATCAGCCGCAACACGCATGCCTGCCTCAACAACCAACACATCACCCGGAACCACCTGCTCTGCCGGAATTTCCTTTAACACACCATCACGCAGCACAACGGCTCGCTGAGAAACCATCTTCTTTAACGCATCAATTGCGCGCTCCGCCCTGAACTCTTGAACAAAACCAAGAACTGCATTAAGAAGGACGATCACGCCTATCACTGCAACATCAACCGTTTCACCAACAATCAGCCCGATTGCCATTGCAACAAGCAACACCCACACAATCGGACTCTTGAACTGGTTCAGAAAAATAAGAACAGGACTTGCCTTTTCCACCTCGCGCAATTTATTATGCCCATGAATCTTCAAACGTTCCTCTGCTTCCTTCGATGAAAGACCATTCTGCGACGCTTCAAGCCGCGCAAACACCTCTTTTGCAGAAAGCGAGTGATATGACTGCATACCAAGACAAGCGCGAGACGATATAAATAGTTAACTCGCAACCATTAAAAAGAACAACCACCGCCCTCCTCACAAAAGGTGATTACTATGACAACCGCAGCAGAACTCCTCTCGAAAAATTACGCACGCATCGGACTCGACGACACCGTCGCAAAACTCTTAGGCGCGCTCAAAACCAGCGGTCACAGCGCAGCACTCGTGTTTGATGGAACGAAATACGCAGGAGTTGTCGAAAAACACTTCCTTGCAAATTCACACATCGACGCGAACACGATGAAAGTCAAAAACGCGGCAGAAAAACGCAGCAAAGGAAAAACACCATTCTATGTCCCCACACTCTCGCCTGAAGACGACTTTTCCAAAATGGCAAAAGCATTCACCAGCGCAGGAACCAACATGCTCCCCGTTATTGACAAGAAAAAAGGAGTCTTAGGCGTTGTGCGCGCAAACGACCTCGTCGTCGCACTCAATAGAGAGTACAAAGGAGTTGCGTGTTCAAAACTCGCAAGCATGAAATTAGTGACGTGCGGACCCGAAGACTCCGTTGGAAAAGCAATATTACTCATTAGCAAAGCAGGAATCGACCACTTGCCTGTCGTCGACAAAACAGGCGCGCTTTTAGGAATGGTTGGCATGTCAGACATTTTAGGCAACAACCAGCTTTGGAACGCACCCTCCATGCGCATTTCATCCGCAGCAAGCCACCAAGGCGGCAAACGAACAGGATACAGCGGTGGAGAGAAGACGAGCCTGCTTTCTTTACCGGTGAAAAATTTCATGAGCAAAAAGAACAACTGCTGCACGAAATCTGAAACGACCATTCCCAACGCAGTTGAACAAATGTGCGCCGAAGGAGTCTCTTCAATTGTGCTCGTAAAAAATGACAAGGCAGTTGGGATTTTGACGGTTCGCGACGTGCTTAAGGATTACGCTAAATCCTGAAGCTCGTAATTCATCGTCCTAATTTTGAGCAATAACTCGCCCAAACTTCGCAAGTATTTTGCGTTTTGAATGAGACCCAATTCATCGCTCCTGCTCAGCGTATTTGTCTCGCACCTATACTGCCTTTCTGAATCAGCAGCACTGGCCGCCTCAAAAAGAAGCCCCACATCAAGCTCAGGATACGGACCGTACACTAAAAAATCATTAAGCTCCTGATACATGCGCATATCATCTTGCCTATCTTGACTTTCTGCTGCAACTGCGGCAGACGCAAAAAGACCCTCGCGTACGCAATCATCAACGTGCCTGTCTGCATCACGATAACTTCTTTTTTGAACAAGTCTTTGCTTCGGCTTGTATTTTTGAGCAACTGCGTGCGCAACAGAAACTTCCCTACGCCCCGAACCGAGCACGATTGCTGAATCCTCAAGCCTGCGGTCTTGGAAGTATGCAGCAGACAATTCAGCATATTCAGGATTTCGCACATACCCCTTGCGAACGCACTGCGCGATAAACGCAGTTTTGCCCTCAAAAGAAAGCTTATCCTCATACTTTGCCAACAATGACTCTACTTGCTCATCTAACATGATTACTCACTCTTTTTGCAAGGAAATGACCATTATATAAAATATATAGTTCAGCGTCGGTTAGGTTGATAAAGCAAAGCGGATTTTTGAAGCACATGAAGATAACCAGCATTTTTCAACAAAGTAAAGAAATACCCTCCCAATACACTTGTGACGGAACAAATAAGGCGACACCCGTCACGATAACTGAGGTTCCACCCAACGCCAAATCAATCACGCTCATCATGGACGACCCAGACATTCCTGAATTCGTCAAACTCAAATACAAAATGAACGTGTTTGACCACTGGGTCTTATTCAACATCCCGCAAACGACAAAAGTGATTGACGGCTCGCTTGGCGTGCACGGCAAAAACAGCGCGGGAAAAAACGAATACATTGGACCCTGCCCGCCTGACAAAAAACACCGCTACTTCTACAAAGTCTTCGCACTTGACTGTATGCTGCCGCTTACTGAAGGAGCAACAAAGGAAGAAGTTCTTTTCGCAATGAAAGGACACATCATCGCACAAGCAGAACTCATGGGCACCTATGAAAGACGGCAGCATTGAATCACACCTTGTTGAACTTTCTTGCAAATCTGTCGAGTATCATCATCTTCTCGACGACCAACCGACCAGGTACACCATCGGTGACAAAATAAAACCGAATGCACAATGGATTGAACTCATCATCGAAAATCAGTTTTTAGAATGGCTTCCCAAAAAAACATACCACCTCATTGGATTTCGAAAGCTCATCTATGAGACACCTGCAAGGACCATAGAATCGCTGCTTGCCGTCCTCGATGACAACGAAGAAATCGCAGTCAAATACATCACGCACGCGGCTCAACATTCCCGTAAAAAGCGCCAAGCAAGCGCACCAACTGATCAACCACAAATTGAGGAGAATACCGCTCCCGAGACACCGTATCAATCACCGCCCAATCAACGTCTTGAACTTGAACTGCTCGAACCTGCGCTTCTTCCCCCGACAGAACCCACGACAACTCAGACTCCTCGTTAAACGTTCTCATGCGCGCAACATAAAGCCCGCGCAAACGATCGAGGTCAAACACGCGCAGCTCAACATATTGTTCAAAAAACGGCTCACCATCGCTTGCAAGACACACCCCTTTCTTTTTGCGATATACTGCGTTCTCAAAATCATCCGTTTGCGCACCCGCTAAATCATCAAGAAAAATTTCATCAAGCGAAAAAGGCACAACTTGCCCGCTTGGCAGCTGTCCGAACACTTTTTCAGTCATCACGTGCGCAAAACCCGCCTGCGCCATACACGACTCGTACTGCTTGAGCCAATCCATATGCGAACTGCGTGCGAGGCCTACAAAAATGCTCTGCTTCATTTTAGGCATAACTTATGCTTATGATGAATAGATGATATAGCTACTTTAAGCATAACCTTTAAATAGCCGCCCTCTCTTTTTGCCCCCGTGAGTGTATTGTGATACGGAAAAAGAGGAAAACCTACCCTGAGATACGCCAGTTAATCCTCGACGCATTCGACACCGGTGAGCGCACGGTCAACCAACTCGCATCCACGACCGGCCTCACCTGGCGAACCGTCGACTTACACCTGATTTATCTGATTGGCACCGGAAAAATCGAGCCCGTATTTGTTTCTTCATACGTGAAAATTTACCGCAAAAAAGAAGCTGAAAAAGACGTACGGCTGCGATTACGGAGGAGCGCATGAAACCTCGCGTCTTGATGTTAGGGTGGGAATTCCCTCCGTACAAATCAGGAGGACTTGGAACTGCATGCTACGACCTAACAAAAGGACTCGCACAACTCGGAACACGAGTGACTTTTGTCATGCCGTTTGCACCTGATAACTCGCACGCAGATTTTGTGAAACTCGTTGGAACTGAAGCACTGCTGAAAAACGTCAAAATGCGGGCAGTTAACAGCTCACTTCGCGCGTACCAGACAAGCGAGACGTACTCTGCAACATACAACGACGGCAAAAAAGGAATTTACGGCAAAAACTTGTACGAAGAAGTACAACGATATGCTTCAGTTGCATCACGCATCGCGCGCACGGAAAAACACGACATCATCCACGCACACGACTGGATGACCTACCCGGCCGCAATCGAGGCGAGAAAAACAAGCGGAAAGCCGCTCGTTGTGCACTTACACGCAACCGAGTTCGACCGCACTGCAGGAAACCCGGACCCGCGCATCTCCCACATTGAATACACAGGACTTCGCGCGGCAGACGCAATCATCACCAACTCACACTTCAGCAAAACAAACATTTTGAAACACTACAAACTACCCGCGGACAACATTGAGGTTGTACATTGGGGAATCGACGACGCGCAAATACCGCCAATTGAGGCACGGGCGATTCCCGAACATAAAACAGTCCTGTTCTTAGGACGCGTGACCATACAGAAAGGACCCGACTACTTCATCGAAGCAGCAAAAATCGTTGCGGCACACGAGTCAAATGTCAAGTTTGTTATTGTTGGAGACGGCGACATGCTGCCGCTACTCATTCATCGAAGCGCGGAACTCGGACTCTCTGATAAAGTTATTTTTACCGGAGCTTTACGAGGAGCAGATGTGCACAAAGCATTCCAAACTGCTGATGTTTATGTGATGCCTTCCGTATCGGAACCGTTTGGACTTGTTGCGCTTGAAAGCATCAAAAACGGAACACCCGTCATCCTGAGCAACCAATCAGGCGTATCCGAAGTCGTCTCGCACGCACTCAAAGTTGACTTTTGGAACGTTCACGCACTCGCTGAAAAAATTACGGCAGTATTGCGGCACCCGCCTCTTCGCTCCGAACTTGCAAAGAATGGACTCCGAGAGGCTAAAAAATTCACGCTTGATATTCCTGCACGGAAAGTACTTGACGTCTATGCACGAAACATTTTAAAGGATTGAAACAATGACTAGACAAAAAGGGGTAAAAAGGGGAAAATGACGAACGTATGCTTATACTTCCAAGTTCACCAGCCGTTTCGCCTACGACAGTACCCCCTCTTTGACATCGGCAAAAGAACAGGCTATTTTGACTTGCAAAAAAACGAAGAAGTCATGAAAAAAGTTGCAGGGAAATGTTATCTGCCTGCGAATAAAGTGATTTTGGACTTAATACACAAGCATGAGGATTTTAAGGCGGCATACTCAATTACGGGAACTGCAATTGAACAATTCGCAGAGTATTCACCACGCGTGCTTGAAAGCTTCGAAGCACTCGCTGCAACCGGCGCGGTTGAATTCTTATCAGAGACATCACACCACTCGCTCTCGTTCTTATTTGATAAGGACGAGTTCGCGCACCAAGTAAACGCGCACAAAAAAATGGTCAAAGAACACTTCGGACAAAAACCAACTGTGTTCAGAAATACTGAACTGATTTATTCAAACGACGTGGCAAAAGCCGCCGAGCAAATGGGTTACAAAGCAGTCCTTGCCGAAGGATGGGACGGCATTTTGAGCTGGAGATCGCCCAACTATGTGTACTCTGCTGCGGGAACGAAGAAAATTCGGCTGCTGCTCAAAAACTACCGATTATCTGACGATATTGCATTCAGATTTAGCGACAAAAACTGGAACGGACACCCGCTTACTGCAGAGAAATATGCGGACTGGCTTGCGCCAATCATGGGCGACTCAGTCAACTTATTCATGGACTACGAAACATTCGGCGAACACCAATGGGAAGACACAGGAATCTTCAACTTCTTACGCGCACTGCCCCGCGCACTTTCAGCGCACGAAATATCGTTTACGACACCCAGCGCACTTGCAAAAGTTACGCCAAAAGAGTCAATTGACGTGCCGCACTATGTGAGCTGGGCAGACACAGAAAGAGACACTACCGCTTGGCTTGGCAACGGACTACAGCAAAGCGCGAGCAAAAAGTTGTATCAATTGAAGGAAAGCGTGCTCGCAACAAAAGATACAGCGCTCATTGATGCCTGGCGAAAATTGACCACATCAGACCACTTTTACTACATGTGCACCAAATGGTTTAATGATGGCGACGTTCATAAGTA
>CAYXXT010000012.1:0-3865 GCA_964469145.1 uncultured Methanosarcinales archaeon | reverse complement strand
ACGTCCACAAATACTACAACCCCCACGACTCGCCATACGAAGCGTACATTGCGTTCATGAACATCATCCAAGACCTCGAACTTGCAACCAAACAAAAAAACAAAGGCGTGTTCACCAAACTCGCACGCCTCATCGCAGAGGTGTAATATATGACAAAACTAAAAACAGTCCTTGCCCGAAGAAAACCTGCAGTAGAAGTAACCGTGACCACGAATTTACTCGGCAAAGCGCCAGAGACGAAAAGCTTTGTGTTGAAAGATGGACGGAAGATACAGACTGTTTTGGAACTGGTTGACGAACTTGAAACCATGACCGAAGACCACTTCAAACACTTTGTGAATGAAACGGAAAATCACTTTGCAAACTGGATTGAAGGCGTGTTTGACACCAAAGACTTGGCGCGCGAATTGCGCACGATTCATGGACGGCTCGACACACAACGCGCAGTGTTGAAGAAACTTGTGAGAGCATTGATTAAATGAACATCCACCTCAAAGCAAAACACCCGTTCTGGCTTAACTCAGGACGGAAACTGGAAAGCTTACGCGAATTGCACGACGAATTGAAAGTTATGACTCCTGAAGTGTTTGCACACCACGTCAGTTCTTCTAAGAATGACTTTGCTTTGTGGGTTGAGCACAGCATTGAACACCCGACGCTTGCTGCGCAATTGAAAAATGCAGATAAAGCTGCACACCTTGCGCAGATTGGAGATGCGCTTTCCTCTGCAAAACACGAAATAAAAATGGATGAACGGGCGAAAATACCAACGGCAAAAGCACAAAAGAAGGCCGAACCAAAAATCATTCTCGGCGGAAAAAGAACCATGCTCACCATTCACGAAGAAAGACGGCCAATTGTGGGCGGGCGCAAGACAGAACTACACCTCCATCATGAACCGCACCGCGTTGTTTCACACGCTACAACACCTCTTGCGCTCGTACACCATTACGAACGCGTGTTCAGCGAAAATAAAACGCTCATGTCGCTTGCGCACACCGCTCAAGGCGCACACCACGGATTGTTAATTGTCAGCTATCTTTCTCTTGGACTCGTCTTTGGAGCAGGACTCGTTATCCTGTTGTTAGCACTATGAAATTTGATTTATTGACTATAGGGTCGGCCAGTACGGATATTTTCATGGTCACGCACAGCAAGAAAATTGAATTACTGCGCGTGCACGGGCACGAAGACTTAGGAGTTCCCGTCGGCGGGAAGATACTCGTTGATGAAACATACACCCGCATTGGCGGAGGCGGGGCGAATACTGCAGTTAGTTTTGCACGACTCGGATTTAAAACAGGATATTTGGGAAAAGTTGGAGCGGATGACCGCGGAACGCAATTACTTTCTGAACTGAAAGAAGAGGGAATTGCTTTTCTTGGGCCGCGCTCCGGGGAAACAGGACTTAGCTGCATTCTTTCAGGCATCAAGAATAGGACAATCTTTTCGTATCGCGGAGCAAACAACGACTTTTTACCCCGCGAAGTGCCTTGGCGCAAAATAAGCGCGCGATGGATTTACCTCGGCAGTTTTTTGGGTAAATCGTGGGAGACTGCCCGCGCGATTGGAAGATATGCTGCTAAAAATAAAATACCGCTCAGTTGGAACCCGTCGATTTATTTATGCGAGCTTGGAGCGCGAAAGTTGAAAGACGTATTAGATGCTTGCAAGATACTCATATTGAACAAAGAAGAAGCACAGGCACTGTCCGGGACTCAGAAGCAGACAGCTGCACTGCTTCGCGAGCTGCACAAACTCGTACCGCTCGTCGTTATTACGGATGGGCCCCTTGGAGCTGATGCGTTCGATGGAAAAGAACACTGGCACATCACTCCAACTGACGTGCCCGTTGTTGAAGCGACTGGCGCAGGAGATAGTTTTGCATCGGCGTTTGTTAGCGCGCGGCTCTTAGGAAAAGATGTTCCGACTAGCTTACAGTGGGGAGCTGCGCAGGCAAACTCAGTCATACAACATTATGGAGCGACGCACGTTTTGCTTACACGACGAGAGATTGAGAAGCAATTGAAGAGTGCGGGAAAAGTTAAACGGATTTAGTTAGTTCTGAAACGATGTTTGCCCGAATGGCTTTGATTTCTTCCCTTGACGCGTCTTTTACACCATAGAGGAACTGCAGCAACTCCTCTGCAGGACGCTTTCCCTGCCTGCCATGCGCGACTCGAAGATTGTCTGCGATAAGAAGGTCGCCTTGCTTGAGCGTGAATTGCTTTTCGTGATTTGCAAGAGTGATGCCGTGATTTGCGAAAAAGGCAGTTTCTTTTGCGAGACCGTCTTGCTGCGTGTTGTTTGAATCCTTGTTGAACCATTCTGCGATACGGTGCTCGCGCATGTAGGCAAGCTCGCTCTCCTTTTGCATTGCGTCCAGGAGTTGAGCTGCAACAAGCAAGCGGCCGCTGTTGAATTTCTCCCAACCCGCGCCGTGCTTTTGGACATAATTTGTGAGCGCTTCTTCGACTGCTTCTTTTGACTTACCCGCCATGAGACTATCAATTGGGAGCAAACGGGTTGCGACATTACTCGCATGCTCGCCTGGCGGGATGTGAAGGCAAATGAGGGCGTGAACTCTTGATTTTTCTTCGACAGGCAAAATGGGAAGACCCATCTCGAAATGCATTGACAAATGCGCGGTTTCGACTGCATCCTGACACGACTTGTGCGGAACACGCGCTTTGTTGTCAAGCTGAAGTCTCGCTGCGAAAGGCCAGATTTCTCTGCCTTTTAGTTCGTTTACGAACGCTTCGAGATACGCCTCCACATCCGCAATGTTACTTAAGAAAATGAACCCTGAACGGCAAAACTCATCAACTGCAACCTTCAAGAATACTTGCGCTAACAACTGCCCCATACTCACCACTGCACGGCTCGCCAATAAATAGCTTTGCAAAGACAGCTTTAAATATCAAAACCGCCCACATTCGCTAAAAAGGGGATACAATGCTTGTCAGTTTGAAGAAAATACTTGCAAACGCAAATAAACAGAATTACGCAGTTGGCGCCTTCAACATCAACAACATGGAAATCTGCCAGGCAGTGGTTAATGCAGCAGTTGCTGAAAAGTCACCCGTTATTTTGCAGACAAGCGAAGGAGCGCTCAAATATGCAGGAATTGATTATTTGAAAGCACTTGCCACTGTTGCTGCGACTAATAAAGTGCCTGTGACCCTTCATGTTGACCACGGCAGAGATTTGGATTTGATTAAAGACTGCATCAAAGCAGGATGGACCGGAATCATGTATGACGGATCGCACTTGCCATTTGATGAGAACGTGAGGACTACAAAGAAGGTTGTCGGGTGGGCGCACAAAAAAGGAATCGGCGTTGAGGGGGAACTCGGAACTATCGGCGGTGCTGAAGAGAAAATAGTTTCCCGCAAGATAATCTACACCGACCCAGACTCTGCTGTTGAGTTTGTTGAAAAGACGGGTGTTGATGCGCTCGCCGTTGCGATAGGGACTTCACATGGCGCTTACAAATTTGAGGGTTCTGGACGGCTCGACATCCATTTGTTGAAGACGATTAAAGAGAAGTTGGCGATGCCCCTTGTGCTGCACGGGGCTTCCGGGGTTCCGCAGGAGCTCGTTATTATGGCCGCGCGATAAATACAGATACCGACTTGCGGCTTGCGTTTGATGCAGCTGTTCGAAAATTTTTGAAAGAGAAACCTGAAGATTTTGACCCCCGGCACATTTTAGCTCCTGCACGAGACCAAATACAACAAGTGGTCGCGCACCGCATGAAGTTGTTTGGGAGCAGTGGAAAAGCTTAAATACCACTCTTACCACCTTTACCACTATGACCACTCTTAAAGCTATCAAAATCAGCGAGGAGAACTATAAATGGCTC
>CAYXXT010000011.1:0-19219 GCA_964469145.1 uncultured Methanosarcinales archaeon | reverse complement strand
CATGATTGAGACTGCGCGCAGAAAACTTGACCAGGGCAATACTGATGAAGCGGTTCGCATGATTGTCGAAGCGGAATTCTTGGCAGAGAAAGTCAAGGACCCTGAAGCAAAGCGCCTCCTTGGTTATGATATCAAAGATGTCAAGACGAGTATCAAGATTGCGATGCTGTAGACTTTTAGTACATAACGCATAAATACTCAGCTGGCAAAGAAAGCAGTATGAGTGAATATCAAGAAGCTGTCATACTCGCTGCATTTAACATTGCAGTCGAAGCAAACGGAGAACGCGGATACGACTTTTCATATAAAAATGATGTACTTCTGCTCCATCCTTGGCAAAGAACGGCATATGGGAAGGCGTATGATGAACGAGTCGTTCAAGTGACAGAGACCGCAGTACTTGGTTCAGAAGAAAGAATTGGGGAATTAGAAAAGAAACTTGGTTTTGTACTGCGGCTAAAGGCTCTAGGTGCACGATCAAAACAGCCGTAAGAATTATCAGGCAATAACTAAGTCGAAATTATCTTCTCTTCTTCTTTAAATGTTGGTCCGAGGAATTGTTCAACGACGTGCATGTTTGTTTTTGTGTGTGGGGTGATTTCTGATACTGCAATCATGCAATTTCGGATGAGCGCGATGAGTGGGACGAGATTATCCGCGAGATGTGAGTCAACAGGCGCATGCGTCTTTATCTCCGCAATCAATCGTTTTGCAGCGAGGGTTCCGACGTCTTCAGCAGGCGTTTCAGGTTGAGAGAGCACATCAACACCGATTCGGACAGGGTTTTCTGGCGTGATTTCTCCGTGGTTGCTGAAGATTGAGTAAAGGGTGATTCCATTTCCTGTTGAGGGCGTGTTGTGGTATTCGTTGATGATGTGAACGGGAACGCCAAGAGTGGATAGTGCTTGTCCTGCTGCGCCGCTCTGCCGTTCGGCAACCCTGCGGTCTACGAGGCTGTTGCTTGCGTGGCTGATGCCTTTGATTGTTGCGAGTGTTCCTTGTTGGGTGATGTTAAATGAGTTGTGTGCGAGCGCGAGCCGTAAGCTTTCAAGTGAGTTGAGTTTGTTTTTGCTGAAGCGTGGCTTGATGGTTAGTCGCACTTCTCCACCGCCTGCAGGATAATATCCGCGGCGAATAATCTTAAGGTCGAAGTCGCAGACGCGTGCAAATTGTGGCAAAACGACATGTGCGAAATAATCAATGGGCATGCTGTGCGGCACGTCTGTTCCGCCAAGGAGGGTGAGTGTGTGGGTTTTATCCGCGAACATGCAGGGGAGCAAGACTGCTTGAAGGAGAAGTGTCACACTTCCTGCAGTGCCGATGTCAAGTGTTGTATTTTTCGCGTTTATTTTTCCTGGAATGAAGAGGAGTTCTAAACTTCCCATTTCAGCTCCATCTGCCTTAGCACCGCAAAGGGTCTGAAGCGATTTAACACACATGACGTGTTGTGCTTTCATACCTGGTTTTTCTCTGCCTGCGCGGATGTTTTTCATGCGAAATGGTGTGCCGGTCAAGCAAGAGAGGGCGAGTGCAGTGCGTAGTATTTGTCCGCCGCCTTCTCCTTGGTTCCCATCAATGATAAGCATGAGGAAAAGAAGTTAGGTTGGTTATAAAAAATGATAAGAAAAAAAGAAAAATGTTGGGTGTTTAGCCCAGTTCGAGGTTGTCGATTGCTGCTAAATCCGCATCAACTTGATCAAGGTTGCCTGAATCAAGGTCTTGCGTGAGCGTGTCGACTTCCGCGACTTGTTGGTCGATGCTTTCGACTGCTGCATCTGTTGCAGGCGTGCTTTGAGTGACTTGTGGGGTCGGCTCTGGCTGTTGCTGCACTTCAGGTGCTTTGCTGCCGCATGCGGCGAGCAAAAGCAGGCTTAAGCAAAGTATTGCAAGCGCTTTTTTCATAGTGTTTACCATTTGTAAGGTTTTTATAAACCTTACTGTGCTGACGCGCTTGCTTCTACGCTTGCGTCTGCGCTAGCTGTTGCGAGTGCTTCGCTTCCGCCGTTTAGGTCCTTAAGTGCTTTAAGGAGCATTCGGAGTTCTGCGTGTGCTTCTTTGAGTGAAGCGTGTGCTTCTCGCATTTTTTCGGTTGCTTGCTTCATGAGGTCTGCGCTTTTGCCGTCTTCTGCCGTTTTTGCTTGGACGTAGAGGTCTGCTGCAGCCTGTTGTGAGGCTTTTGCCAAATCAAGCTTTGCTTTGAAGGTTGCCGTGTTGACTGAACTGACGTCGACGCCTTTTTCTTTGAGGTGTTCGAGTGCGCGTTCAAGGCGTGCTTCGAGTTGTTCGGTCACTTTGATAACGCCGCCGAATCGTTCTGCAACGACTAAGTGTGCTCCGATGCGTAGTGTTTTGCGTGCGCTGGTGACTGCTTTGCGGAGTGCTGCTGATGCTTCTTTGACATCTGCGCGCGTGCTGTTTTCATTGAGTGCTTCCGCTTTTGCTTTCGCATCAGTTACCAGGGTGATTTGTGCATCGATTTGCGCAGTAAGGTCTGCCTTGGTGCTGACGTTGCTTTCAGCGAGTCGTGTCTTGGTTTTTCCTAAGAGTTCCAAAACTTCATCTGCTGCTTTGACAAGTGATGCTTTGACTTCAACTTTTGCATCTGTTCGTTTTTTCTCGCATGAATCGTCTTTTTTGCCGCGGCACGTTTTGAGTTCGTCGCCGAGTGTTTTGAGTTCTGCGCGTTCTGTTTTGAGTGCAACGCGGGTTTCTGCGGTCGCTGCGCGAACGTCTTTAACTACTGCACGGGTTTCCATCGCGGTTCCGCCGTTTCGCATGCGTTCTTTCATGCGGTCGCGTGGTGTCATTTGTGCATCTGCGGACGCGTTTGCTTCTGCAGTCGCCGTTGTTTCTGTCGTATCTGTTTTTTCTGTGCTGCCGGTTTCGGCGTTTACTTCAACGCTTGCGTTCACGCTCAAATCTGCGAGTGCTGCGGGCACTATCGCAATGAGCAGGATTGCAAGCAATCCTATCATTTTGTTCATAGGGACCTCCCCTCTGGTTAGAGCAGCTGTGGTTGGCAGTTGCCTGTTTTCTTTGCAGCAGATGTGCTTTAAAAAGATGCTTTCAAATTGAAGATAAATGAGAAACAAAAAAGACTCATAAATCCTTTTAAAACTTGATAGAGTCGTTTAATACTTAATGGAGTCTTATTTGAACTCTTTTTACGGCGTAAGACTAATTTTGAGAGTAAAATATATATAGAATGCACCGCGAGAAGATGCTATGAACTGGGCGTGGGTGTTGCTTCTCTTGGTGCCGCTGGTAAGCGCAGCAGAGTTGCATGGAACAGTGTACGATTTTGAATTAAAGAAAGTGCCGCTTGCGGTGGTGGAAGTGAACTCGTCACCTGCGCAAAGGCTTGTTGCGGTGAATGGGACTTTTTCATTTTTGCTTGCACCCGGGGAGTATGAAATTGTTGTTTCGCTGCCAAAGCGTAATCTTTCTTCAAGTGAAGTTGTTGAGATTGAGAAGGAAGGCTCTTTTGTGTATGATGTGATTTTGCTGCCTGACGTTAGCGGCGATGACGTGTTATTTTCAGAGGTTGATGATGTTCCTTTTTTTGAAGATTTGATTGAAGAAAAACCTGCATCGCACTGGTTTGCCTGGCTCGCAGTGTTCATCGCTCTTGCAGCGTTAGTTGTTGTTTTTTCAAGAAAAGGTAAAAAAAGCAATCAAAAAACAGTGGTGCATAAGGAGATAGTTCACGAGAGGGTTGTTGAGAAGGTTTCGCTTGCAGAGGATGTTCAGCAAGTCATGGTTGTTTTAGAGCAGCAAGGAGGAAGGGCGTCGCAAAAGGATATTCGAAAGGAGTTGCCGTTTTCGGAGGCGAAGGTGTCGCTCATGATTGATGAGCTTGAGAAAAAGGAGTTAGTTGAGCGTATCAAGAAAGGCAGGGGAAATGTGATTGTGAAAAAATGATTGTGGGTATTGATCCGGGGACAACGGTAGGTTGGGCAGCGATTGATTGGGATGGAAAAATTATTGCGAAGGGTTCTCAGCGCGAGTTTGATAGGGATGCGCTGGTAAAACGGCTTGTTGAATTAGGTCATGTTGTTCTTGTGGGAACTGATAAGGCAAAAGTTCCGTCGTTTGTGCAGGAGGTTGCAACGTCAGTAGGTGCAGTAGTGCTAAGTCCACAAGAAGATTTGAAGGTTGATGAGAAGCGGAACATGACTCGGCCTGTTTCAGGAAACGCACACGAGCTTGATGCACTTGCAGCTGCTATTTTTGCATTGCGAAGAAAGGAAGTATTAGTGCGTAAAATTCGCCAAACGCTCGAACGTGTCAAAAAGGTTAGTTTATTTGAGGAAGTGGTTGATTTAGTGCTTCGTGAGCGCGTGAGTATTAAGACCGCACTTGATGCGTTTGAGAAGAAGGAAGATGAGATTGTTTTTGATTCACGGGATGAAAAACCAATTGATTTGGTGCGGATGATTGAAGCGCTTGCAAAGGCGCGCCATGAAGCAAGGATGCATTCGAGAAAAATTAAGGAAATCGAGCACACAACTATTCAGTTTGAAAAAGAGATTGCGGGCTTGAAGCAGAAGATGATTGGTCTTGTGAAGCCAAAAACGCACGAGCAAGTGGCGAAGTTAAATCACGCACAGGTTACCTCGCTTGAGCATCGCTATGCGCACGCGCAATCGCAAATGAAGGTGATGGAAGAGAAAAAGCGTCTTTTCGAACAGGCGGTGCTTTCCGATAAATTCACCGCACTCCCTCGGTTGAGATCACTTGGCAAACAAAGTATTGGTGTGAACTCGTCGGTTGTTTTTGTTGATGATGCGGCGAAGGCGAGTGAACGGACGCTTGAACAGTTAAAAGCGCGCGGTGTTGAGTTGCTTGTGTGTAAGAAGTTGCCGGAGAGGAAATTGCCGTTTGCAGTGGTTCAGGCGCCTCAATCAATTGAAGGCGATTCTCTTGTGTTGGTAAGAACGAATTG
This sequence comes from uncultured Methanosarcinales archaeon, assembly GCA_964469145.1. Taxonomy (GTDB): domain Archaea; phylum Nanobdellota; class Nanobdellia; order Woesearchaeales; family ARS49; genus SURF-65. The sequence goes on along the minus strand of CAYXXT010000011.1, from coordinate 14,274 downwards.
GTTAGAAGAGAGACGAACTGCAAGAGAAGTGCTTAATAAAGTTGTGGAAGAGTATCAGAAAACTCGTTCATAAAACAAGCACGGGTTAATCTTGCGGCTGAACTGAGTCGTTGATTAATTGTGCTTTGTTGAGTTCTTCTGGTTTGATGTGGCTTTTTGCGCCGCCGCGGAGATTTTGCAATGTGACGGTTCGCCCGATTGCGAGAATTTCGAACTGTTCGTCATGCAAAGTGATATGGTCTCCGCGCTTGAATTTTGCAGGCTTGTAAAGAACAGTCACGCGATACAACAATTTGCTCGTCATTTTGTGCGTGGTGTGTTGGCGCTCGCTCACGGTGAGGTGGCCGGGGTGGTGTTCTTGGAGTTTGCGTCCGAGTGCTTGCAGGTAGTGTTGGTCTGAAAGATACAAGTCAACGCCATTGGTGACTTTCTTTTCTTTCGCAATTCGTGCTTTGCGGTCTTTAGCGATGCGGTGGTGAACCCATTCGAGGATTTCCGGTCCTGCGTCTCTGATTTGCAAAGTGCCTTCAAAGTAGTCTTTTGGTTTGCTTTCGAGTTTTGATGAAAAGTGTTTGGTCATTGGATAACCGTATTTTGTCCTGTTTTATTTATAAAGCTATCCATCAATAACCACCAGTAAGTAACTATTAAACAAGCGCAGTGATTAATCACAACCCTTTTAAATCATTTAGCGAGTTCTCATTGTATGGGTATTGTTGAGTTCCTCAAGCGCGTTTGGTATTTTATTTGGGAAGAGGATTCGCTTGCAAGCTGGCTCGTGAATGTGGTTCTTGCGTTTGTCATCATCAAATTTTTACTTTACCCTGGGCTTGGTTTTGTGCTTGGAACACCTGCGCCAATTGTCGCAGTCGTATCCGGGAGCATGGAGCATGACGGTAACTTTAATGCGTTCTGGACAGAACCGATTTGTTGCAATAGTTTTTGCACGAGTAAGGCCGCGCAAGGACAGTGGTATGAGCAAAACAATATCGCGCAAGAAGATTTCAAAAAGTTCAAATTTGTGAACGGTTTCAATAAAGGCGACATCATGATTCTGTACAGTGCGAAGGAAGCGGCAGTGGGAGATGTCATCGTGTATGTCACGAACACGAGGCCTGACCCGATTATTCACCGTGTCATCAACGTGACTGATGGCGTGTTCCAAACGAAGGGCGATCATAATTGTGATGTGGGCGAGTTTGAGAAAGCAATCCCGCAAGACAAAGTCATTGGAAAGGCAGTTTGGCGTATTCCGTATTTGGGCTGGGTGAAGATTGTCGCAGTTATGTTCGTTGAAAGTATAATGAGGTAGCAACATGATGTTTTGTCCGAAATGTAAGAGTATAATGATGCCAAAAACGGAGGGCACAAAGAAAGTGTTTGCGTGCAGCTGCGGTTACAAGCATGGTGCAGAGTCAACGGTGCTAAAAGAGACGGTGAAGCAGTCGAAGGCGATTGAAGTGGTTGATGGCGAGGCAACCGTGAACACGATTATTGATATCGGCTGCACGAAGTGTGACAATCGCAAAGCAGAGAGTTGGGAAGTGCAGACAAGGGCGGCAGACGAACCTGCAACGCGTTTTTTCAAGTGCACGAAGTGTAAGCACACCTGGAGAGAGTATAAGTGACCGAGGAACGTTTTTCTTTTCCGAACAAAAAGGGTGACTTGCTTGCAGGAGTGTTGCATCTTCCGAAGAAGAAAACGGAAAAGTGTGTGGTTCTGTGTCATGGTTTTACGGGTTCAAAAGAGCATTGGCGCAGTTTTGGGCATGCGTTTGAAGCTGCGGGGATTGCTGCGTTTCGGTTTGATTTTACGGGTTCTGGTGAGAGCAAGGGAAGTTTTGCGAAAACAGGGTATGCGGCGGAAGTTGCTGACCTTGAGAGCGCGATTGATTTGATGGAAGAGAGGGGTTTCAAAAGAATCGGCTTGATTGGGCACAGTTTTGGCGGGGGCGTGGTCGTGCTTGCGTCTGCAAAAGACAGGCGAGTCAAAGCAGTGATTGCTACGGCTCCAACGGTGTTTCCAAAGGGTGAGATGCTTGCAAAGTATGCGGATGATTATGCGCACATCAAGATGGACGAGTCTTTTTTTGATGACGTGAAAAAAGTGAACATTATTGGTGCGGGGAAAAAACGGTCTGCTCCGTTATTCATCATCACGGGGACTGCAGACGACGTGATTCCGTGTGAAGAGTCAAAGGAGTTGTTTGCGAATGCGAGTGAACCAAAGGAGCTCAAGCTTATCGGTGGTGCGGATCATGATTTTGCAGGGCACAGGGATGAATTGATTGAGACCGCGGTAACATGGATGAAGAAGCACTTGTAGTTGCGCTAAAGAAAGGGTCTGTTTCTATTTTGGCAAAACCGAATGCGAAGAAGACAGAAGTGCGAGGTTTTGATGATGAACGGCAGGCGTGGAAAGTAGCAATTGCCGCACCCGCAGAAGACAATAAGGCGAATGTTGAACTTATCCGATTTCTCTCAAAAATCGCGAAAAAACCGGTAAAAATTCTGTTAGGGCTCACAAATAAGCGAAAAGTTGTCGTGTTGGTTTGATATCTTTCCAACAGTTCCACAGAAGCGCATATGAATGTTGTCCGTCTTGCAATTCATATGTCTTTTGTGAACGTCTTCATGGTCAAAGATGACTCGGTTTATTTTGTACGCGTACATTATCGTGAATTAAAAAAGCTAATGCAACAACCAAGCCAATACTTGCAGAAATTACGGCCGAAGTATCTTGACGCGGGCTACGTTATTTTAGACTTGAATAGAAAGGTCATTTTTGACGGCCAGTTTGGCTGTCATCTGAAAGAAGAGGGAGACTTCATTATTCTGCGTTAGTGGTTTACGATGTGGAGGGTTCTCTCACGATTATGCGCGTCGCGTCGCTTGTACTCGAAGTTTGCGAGTGCTTGGTTGACCATTTGGCTTTCTTCACGTTGGTAGTTGCGTTCTTGCGCCCGCCGTGCTGCGAGCTTCTCTTCGTATGCGCGGACGTCTTTGCTTCGTTCATCAATGAGTTTGAGTGTGTTGTCGATGACGACGATGTGGATGAGTTCCATGGCTTTTGCAAGAGGAATGTCAGTAGTGACGAGCACTGCGATTGCTTGGGATATGTGTTGGTGAATTTCATCTGCATCTTTTTTGTAAAGGGGCTTCCACGGGTGAACGTAAGAGGAGAATGCGCCAAGGTCGTTGCGGAAGTTTTCAAGAGCGTTTTTGATTGCTGCAACCGCGATTGGTTTGTTGAGTTGGCCGCTCGTGACTGCTTGGCGTAGTCCGCTTTGGAGTTGTAAGAAGAGTTCGATTATTTCTTCGGCCCAATCAACAATGATGCCGTACACGTTACTGGGGTTTCTGCTATCAGGATCACTTTCGACCACAAGGTCGAGGAGGGTTTTTGGAGGGCGGATGTGTGTGGACATATGAGAATGAGGGTAAACGGCAGTTTTAAATCTTTTGTACGAAAGAAAGGTGGAACCTTTCTTGCGTTGAGAAAATGCGGGGAATAGCAACGGAATCACGCATTTTCTTGACTACCCGAAGCCATCCAACCGTGATTGTTTTTTGGTGTGTTCTTCGAAATATTTTGGGGGGTTGATGCTTTTGAATTCAAAGCCCCAGTCTTCAAGCATTTTTTTGGCGTTTTCGGTGATTTTAGGCGCTGCGAGGATTCCGCGTACTTTCGTGATTCCTTTTGACACCATGACTTTCTCAACGTACCGTCGTAACTGCGTAACTGCGGAAAGTTCCGCGCTGTACCGTTTGCATTCAACAATAGTCAAAACGCCGTGTTTGTCCACGCCCAAGACGTCGATAAATCCGTAAGCAGTCTGCTCCTCCTGCGATACAGGCCGAAACCCGTCTTCAATCAAATTCGGATTTTCGTAAATCATGTCGCTCATGTCGTCTTCAGTGCCGACAACCGAGATGGTTTGTCCGTCTTCGAGTTTGTGGCTGTTGAAGAAGTGAATTTTGTCTATGGTGACCGTGATTTTCTCTTTTTGCAGGAGGTGGTTGCTTACAAGCACGAGCTTTCCTTTCTCAAGCCGAAACGTATGCGTCGTCCCGGGCTTTGTGTAATTGATTGGGGCATTGCCGATTGGTTGGTGGCAGAGTAGTGCGCCGTCATTTTTAATCAATATCAATCGATCGCCCAGATTAAGGAAACTCTCGGCGCGTCCGGAATAACGTATCGTACACGAGCATGCAAAGACGACTGTTTCTGCGCGGTTTACTGCGTCTTGTAAAAGCAAAGCGTATTCTTCAAGCTTCATGGAAGTTCTTGGTGAAGAAGTATTATTTATGTGTTGTGAGGCTGGAAAAGTTAGTCTGTTTTAAGCGTGTTAAGGAGTGTGTCGAGTTTTGCGGTGAGCGTCAAAACGTCAGAATCGTTTTGGATGGTGTAATCCGCGATTGAGAAGACGAGTTGGAGTTGTTGGTGTAATGGGTTCGTGCTTTTTTGTGCTTCTTCGGCTGCAACAAAAGCGGGATACGATGGGTATTTTGATCTGCCGTCGCGTACAGTGTGGCGTTGGTAGCGAGTCATTGGGTTTGCATCGAGCTTCACAAGGACGAGTTTTCCGTGTGTTTTGAGGTGTGCTGCTTCTGAGGGGTTTCTGATGCTGTTGATGACGTAGTTTTTGCCGGGTTCAACGTGCGCGAGTGCTCTGCGTGCCAAGATGTCCGCGCCATATCGCTCGCGGAGGTCGTTTGCGACAAGGACGAGGGTGGGTGTATCCGTATCAAGCCCGCGTGTTGCGCATTCTTTTCGTATCTCATCGGAAAGTGAAAAAGAAATAAAACCTTTTTTCGCGAAATAAGCAGTTGCGGTGTCTTTTCCTGAGCATTCCGGTCCGGTAATGCCGATAATCATGACTTATCCGAACTCCATGAGTTTTTGTTTAGTGTGCGAGAATACTTTTCCATCGGTTGCGTGTATTTTGATGTTGATAGTGGAAAAGCTTTGTGTAAAGATGGTGATATTGTATGATGCAGAATTATCAATCATTTGGATGATGAAGAATTTTTTGAGTGGGATTTCTGATTTGTACTCGTTCACGCGAATTTCTTCGGCAGTTTTAAGCGCGTCATCTGAGCTTATCTTAACCGCGTTAACATCAAGTTTCAGAATAGCAGAGCCTGAATCAAGGACTTCTTGGTCGTCGGTGTGTTTTATGGTGTCAGAGACGTGCCAGCTGGTCATTGTCTTTTTTTCAGAGTCATAAAAGCCGAATTGAGCAATGTCTTTGTTCGCATCATCAAGCAAAACAAATGCGTGTGCGAGGAAGTGTTTTTTGTGGTCTTTGTGCCATGCTTTGAATTGTGCGGATGAGGTGAGTTTTGCGAGTTTTGCTAAGATGTCCATAGGCGATGATGCTAAACATTGGTTTAAAAGGGTTTGGGTTAACTTTTTTAAGTGTTGGTCGTGGGTGCGTAGATATGGCTGATTTTTTCAAAGATTTGGACCGTAAACAAGAGGATTTGAAGCGTCAGGCGTGGGAGACGCCAAAAGAGCAGGCGGGGAAGCGTTTTGAGCTGCTTGATAGGGCTGCTTCGTTAATTGCCGAGCTGGATGGTTGGCAGGGTGTTGTTGAGAGTCCAACGCTCACTGAGAAGCGAAGGCAGTTGACGAATTTTTCGCGTTTGATTGGGTATCGGCCTGCGGATTTGTATCGTCTTGTTGATGGGAAGAAGGCGGTAGCGCAAGATGATGCCGTAAAAAAAGAAGAGGTATCGGGTTTAGTTGAATCAGTGGGTGAGAAGAGTGGTGCAGTTGAGCAAAGGAAGGTGTTGGTTTCTGCGGATGATTTTCAAGGTGAATTCAGGAGATTGCAGGACTTAGCAGCAAGCGGGAATAGGGAGAGTTATGTTTCTTTAATTTATGAGGTTAATCGGTTTGAAGATGAGTTCAGTGCGTATGTTGCGAAATTGAATCCGCGTGAGCAAAGGAAATGGGCAAGAACGCAGGCAGTGTTGCGAGGTGAGTTGCGGCGTAGAATTGAAGTGGGTCTTGTGTATGGGACTCCTCCTGAGTTTGACATGACTTGGGTGCTTCGTTCTGATGATGAAGCAAAGGGTGAAGTTGAAAAGATGATTGCGTCATATTCTGAAAGAGAGCGGCCAAAGTATGCGAACTTGCTTGACAAGAGTCTTCCGAGTCATCCTGCGTGGTTTTTGTTTTTGCAAGGGGCGTATCATTCGAAGATGACGGTGATTGGGTCAAGGACGACGAGTGTGATTCGGGGAAGCGCGCAGTCAGATGAGGTGACGTATTTTGTTTCTTGTGGTGTTTTGGAGCGCGCGTTTGATGGTTTGCCAAAGCACCGGTTTGAATACATCCGAACTTTGGTGGACTTCTTGAAGACTGATGAGTTTGCGAACAGGACGGGATACAAAGCAGTGATGCTGAATGGTTTGACTGCGAAGGTTGATGCTGAATTCGTAAAGAAAGAGGGCTTGATGGAGTTTGAGGTTCCTAAAAGCCATGAGAAGCCAAAGCACGTGATTTATGGGGTGAAGGTTCCCGAGCGGGGTGTCTCGCTTGGTGACATTCTTAAGAAGTCATATGTTGACTTATCGCAAAAGTCCTGATGCGATTCTTCGCACAACAGTGATTCCTGAGACTATTCCTCGGTTGGGGTGGAAATGCATCGCTTCTCGAAGGACGTATGTTGCGCTGTATTCTTGTTTTGAACGTGGTTCTTTGATTCCAAATAGGAAGATAGCGCTAATCAAGCGTAAAACGCTGCTGAGGACGAAGATAAGTGGAATTCCGGTTAACACTAAGGCCGCGTTTTCGCTGAGCCATCCGCCAAGGATTGGTGCAATAATAAGAGGGATATTTGCGTAAAGGTTGTATTCTGCGATTTGTATCGCTCTTTTTTTTGGGTCGGTTAAATCGAGTAGTAAGTTGAAGCGGGAAATGTCTGCGGCTGCCCAGACAACTCCTGATAGCAACTGCGCGGGGATGAGCAGCCAGAGGTTTTTTGTGGTGATGCCAAGGAATGCAAGTGGCACAAGCGTTGTTCCTAAGACGCCAAGTATCGCGATTGGTTTGTCTCCGTATTTGTCTGCAAGGCGGCCGATAAAGCCTGACGTGATGATTTGTGCAAGAACGGTGATGCTGGTGACTATTCCGAAGTATTCATAACTGATGCCTAAATTTTTGAGCATGTAAACTGCGAAGAAGGGCGAGGCGAGCATAAATGCAAAGTTAAACGCAACGGCAAAGAGAACGAATCTGCGAAGGGGTCCTTCAAGGGTGAAAAATTCTGAAATTTTATGGTGGTTGTGGTCGGGATAACGCGGTTCTTTGATGCGGAACATGACGAATGATGAGGCGATGCCTAAGATAACGGCAAAGCCGAACATGCCTGCAAATCCGATCGGGCTTTCTTTTGGGTATTGTTTGAGCCAGAGTCCGCCAAGTGACATGGCTGCGATGCCAAATCCTCCGAGGAGTCGAAGTCGTATGGAGGTGAATGAACCGCGTTGTTCAACGGAAACTGCGTCTGCGATGAGTGTGGTTGCGGCGGGTTCGGTGAGTGATTCGCAGATTCTGCTGCAGAGGAAAAAGAAGATGACGAATGGGAGTGGTTGAAAGAAGATGAATGGGCTTGCGAGGATGGGGAACCAAAAAAGTCGTCCGATTCCTGAAAAAAGAGGGTAAATGAGGCGTCTTGGGAAGTGTGAGACGAGTTCTGCGCCGGGGATTTGTGCGATGATGCTTGCGAGGAACGGGAGCGCGCTTAGGATGCCGACGGTAATGTTGTTTGCGCCAAGTGCGAGTGCGAAGGCGGTGAGGTAAAGGGAGGTGAGTCCGTCGTATGCTGCCCAGAGTGCTGCGTTTGTGAGGAGGACTTTTTTGTTGTTCATCTGTTCTCTTTTTTGATTGGTTGAACTTTTTTATTTGAGTTCAATGAATATGCCTTCGGGTCCGGGGTTGCAGAGCACGGTTTTACCGAATTTTTGCGTAACGCCGAATGTTTCGTGGATGTGCCCGGAGAGTGCAAGGGCAGGATTGTATTTTTTGATGAATTCAGTATAGCTGGTGCAGCCGACGTGTTCGTCCATCCAGTCCAAATAGTCGAGCTTGGTATGGGCGGGTGGTGCGTGGGTTAACAGGATGATTTTACCGGTGAGGTGTTTCTTGTTGTCTCGTATGAATTTGTCGAAGTCTTTATCGCCTGCGAGTTTTCCTTGGCCGTAGAAGCCGCCTCCGCCGTGTCCAACAAAGGTGTATTCGCCGAGTTTCGTGATTTTGCGGTGCAGGAACGTGATGTTTTTGTATCGTTTCACAAGCTTTGCAACAATGATGTCTTGTTCGTGGTTGCCGTGAATCAACAAGACGGGCGCGTGAAGGTCGTTTATCTTATCCAAGACGGGCTCAATGTTTTGCTCAAAGACGGTAAAATCTCCGCAGCACACAATGATGTCAGGCTTCATCTTTTTCGCTTTCGCAAGGACGTGCTTGTAGCTAGTAACGCTTGCATGCAAATCGGTGAAAGCGAGGAGTTTCATGAGAATGATGCGTGAATGGGTGTTTTAATAGTTATCGGGGGAACGCGAGTTGTATTATCGTCCGATACGTCGTGAAATTGCCCAATACATACGTCTCAACAATCATTCCGATTGCGAGCACGCAAATGGCAATGAGCAAGAGCAAGAGGTTGTATTTCGCAATCACGAGGAAGTTGTCCGACCCTATTCGTTCCTTTACTATGCCGTCTGACAGTGTCGTTCCTGAAATAGCGGATAACATGTAGCTGAATCCTTCGAGGAACATGTGCGGAAATACTGAAAGTATCACGAGCAGGAACAGGATGAATGGGTTCAGGGTCGACTGTATGGCTGCGGTCTTTGCGAGGGTGCCAAAGACGGTTCCCCAAACTGATGCGTTCCAGGCGATGAAAATGATTGCACCGTTGCCTGCAATGAGCGAGAGTAGGAAGCTAAGTCCCAGAACTTGCATGTTCCAAGTAAATAAGTCCCAAAAGAGTGCGCTGCTAAACACTGCTCCGCCTGCGGTTGCTGCTCCACCGGTCAATATGCCGAGCTGAATCTTGAACAAGTGTGATGCGGCAAGTTGGGGAATCACGAGGGCAAATCCTGCAAAAGTAAAGAAGATGCCAAAGAACATGGCGACGTAGACTTTTGCATGAGGTAATGTATCGGCTAAGAATTGCCGCACGCTCTTGTCTTTTCGCTCAACAATCTCAGCACTGTCAGTCAATTGAAACAGGGATGGAATCAAAAAGAGAGATATGATTCCGACCGCAATGACTGATGGGTCGTTTGGCCAAATCATGAGGGCGATGAATATGGACAAGATAGTGTAACCAATGCCGAGGAGGAATGCGTATGCAGGGTGGTCGTGCAAATACTCCGCTGAATAAAGTTGTTCAAAGACCATAGTGTGCTTGAGACAAAGTCGCTATTTAAAGATGAGTTGTGAGGAGAGAGTGGTTACGCGTCCTTCACTTGAACGAATAATAATCCTCAAGCACAAACCAGCCCAAATCACCGAGGTTGCGTACAACGCTGAGTTTGCCTGACCCGACGCGCGTAATATTCTGCGCAAGGTCAAGTCCTTCTCTATCTAAATTAATGCCGATGAGCGAAACCGTTATCCCCGCGCTTTTCGCAGCAGATACCGCTTTTAATGTTTCTTTCTCAGGGTCTTTTCCTACAGTAGGTAAAGCATCAGTCACGATTAACAAATGTTTTGTGTGCCCGCCGGATGGGAAGAGTTCGATTGCTTTAAAGACGACTGCTGCGAAGTCTGTTTGTTTACTCGCTCTAATTTGGCTGATTGCTGCAAGGAGGCTTGTGAAGTCATTTGTGGGCGGTATTGAATTTTTTATTTCTGAGCCAAACACGACCATTCCTACGGTGTCTTTTGCTTCGATTGCTTTGTGTGCGAGTGCGATGCCTGCTTTCTTGCACGTCTCAAGTTTGTTTCCTTTCATAGATGCGCTTGCATCAAGTGCGAGGATGATTGAAATCCGTCCTTTTGCCTGTCGTTCGGAGGTTATCAAATCTTCTGCTCTGACTGTGCTGTGTCCGCGTCTGACTGCGCGGTGGATTGTTTGTTTGATGTTTAAGTCACGGTAGCGGTCTCCTTTTCGATGGGGGCGTGAGCTTGATTTTTCGCCGTAGTGTTCGAGTTCGCGGCTGATTTTTTGCCCCATGAGGTCTTTTGCAATGTACTTATCCAATTCGGCAACAAGCGCGAGTCGTCCGAGTTCCATTGCTTTTGGCGTGAACGTGCCTTCGCCGGTCACGAGGTCATCGTCGCGTAATTGTTCATATTTTTGTTCGAGTGATTTACGGAGTTCTTTGCGAAATTCAGGGATGCGCGAGTTTTTCTCGATATAATTCGGGTTATACCCGGACAATAACTGTATCATTTTCTCACCATACAGCTGTTTTGCCATGGAAAAATTGTTCACGAGCTGTGAGAACATCATTTCGGGTGTGAATGACCCAACGGACCGATTGGTTGCTTCTTGAACGAGTTCAGCGTGGTCGAGTGTTTTTTTATCAGATGCAAGAACAGAACTCATTAATTTGTCTTCAACGTATTGCTTGTGGAGCTTGCCTTCGGCAGCTTCCGCTCTGCTCGCTTCCTTTACTTCGGTATCGATGTCAAAGACCACCACCACCGAGTTCGGTGTGTTGACCGAGATAATTTTCGTATTGTTCTTTGATGAATTCTTCGTTGCTTTGCAAATATTTGGCCGAAGGTTTGAGTTCAATACGGTGGGCGAGAACGGAAATAAGTGCTTCAGTGATGTCGCTTGGCTGTACTTCTTTTCGTTTGTCTAAAAAGGCGTTTGCTTGTGCGCGCTCAAATATACCCAAGGACGCACGTACACTCGGCTTCTTCAAAATGTTTTTGTGTTCTCGTAGCGCGCGTACAAATGTGAGTGCTGCATTTGACAAATGTTCGGGGAACACAACAGGCAGTTTTTTGGCTTTTGATGTCACAATGTTGTGCTCGATTGCGGTGGACTCAGGATAGCTCATGTGGATGACGTCGCATCTATCCATGAACACGTCGCTTAACTTCTCAGTCGCGGCGGTTTCTTCTGGATTCATTGTTCCGATGAACACAAAGTTTGCAGGGAGTTCGATAGTGTACGCGCCAAGGGTTGCTTTTCCTTCTTCAAGAACCTGGAGGAGCGCGTTTTGAATTTTCTCAGGTGCACGATTGAGTTCGTCAAAGAAAAGCACGCCGTGGTTTGCAAGGAAGATTTTACCGGGCTTAAACGCCTCAATTGAAAGAGGCCCGTGTTTGAGCGCGAGCGTCGGGTCAATGTCACCGAGTAAGTCTTCTACGGTCAAATCCGGGCTTCCTTGGATGCGGATGAATCTTTCTTCGCCGGTTACTTTGCGCGTTTTTGTTTTGCTGGTCTTGCATTCGGGGCAAAGCGGTCGCTTTGGGTCGCAGTGGTATGGGCAGTCGTTGAGTGTGAGTTCAGGAAGAATCTGCGCAACGCTCTTCGATAATGTTGTCTTGCCAATGCCTGGCGGGCCTAAGACAATGATGTGTCTGCCCATAAGTAAGGCTGATTTGAGCTGTCGTTTGGTTCTGTCCTGTCCCATGATGGATGGGAACGGGTCTTTGTCGCTCACGAAGAGCTTTTGGAAGTGTTCGGTCATGCCAAATGAAACTGATGTTTGGGGTTTATTAATATAGGGGTCAAACAGAAGAAGAGAGAGATAAATCACTAATAAGTGATGAAAACGAAAAGTTTTAATAGCGTCACTCTTAAAGAACCATATGAGTCTTGATGTTTCATTGAAAAATGAGGGAAAATACCGCCGACCTCTTTGTTCGTACTGTAAAGAAGAAATTACGCAAGGACAACCGGTTCAGTTCTATCAAATGAGTGACGATGCCCTGCGACCGTTGCATACAGGATGTGTGACAGAACAGAATGAGTCTTCAAACAGGCCGTCGATTGATTCCTTGTTGGAAACGGCGGACAGCTATTCAAGAAATATAGGTATTGAAGAAGAACGACTAGGCTATCTGGAGGATTGTTTGGGTAAGACAGCAGTCATGATGACAAGCGTGTATCCTAGTGCACTTAAAAACTATTTTTTCGGAACAGGGCGATCAACAGACACTAAAGCTACCACTCTTGGCATTTTTGATTTACTTCAAACAACTACAGGCATCTTAACAGCGTTATCACTTAACGCAGGGTTCAATGATGGAGAAGGTTACGGCTGGGCGGCTGCATATGTACTCATTTCAGGCGTTAAAGCGGTTGTGTATAACCGTATTTTGAAGAATGCTGTTAAAAAAACTAAGAAAATGATCGCTAACCAAAACGAGATGTTGACCCAGTTGCATGAACAGATCAAAGGAACACCACCTCAAGAAACAAGTCCTGAAAAAATAATCAAAACGAACGATAGGAAATCTCTTGCCGAATAACCGCGCTTACTTGCGTCCTTTCTTCAACCGACTTGCCATCTTCTTCAAGTGCGGCTTTGCTTTGCGGGATTCGCGTTCATATTCTGTCTTCGCGAAGGCAACAAACCTATCTGCCTCAGTCCTTAATTCTTTCATCACGGTTGTTGCAAGCGAGCGCGCCTCTTGTTTGGTCATGATGTGTTCTTCGAGAACGTTCTTCAACTCGCGGGTCATGCGTATTCCTGCGTCGCGGGCGACGGTTTTACCGACGTTTGCGAGTTGTTTGCCTACTTTTTTGACGTTGCTAAGATGCCTCTTTTTCATAAGAGTGCGGTGGTAACTGTGTTATTTAAATCTTGCTAGTGCGGGTCGTGTATTGGGCTGTGTTCGCGTGTGATACTGATAAAGAGCAGGAATACGAAAAAGGACGCGGCAGTCAAGCAAGCAACAGATAGCAGCCCATAGGTGCCGATTTTTGGGCCGACATTAACCATCGTCGCGCCTCCAATGATGAGCGCGGCAGATACCAGTGCAAAAGAAACTCTGTTTGATGACAAGTTGATGTCCTGTCCCAAATGTCTAAATTGATTATCTTTGAGTTGTACTGAAAAGCGTCCTGAGCGAATCGCGTCGACTGCGTCTAGTGTTTTTTCGGGCAAATCGCGAAGTGCTGATGCGGTATGTTGTGCGTCTCGGACGAATTTTGAGAGGAATGCGCGGGGCGTTTTTTGTTTTTCAAGAAGTGCGGTAATCTTGGGTGTTGCATGAGTTAAGAAGTCATATGTTGGGTTCACACGTCGTATCGTATTCTCCGCAGTCATGAGTGCTTTGCCGAGGAGGACGGTGTCTTGTGGAAGGATGATGCGGTGTCGTGCTGCGAGTGTAAAGAGGTTGTGCATGAGGTGGGTGACTTTGCCGTTTGGGCTTTGCCACCATAAGTCGAGTTCGTGTTCGACTGCGTTTTTGAATTTGTCTACGTCGGTGTCTGCGCTGACTTGTCCGTATCGGATGAGTGTTTCGGTGATTTGGTGGTGGTCGTGTGCGAGAATTCCGGAATAGAGTTTGATTCCGAGTTCGCGTGTCCTTTCATTGATTCTGCCGGTGATGCCAAAGTCAAGCAACCCCAATTTTCCGCCGGGCATGACTAAGACGTTTCCGGGGTGGAGGTCTGCGTGGAAGATACCGGTGGTGAATATTTGGTCGAGGAGTGCGTCCATGAGTGAATCAACTGCTGGTTTTTTATCCGCGAGCAAAGACAATTTTTTGCCTTCAAGGAAGTCCATGGTGAGAATGCGCGGCGTGGTTTGCGCCCAGTGAACTTGGGGTATTGTAATCTTGCGTGATTTGGTTGCTTTTGCAATTGCTTCTAAATTGTGTCCTTCAGCAACGAAATTGAGTTCTTGTGCAGTGTAGCGTTCAAATTCTGAGAGGATGCGAAGCGGTTGTAAGTGAGGGTGTCTTTTTTGGATTTTTGCGGCGATGATGCGAAGGATTGCGATATCTGCATCCATTTGTTCTTTGATGTTTGGTCGTTGGATTTTGACCGCAACGGCAGTTCCGTTTCGCAGGCGTGCTTTGTGGACTTGGGCAATAGACGCGCTTCCAAGCGGCGCGTAGTCTATGTGGGAGAAGAGTGCGTTGAATGGTTTTTTGAGTTCTTTTTCAATTTCTGCTTTTACCGTCTCAAGTGATTCAGGCGCGACATCATCGAGTAATTTCGCAAATTCGTCGCAGTATTCTTGTGGTATGAGGTCAGGGCGAAGCGATAGCATTTGTCCGAGTTTAACGTATGCTCCGCCGAGTTGTTCCATGCTTGCACGCAGGCGTGCGGGTACATCTGC
>CAYXXT010000010.1:0-19451 GCA_964469145.1 uncultured Methanosarcinales archaeon | reverse complement strand
TTGACGCGTGAGCAAGTGCTTGACCATGAGGGGTGGAACGCTGCGTTTGAGGGTAGTCGTTCTGCGCTTGAGGAAGCGAGCGAGATTGCATTCGCAGAAGTACAAAGGCGCCATCAACAACACACTGCGATGGGTTTCTGGCTTTTCGATAAGCCTAAACAAGACCAATTGCGGCCGTTGTGTGCGTACGGCCCTGGTGATAGTTGCGGCGCCGATGGCGGCAGGTATCTCGGCTTCGACAGTGGTCGCTTCGTCAGGGTTTGCCCACAATAAGTGCGAGTCGCGAAGCGACGAGCCATTCTATTCGTAGTCGCCGCGAAGCGGCGGTGCGCGTTTTTTTTTTGACCCGTCACTTCGGGGGGAGGTGGAGAAAATAGTTATTTCGCAAGCCCGATGTGTTTCTCAATGAAGTCGATTCGACCTTCAATGCGGGTGTTGTCAACAATCCGTCCTTCAATGTGTGTGAGCCGCATATGGACATGGTCGAAGCGGAGGAGCATTTCTTTCTCAAGATGTTTGACGTCGCTTTTAAGCACGGTGAGGTCGGATAGCACATCTGCAATCTCGCCTTTCAGTTCCGCTTTCATCCCGTTCATCTCAAGTTTAAGTTCTTGGAACGAAGGGAGCAGCACGTTCTCCAGCCATTTCTTCACGTCCATGTTCATTTTTAAGACGGTCTCTCTTTTTATACTTATCGTCGACAAACCCGTAAACTTTCCAAATAAATGACTGCACGGCACTCGCTAAATCTTTATAATCCCTTCACGGTCACCTCGCCTTATGGCTTTTCCCGTCGTTGATGCGTTTTTGCTTTGTCCTGAGGAGGGTAAATCGGGCAAGGTTGCCGTGTGTACAAACATGCTCGCGCCGGGCATGGTGAGTAATGAAATCCCGTTCGAACTGCGTTCAGATGTTGCCGTGATGGGTAGTTTAGTGGTCAATCGTGATGGTGCTGAGCGTATGATTATCAACGCGCTTGCGCATCAATCGTTAGAGTACATCGTCCTCTTCGGTCAGGAAACCTTGAGCTTTTGCCCGAGCACGAACCTCTTGCAAGCGCTCATGAATGGCTATAAGCAGGACAAGCCGGGGAATGTTATCGATGGCGGGCGTGGTGTCGCTCATCAATATCCAAGTATTTCTCCAAAATTGCTCGAGATGTTTCGGAGTCGTTTCAAGGTGCTTCCGTTGTTCAATCACACGGGTCAGTCGGAAATTATCGCAAAATATGTTGAGTGGTTAAAGCCGAGGTTGCCGCAAGATGTTTTCGACCTCATTGTGAAAATCAGAAGCAAGAAAGAAATTTATTATGACTCTTTAGCAGAACTTATCGCGCTCTTGCAAAAAACAAAGCCGTCAAGTGTGAGCGCGGTTCAGCTTGACCCGAAGGACTTCCAGCATTTGCAGCCGCCAATTGTCGAACTCGCGGATTCACACGCGGTCTCAGATGTTTCATTCCAAGTTCGCGCGGCAGGGGAGGAAATCGCGTGCGACATTGACACCGAGAAAGGTCAGTTCACCATTTCAGGAAGCGACTCTTTTCTGCTCGCGTATTCGCTCATGCTCTTCTTGAATGAAAAGCAGGCAAAGGTGTCAGTCAAAGACCAGCTCTTGCTTGGAGTCGAACTCTCAAGGATAGAAATGCAGCTAAGAAACGGCGTGGTCGTCCCCTCACTTATCAAATCAAACTGCAAGTCTGGCGAGCGAGCCCAAATCGAGTTCAAACCGCAAGCAGTGCTGAAAGCAGACAAGCTGTATTATTACAAAATCGGTGTGCGTGATGGCAAACTGAGCGTGCAGAGTCTTGCGCACGACACGTGCAATTCGGTGTTTGAGCTGCGCGCAAAATCAATTTACCCAATTGTTGACCGTCTCGCAACGGAAAACCGTTTCGAGTCGTACGAGCAGGAATTTTTGCACCGTGTTGATGTGGGAATCGAGGCAGGTCGTGCGGCTATCGCGCTTCACGCAGGCTATAGTTATTTCCAAGATTTCAGAAGCCTATTCAAAGTGAACACGGACGATTTTCCCATTCTGCAAGCACAAGGTGACTCATTCCTTGGTGTGCATCAAAAGGTCATCACTGCGCTTTACACGCGCGGCCTTACTGCTCCGCATGCGGATGCGCATAAGGGGACAATGCGTGCAGGGACTGTTATTGCAGTCTATCGCAACACTTCCGCATCGCTCAAACATTTTCCTGAACTTTATTCATCAGGTGCATTAACGGCGAGTCAGATGCGTAAAGAGTACGAGGAGCAGTTGAGTTCAAAAGAGCCGGTTGGTGAATACACATACGGCAGTCGTACGCGTGCTCATTTTGGTTACGACCAGCGCGAGTCTGCAATTGATGCGCTAAAGCAAAATCCAAATCAAACCGTTATCGTTCAGCGTTTCGATTTCATCGAAGACATGAATTTGAAGGAGACTGAAGTAAAAGACGCGAGCGGAAAAGTGATTCGCACTCGTCTTGAGGCGACAAAAGACCCGTGTCTTACGCACGACATTTATTTCATTCAGGACAATAAATTGCACGCGTTTCACATGGCTCGCGCGCACAATATTGTGAATGCGTACCCGGAAAACATTTTCGGTTTGCACGATGCATACGATTCTTTCATCGCAAAGGCGCTCAACCTTCCATTAGGTGACTTGTTCATGCTTTCCAGCCGTGCAAACATTCTTTTGCTCACCGAGGAGCAAAAGGCGAAAAAACTTATCGCTGAGCCTGCGAAGCCTCCGCTTCCGCAGGATGAGTCTGCAGGCCCTGTTGATTTGCGCTATCAGTTTCCGGCAAAAGGAATTGCGAGCCTGTCGCAGCCGTTAGAAGAAGTCACGGCAAAGCCGGTCCACTCGTGCCTCACCGCGCTCGAAAACTATCGCGGCGTCAACTTAGTTGAGAAGGCAACAAATTATCTGAAGAAGCGTGGCGGCATGCATAATAATCCGTTGCTCGGCAGTTATGACCCGCGCACAAGGAAGCAATCTGATGCGGAGCGTCTTATTTTTTTCCAGTGCAACGTGGCGGGCGGCAAATTGCAGGCAACTGCAGTGTTTGCAGACGGCGCAAAATCGGCACTCGCAAAGGACGTGCAGTTGTGCAACTATTTAGCAACGCAGTTCAAGAACGCGCTCAATCTTCCATTAGGCAACTTGTCGTTCTTCTACGTTCCGGTGCGTGCGTGATGATAAAAGCAATCGGTTTCGACCTCGACCAAACGCTTTATCCGAAGTCGCCTGAGATTGATGATGCGATTCAGCAGTACATTTTCGAGCGAATCGCCGAGCACAAGGGGTGTTCGCGCGAGGAGGGCAAGCGTCTTTTCCAATCGCATTACCCAAAAATCAGTGGGAGAGAAACATTAAAGCTTCTTGGGCTTCCAAATCCTGCGGACGTTATTCAGGAGGCGCTTGAGCGTGCTGATATTGCGAAATTTCTCAAGCCGGACCCGGCGGTAATCGAATTTTTAGAGAAAATTCGTTCAATCTTTCGCCATGTTGCGTTAATCACGGGGTCGCATGAGTCAAATGCCAAGCAGAAGTTGGCAAAGTTGGGCATTCCGCTTGGCGTGTTTGACTTTTTCGCGTTTGGGGATAAGTCTTCAAAGCGGGGCGGTGGTGCGTTTAAGGAGTGGCGGGATGCAGTGCAAGAGGACGACCCATTAATCAAGCCATCTGAATTCTTGTATGTGGGCGACCGTCCGATGAGTGATGTTGAGCCTGTTCTCGCGCTTGGCATGAAGGCGGTTCTCGTGAATGTGAAGAAAAAGGACGATTCAGTGAAAGTTGAACAGTTCGCATCACTTCTCGACTTGAAGTCGTACTTGTTGAAGTGACGTGCTGTTTTTCATCCTTTATTTTTGGTCGTTCGTGCGAATGACAAGTGATGAATAACGAACAACTCATCATGGCGAAACCTATTTAAAAGAACCTTGCCTTGTTGTATATAAAAGAGGCTTGTGTTAATGCCCGTATCAGCACTTCCGGCAAATTTGGCGAAGATAGGTGACTTAGTCCTCACTATCCTTATTGAGTTCATGGGGGGTTTTTTCTTGTACGCGCTCATTTTCATGTTTTTGTTGGGCGCGATTGTGGAGAAGTCGAAGATTTTTGGCGGGGACGGCGGGCAGAGTAAAAAGAAGACTCAGGAGAAAAAGGTCGGTCAGCTTTTCGGCTTAGTCATCGCAGTGCTTATGGCGCGCATGTACCCGCTTAAGGTGTGGGCGTCTGGTTGGATTTTCATTGTTATCGTCGGAACAATCGGTGGTATTGTGATTTATGCAATGCTTGAGAAATTTTTGGGTGACGCGCCCGCAGGTGGTCATCCATGAGTAAAGGGACGCATGCAGTGATTGCGATTGCCGTAGCAGTGCTCATTATGGGGAGCATGCGTAGTTTTGGGAATCCGGTGCGCGGCATTGGTGATGACCTCATTTTAGGTCTTTTTTCGCTTGCAGTGGTTGGCGTGTTCATCGCGCTTGGCTGGTTTGCCTATTCGAGTCTTCCGGGTGGTTCTCGTGGCAGTAGAGGTGGTGGCGGTGTTTCTCCTGCTGACTTCGCAGCGCTCAGGACTGCGGTTGATACGGGCTTCACGGATGTGCAGGCGCGTATAGATGCGGTGAAGGTTGATACGGGTGAAACACGGAAGGCAGTGGATGAGGTCAAAACGGCAGTGGGTCGTATGGAAGCGCTGATGGCTGCGTGGGCGCCCGAATTGAAAGACTTGAAGTCAACGATTGCCGGGCTTCTTTCGCCGATTGGGAAGGGTGTTGACGATATCAAGAAGCTCACGGAAGAGCTTATTGAGTGGAAGAATAAGACGTGGAAGAAGTTTTCTGATGATATTACTCTTGCAGTGGGTGAGGTTTTCAATAAAGTGAAGACGGTTGATGTTGATTTGGCAGCGCTAACCGGTGCAGTCAAGAAGTTAGATACTGACCAGCAAGGTATTGCAACGGTTGTTGGCGAGATTAGAAAAGAGCAGGGTTTGTTGCAAAAGTCAGTGACTGATGGGTTTAGCGCGTTGCCGGCAAGTGTTGCAAAGGAAGTGCAAACGGGTTTAACTGCGATGCAGACTGCGCTAAGTGGTCAGATTGGCACGATTGCAACAAATCAAGCAGCAATGCAAGGCATGCTTTCTGGTTTTGTGACGACGTTCACAACGTGGCAGGGTCAGGTTGACAGAACGCTCGGAAGTCTTCCCGCGTCAACTGCTTCAGCAATTAAGGGCGACCTTGACGCAGTTCGTGTTGCAATGAAGGCAGAAACTGATGCGATTCGTGCTGATTTGACTCGTGAGTTGGGCAGTCTTGCAGGAAAGCAAACATCAGTGCAGGATGCGCTTGTTCGTTTGACTGATGCGCAGGATAAGATGCGTAAGCGTTTGAAGAAGGCGCTCGCGGCGTTGCCATTTGACTTGCAGCAAGTGATGGAAGCGCAGTTGCAACGAGTTGAGGGTGTGTTTACGAAGAACATTCAGGATTTAACGGCCGCGCAAAAGGTGACCTCTGGCGAAGTGGCAGGTCTTGCATCAACAGTGCAGGGCGCACAGCAGACAATTCTTGCGAATTTGGAAGCGCAGCGGCAGGCATTGCAGGGCGAGTTCAATCGTCAGCTTGTGGGCATTCAAACGGTCATTCATGATGAACTCGAGCCGGTTACCAAAGAGATGCAGGCGATTAACTTGCGTATCGGTCAGGTGTTGCAGCAAATTCAGGCGCAGTCTTCTTCGCTCAATAGTTTGCGAGGAGATGAGCAGCAGCGTTTTATTGAGATGCGCGCTCGCGTGGTGGGAGTTCAGTCTTTACTCATCAAAATTGAGCAGGAAGGGGCAAAGGCTTCCGCGCTTGATGAGGTGGACAATAACGTCGGAATCATTTTGGACTGGTGCGGTCAAAACGGCGTGAGGATTCAGCAGTTAGCAGGTCAGCTTCCTGCGATGAATCCGCTTCTTGATGAACTTCGTAAGCTTGTTGAGAAATTGCAGGAACGGCAGAGAAAGGCAAGGGATAGGGCGGCTGTTGCGGTGAAGCGCCACGAGCAGATGGGTGTTGTTGCAGGCCGTGGTGCACGTTTCGATTCGATTGCGTATAATGCGCGCGCTGCGACGTTTTTTGTGTCGCTTGAACTGTTGCGCTTGCATATGGATAGGCCGGTGGCACAAATCTCTGATGAAGAGAAACAAAAGTCTTTGCAGCGCGCGATTCCGATTCTTGAAGCAGAGCGTCAGGCATTGTGCGTGGGCGAGGATTCCTCTTTGGAGCAGCGTCGCAGGGCGCTTCAGCGTTTCGAAAAGCGTAAAGCAGTAAACCCGCTTTATCCAAAACTCGAGCTTGAGGGCGTGTTGTTGACTGCGCTCTGTGATGAATCAACTGGCTCGTTGTATAAGCTGTTCAAACAATTGCAGGCGCGCGCGCAGGAAACGCCATTTAACTTGCGTCAAGTAAAGACGATTATTACGAAACTGAAGGAAGATGGTGCGTTTGAAAAGGTCGTGCAGTTTTCTACCGAGGCGCGCCAAACGGAAGTAAAGCAGCGTCTTGGAATCTAGCCAACTTTTTCTGCAAAACATTTATAAACGTTCACAGGGCGTTTTTACCGTATGGTAGAATTAGACGCATCAGATAATCCGGAGTCCCTTGAATCGTTTGTGGGCGAACCTAAGTTCTGGGAGATGAAGTGTCAAAGTGATGCGCTTACTGCGGGCGGGCCTCGGGCAAACGTGTTCGCGCTGATTCCTGATGCGCTTATTGAGACAGTTGTAGAGAGAATTGCAGACTTACCATTCGACCATCAAGAATACTTGTTCGGTTTTGTTCAAGGGCAAAAATTGTCTGTTGCGGGGAATGATAAGGGGAGATTAAATCGTGCAGACTTGCGCTATGTGCTCCAAGGCCATGAGGGTTATGAGAAAATTGGTGCGTTGAGGGAATCTCTAAACAGAGTACAAATGGACATGGATCGGTTGGAGTTTGGGCGAGACCGTATGGTTTCACGATTGCGTCTGTATTTGCGCAGTCGCGGTCAAGATGAGATTTCAGGGTACACTCCATTTGTTTTGCGGATGACGCACCAATCTGGTTTTGATGACATTCCTGAGCTTTCGGGTCTGCGTGGTTCTGATGATTCAACGCTTGGTTTTTTGACAAAAATATATGGGCGGGGATTGTTCCTTGCTTGCGATAACGTAGAAGTGTTAAGTGTGGATGAATCAGCGCCTGATTTAGGGAAACTAGTTTATGCCTACGGTCGTGTTAAGGACGATACTGGTGAAAGTGCGTGGTCTGATTACGCACAGAAAGCCATTTTAGATTCTAACACAAAGTCATTTAGGGAGCGGCCGCATGGCTCGCCGTAAGTCTCTTCTTGCAAGGTTCTGCCTCGGTCTTGGCCGCGGCATTGGTCTTACGGTAGTGTACACGTTCAAAGGTATTTGGTGGGTCTTGAAGGGCATCGGTCACGGTATTTCTGCGGGTTTCTCAAAGACAAAAGATGCAGTCGTGCACGTTCATGAAGCAAGAAAAGTCAGGGCAGAGCAGCCAAAAACTCCTGCGTCATATGTTCTCCCTTCGGTCGCAAGCACAATCAAAGGCGATTTTGAAACTTTCGAAAAGCGCCTCCTAAATGATAGTCTCATTGTTGCAATTGCAGGCAGGAGAGGTTCAGGTAAGTCAGTTCTTGGTTTTCGCTTGATGGAAAACATTCACGGAAAAACAAAGCGTCCATGCTTCGTGCTCGGCGTTAAGCAGGGTATGTTGCCTGCTTGGATTGATAGTATTGAACATCTCGAGGAAGTCAAGAATGGCGGTGTTGTTCTTGTTGACGAAGGCGCAGTCTCATTTGGTAGCCGCAATAGTATGGCAAAAGAGAACCGCGATCTCGCGGGGCTTTTAGCAATTGCTCGCCACAAAGACCTCACGTTATTGTTCATCACGCAAAATACGGGCATGATTGATAAGAACGTGCTGAACTTGTGTGACGTCGTCGTTCTAAAAGAGGGCAGTCTTTTGCAAGAAAAAATGGAGCGTTCGGTGATGAAAGACCTTTACCAAACGGCGAACAAAGCAATCACTGCGGTTGACGCACACGACCGCAAGTCTCATTGTTACGTTTTCGATGCAGAATATGAAGGCCTTCTCTCTGTTCCGCTCCCGAGTTTTTGGAGCAGTAAAGTGAGTAAGAATCAAGCATGAAGCTCTGTCTTGGCATTGAATCAACCGCGCACACGTTTGGCGTAGGAATAGTCACATTTGAAGGTAAGATTCTCGCAAACGCAAAGAAGCAATTCACCACAGAGTCAGGGGGAATGATTCCGTCTGATGTGGCAAAGCATCATGAGCAGGTAAAAGAGTTGGTTCTCCAAGAAGCGTTCCAAAAAGCAAACGTTTCCTGGAAAGATATTTCATTGATAAGTTATTCGGCAGCGCCTGGTCTTGCTCCGTCGCTGTTAGTGGGTGTGAAGTTTGCGTCCGCGCTTGCAAAAGAGCACAATCTCCCGTTAGTCGGTGTGAATCACAGTGTGTGTCATCTCACCATTGGGGACCTTATCTGTAACGCAAAAGACCCAATCTATCTCTACGTTTCCGGTCCGAACACGCAAATTATTGGTCTCACGGGTGGCAAGTATCGTGTTTTCGGAGAAACGCTCGATGTTGGCTTGGGTAACATGCTTGACAAATTCGCGCGGGATGTCGGGCTTGGTTTTCCGGGTGGTCCAAAAGTTGAGCAGTTGGCAACAGGCAAGTACGTTGAACTTCCGTACAGCGTGAAGGGGATGGATGTGAGTTTTGCTGGGATGTTGACGAAAGCGATGCGTCATTTCAAGTCTGGTGTTTCAAAAGAAGACCTCTGTTTTAGCCTTCAAGAGACTGCGTTTGCCATGCTTGCGGAAGTGGCAGAGCGTGCGCTCGCGCACACGGGCAAGAAGGAACTCTTGCTCATCGGCGGTGTCGCGGCAAATAAGCGTTTGTGCAAAATGCTTGACGTTATGTGTCGTGAGCGGAAAGCGAAATTCCACGCAGTGCCTTTAGAGTTTAGCGGTGACCAGGGTGTTATGATTGCCTGGCAGGGCGTGTTGCAGTTCAGGGCAGGAGAAACAATCAATCCGCTCAAAGCAGATATTCGACCCTATGAGCGTATCGACGAAGTTGCGGTAAATTGGAAGCCGTGAAAATGCTTCATCGGCATTTTCAGGGCTCCGAAAAACCAGACTTAATCAGGTGAGTATTCTGGTTTTTCGTAGTGAATAAGTTACCCTAGAAAGAACTGACCTTATATTTTATTACTTCTTTTTCTTCTTTGCGGCTGCCTTTTTGACCGGTTTCTTTGCAGGTGCTTTTTTGGCAGAAGGTGTGCCCATGTCGTGTGCGGTTTCGAAGCGGTTTTCGTCTGCGGGGGTGAGCGGCTCGTAGATGAGTCCGCACTCTCGGCAGATGATTTGTTCGCGCTCTTCGCTGTGCACGATGTTGCTGCTTGCGCAGTCTGGGCATTCCTTGATGTCTTTTATGTCCATGGTTTTTGGGGTCATGGGCGACATATTTAATCGTTGCGTGATTACTGGAAGGAGAAGACAATTTACTTTTTGGCGAGTTTTTTGCGGAGTTCTTCTTTGCCGCTCCAGTCGAGTGCGTTTTCGAGGACTTCTTCGAGGGTTTGGACGGGGATGACTTTTACTTTTGCAAGGCGTGCGGGGTCAATCACGATGTCTTGGAGGTTTGCTTTTGGGACCATGACGAATTTGATTCCTGCTTCGATTGCGGCTTCAACTTTTGCAGATACTCCGCCGACGGGGAGAACTTCTCCGCGTACTGAGAGTGACCCGGTCATTGCGCAGTCTTGGCGTACAGGGATGTCTTTGAGCGCGGAAATGATGGCGGTGGCAACGGCAATGCTTGCGGAGTCGCCTTCAACTCCTTCGTACGTTTGTAAGAACTGGACGTAGATGTCTGAGTTTTGGATGTCTTCGCCGAAGTATTTCTTAACAATCGGCGTCACGTTTTTGACTGCTTCTTTTGCGATAGTTCCGAGTTTGCCTGTCGCAACAATCTCCTTCTCTTTGCCCCATGGTCCGACTGCTGCTTCGATGGGTAAGATGATGCCTGAGTAGGTTCCGCCGCCGCCAATGACGGCAAGGCCGTTGACGCGTCCGACTTGTTTGCCGGTGACAACAATCACGTCGTATTCGCGTTTGCGTTCGATGAACTTGTCTGCGATTTGTTGTTCAAGCGGTCGGGCGATTTTTTTGGCCAATGCGAAGTGTTCGCGCGTGACTGTTTTTGCTTCTTGCTCTATTGCAATGTCTCCTGCTGCGCGAATGATGCCGCCGAGTTCGCGTAATCGTAGGGTGATGTGTCCTTTTCGGTTGGCGAGTCTGCGTGCTTCGTCGATGATTGCGTCTACTGCGTCTTTGGTGAAGTGCGGGATTTTTTTGTCTCGCGTGACTTCTTGGGCGACGAATCGTGCGATTTTTTCGCGGTTGTCAGGGGTGTCAGGTATTGTTTCGCGCATGTAGATTTCGTATCCGTATCCGCGGATGCGTGATCTGAGCGCGGGGTGCATGTTTTTGATGGTTTCTAAGTTGCCTGCGGCGACTAAGATGAAGTTGCAGGGTGCGGGTTCTGTTCGAACCATTGCGCCGGCTGACCGTTCGCTTTGTCCGGTGATTGCGTATTTGCCTTCTTGAAGCGATGTGAGCAATTCTTGTTGCGTCATCGGGTCAAGGGTTGCAATTTCGTCGATGAACAAGACGCCTAAGTGTGCTTTGTGAATTAAGCCTGCAACGACTCGTTCGTGTGCGGGGGTTCCAAGGCCGCCTGATTGGAGTGGGTCGTGCAAGACGTCGCCGAGGAGTGCGCCTGCGTGTGCGCCGGTTGCGTCCCAGAAGGGTGCTTGTTTTTTGCCGTAGTTGTCAACAACTATTTTGGGCGTTTCAACTTTTGAGCCAAGCGGTCTGCGTGCCACGCTCATGAACATGACGTAGGATGCGAGAAATATCATTCCGCCGAGGAAGAATGCGGTGAACATGATGTCGCTTTGGTAGTGTTTTCGCGCCCACCAGGGTAAGACCATGGATAAGATGAGAAGTCCGACGAGGATGATGTTTTGGATGCGGAAGAAGCCTAAGTTTTGGATGCGTGCTTTTGCGACGAGTTCGCGGCCTTTGCCTGCGGGAACAGTGCGAATGAGGGGTTGATTTTCGTCATTTGGGTTGGAGAACGCGAGGGTGTCAACGAGTTTTTCTTTCGGCAATAATTCTGCAAGGGCGAGGCCAAGCATGGATTTGCCGGTTCCCGGTTCTCCAATGAGTAAGACGTGTCTGCGCTGTTTTGCTGCTTTTTTGATGACTTCGACTGCTTCGTCTTGCCCGATGACTTGGTCGATGATGACATCTGGGATTTTCAAGTCTGCAGTGGTTTTATAGCTTCGGACTCCGCCGTTTGTGGTTTTGGATGATTTTGCAGAGTCTGAAGTGTTCAGAAAGCGAGCAGGTGTATCTGAAATTTGAGACGCATCTTTTTGCGGCTCTTTCTTCTCGTTTGTGAGCTTTCCGACAGTTTTTGCCATGTTTCCCCTATGTTTGTCGTCGAGCGGGGATTTATAAAGGTTGTGAATGGGCGGGCGCGGTTAAGAGAAAAGTCTGTGTTTCTGTGCGTTTATGGTTCGCGCAGGAGGCCTGCTTTGGTGAGCGTTTCAATTGCTTCTTTGACTTTCTTTTTGTCTTGCTCTGTAGAATCATTTCCTTTTGGCTTTGCTGCTTCTTTTTTCTTTTCCGGTTCTCCCGCGTCGGATTTCTTTCCGGGAGAGAGGACGTAGATTAAGACGCCGATGAGTGCTCCTGAGATGATGAGTGGGAGTAAAACTGCGCTTTGGAGCTGGTCTTGCGTAAGGAGTCCAGAGGCAAAGAGTCCACCAAGGGTCATGATTGCGAAGACGGCGACTGCGAGTCCTATCATGTACTTGTTTCCTTCGAGTTGTGCGCCGGCGAGTCCTAAGATGAGTGCGAGCATGATGGTGACGACGAGTGCCATGACTGCCCAGGCGAGCATGATGTTCAAGATGTTTAAGAGCTGCGTGGCAGCGATTGCGATGAATCCGGTGCAGAATGCAACCATCGCGTCGATGTTTCTTCTGCCGCCGAGTGCTTTTGAGCGTTGCAGCATGCCGTAAGTAATCATGTAGATGAAGAGGAAGGGTAAGATGACGTCAAGGAGTCCGATGTTAACGAGAAAGCCGAGCACCTCTTCATACACTGCCATAGGGGATGAAGTGCGGTTTGGCGTTTATAATGTTTTTTAATCGTGCGGTCTGCACGTATCATAAAAGTCGCATTTGCCGGTGCTCCATTTGCAAAGGGGGGTCACGATTTTTTGGTAGTGGTTGATGTCAGTTGTGGCAGTGTTGTCATGTACGTGTTGGATTTCTTTTTTTGCCATTTCGAGAAGTGCGTGGTCGACATCAAGCGTTGTCTCTCTTCCTTTCAAGAAGTAGATTCCTGCTTGTTTTGGGAGTTGTCCGTGTTTGTCAAAATAGAGGAGTGAGTAAATTGCGAGTTGCAGGATGTGGTCGTCGAGATTTTGCGAGCTTGACGTTTTGTAGTCCATGATGCGCACTGTTCCATCGTCATTTTTCTCGATTGCGTCGATGAAACCTTTTGCGTGGTATGTTTCTGAGGTGAACAAGAGTTCTCGCATTGGCGTGAGTGCAGTGAATCGTTCGGCAAACGTTCCCTTTTTCGCATGTATTTTGGTCAAAAACAAGTCTGTCCAGTTAAACAGCATCATGAGGGTTTCTTCAAAGTAGTGCATGTGTTTTTCTTGGGGCAATTTGAGTTTGTCGAGCTCGTCTTTTGCGTTTTGCCATTCTTTGAGCAGTAATTTCTGGACTATCATTTTCAAATGCGCCTCGCAGTTATTCAAGTCAATGAGCGACGTGTCAATGTCAAAGAAATGCTCAAGAACCGAGTGTGCGATGTTGCCGCGCAGCGTGTGGATGTTTGGGAACGTTTCAAGTTTCAAGATGTATTGATAGTAGTATTTGCGGGGGCACTGCTTGAATGTTTTAATCGAACTGGGAGATTGGACTTTTTTTTCGTGCATTGGTCACCGCTTTTTAATTTTCTAAGCAGAGCAGGGGTTTTTATGGTTTGCGGGCTTGAAGACAGCAGATGCGCAAGAGTGTAAGGAAAGTTTCCGGCTTGTGCGGCAGTATTCTTTTATTGGTAAAGCGCGAGGGAAGTGAGATGAAGAATCGGTCGCTTTTCATCATTGCAGGAATTGCCTCTCTTGTCGGCCTCTTTGTGCTCGCAGTTATTCGTCCTGATGTTTCTCCATCAGTTGTTCAAATAGAAGGCATAGTGGAGCGTGTAGATGTGCGCGGCTCGGTGTCATTCATTCGTTTCTCGCCAAAGAATTTCACGGTTGTCTCTTTTGAGACGGATGAATTCGCAGAGGGTGAACAAGTGCTCTATGGTCGCCTGCAAAACTATAAGGGGCGTGTCGAGTTTATCGTTGAGTCTAGCTCAAGAAACCGGGTTGGGAGATGATGTAGACGAATACGAAGTAGAGTATTGCCGCGATGATTCCAAACAAGAACAAAGTCGTGATGATTGTTCCGATTTTTCGCATTGCGCGCGAAAAGTCGTCGCCTGCGGTTTTAACGCGAAAGAGTCTGATTGGGTATTTCATGCCGCGCAAGTGTCGCATGCCTAAGTTGACATATTTGATTTCACTTTTGTTCATTGCTGAAAAGACTGCGTCAGAGAACATGACTGTTCCGGGTGTTGCAATGTCTTCGATGCGGGAAGCGGTGTTGACTGCTTCGCCGTAGACGTCGTCTTTACGGGCGATGACTTCGCCGGTGTGGATTGCGCATCTGATGCGAATGGGGCGTCGTGCGGTTTTGTTGTGCGTGCTGAATGCTTTTTGGAGTTCGATTCCGCACAGGACTGCTTGGGTGGGACTCTTAAACGTGATTAAGAATGCGTCGCCGATTTTTTTGACAACGTGTCCGTCGTGTTTTTCAAAGAGGGGGAGTGATAAGTCATCAAACGTGTCATGGAGGTTGTTGAATTCTTCGCGGGAGAGCTGCGCGGTTGTTTTTGTGTAGCCGACAATGTCGGTGAACATGACGGTGAGGACTTCTGATTTTTCCTTGTGCATATGCACGGTGGCGCGCAGGTCGTTTATAAAGCTATCCGGAATTATTCCACGTTTTTCACCCATGACTTCTAAAAGGAGGATTTCAAGAAAAAGGGAATGATTGTCGCAGCACTTTTGGGCGCATTGGCGGGTGTTTTTTGCGGGTTAGTTCCGGGTCTTCACACGAATCTTATCGCGGGAGCAGTTGTGCTCGTGAGCGAGGATGCATGGTGGTGGGTGGTGTTTCTCATTTCGTTTGCAGTTGCGCGTTCAATTGTTGACGCGGTTCC
This sequence comes from uncultured Methanosarcinales archaeon, assembly GCA_964469145.1. Taxonomy (GTDB): domain Archaea; phylum Nanobdellota; class Nanobdellia; order Woesearchaeales; family ARS49; genus SURF-65. The sequence goes on along the minus strand of CAYXXT010000010.1, from coordinate 5,026 downwards.
GTCTGTTTTTTTGGGCGTGAGTGATGATGCGTTGTCGCTGCATCCCGCGCAGGTGTTGCTCAAGCAAGGCAAGGGAATGTTTGCAGTGAAGTGTTCAATTTCTGGCGCGCTTTTTGGGTTATTTGCGTGTGTGCTTATCGCGCCGTTTTTGTGGCTCATTTTCCCGCCGTTAGCTTCAGTGCTCAAGCCGTTTTTGTTCTGGCTTGTCTTAGCAGCAGTGGTGTGGCTTATCGTGAGTGAAGAGTTGTGGTTTGCGGCGTTGGTAATTTTTGCAATGTCTGGCGTGTTCGGGCTGCTCGTTTTGGATTCAGTAAGCGAGCCGTTGTTTCCAATGCTTTCAGGGCTTTTTGGTGCAAGCGGGATGTTGCTCGCACTCGTGTCAGGCGGAAGCGTGTGTGTTCAGGAATTGCGTGATGTGAAAGTCCAAACGAGGTTGCTTCTTCCAGGCACGGTGTCTGGCGTGCTTGCGGGGTGTTTACTCATGCTTGTTCCAGGGCTTGGTCCTTCGCAGGGTGCCGCGCTGTTGAGTGGAAAATCAAAAGCAGGGGAGTTTCTCGTGCTTACGGGTGCGCTAGGTACCGTTGACGTGGTCGCGTCGTTGTTGACGGTTGCAGTGCTTGGAAAAGCAAGGAATGGTGCGGTGGTTGCGATTCAATCTCTTTTTGGCGAGTTGTCAATTGAAATGTTTGGCGCGCTTGTTGGTGCTGCGCTCATTGGCGCGGGCGTGGCAGCTATTGCGTCAGTGGTTTGCGCAAAAGCGTATGTGCGGTTGTTCGACCAAATCGAGCAGCGTTTCATTCATGCGAGTGTTCTTTGTTTGCTCGTTGTTGGTTCAATAGTGTTGTGTGGTTGGCGCGGACTGCTCGTGTTGTTCGTTGGTGCGTCTATTGGGCTTCTCGCGCCGCTTGTAGGAGTGTCAAGGAGTCATGCGATGGGGTGTTTACTGTTGCCGGTGTTGTTTTGGTTGTGGTGATTGTTGAATAGTGACAAAAGTATTTAATGAGTGTTTGGACTGGTTTGGGTCATGAGATGGTACATGGCGCTGTTGTTTGCAGCGATAGTGTTCTTTGCAATAGAAGCAGTCTTTATTATCGCGCTTCCTGCGGGCGATTTGCAGGTGAGCGGAGTAAACCTTGCAGGAGACTTAGTTGCGCTTTGTGCCGTTGTCGCGCTTGGCGGGTTGTATAAGAGCATTCCTGTCGAGTTTAAAGATGAGCGTAAGTGTTGGTTGTTGCTTTTCCTTGGCGTGCTTATTCATTGGTTTGGGGATTTAGCGTGGTCGTTTTTAGAAATCGTTGCGAATCAGATGGTTCCTGTTGGGGGGCTTGTTGATGTGCTTTATTTGGCGGGTTATTTTTTCCTTGCAGCGGGGTTGTTCTTTTTTGTGACGCGCGTGTTTTTCATTGAGAAGCGTTTAATGTCAGTTGCGGTCGCAATTTTGTCCGCGATGGGGCTTTTTGTCTGTTTGGGTTTGTTAAGTTGGGGAGTTGGAGAGGGGTTGTCGTTTGTGCTGCTCATTCAGAACTTTTACGTTGCTGCAGATGTGGTTTTAATCGCGTTGATGTTGTTAATTTTAATCCCGCTTTTTGGCGCTCAGGAGCACGCAGCAGTGTTTTGGCTGGTGTTTGGCGTGTCATTTGTCATGTTATTCGCATATGACATAGGTTTTGCGTTCTTAACGGCAAAGGATGCCTATTTCACAGGTCATCTTATTGATGTATTTTACGGGGCGTCGTATCTTGGTTTTGTTCTTGCAGTTGCTTGGAAGTTGAGATTTTTTGATAGGGTGGGGTCAAATGATTAAGGTCTTAGTTGTTCCTCCGAGTGCGGTTCAAAAGACAGTGGCTGCGCAGATAGCAGGTGCGGTTGAGGTTGCGTGTTTGTCGTTTACGTTGAGCGCGCAGAGCTTGCGCGAGTCTGCAAAGAAGGGCGCGCGGGTGGTCGTGATTGGTCCTGATGCGCAATCGGACGTGCGCATTTCGGTTGAGAATTTGTCTTCAATTGGGATTTCCATTCAGCAGGTGTTGCAGTCATTGAAGAGTCCAAGAAAGGTGATTATTGAGGGTTTCTCTCATCTCGCTATTCGTTTGCCGGCGGAGTCTGTGCGCCGGTTTGCGCTTTTTTTGACCACGCGTCTTCGTTCTTCGGATGTCGAGGCGGTATTCGTCGTGTCAAAAGAGGGTCAGCTGGGGAGCGTTTTGCCGGTCTTAATGCAGGCGGCGGACGAGGTCATCTCGGGTAAGGGACAGTAACCTTTATAAACCCCCTCGAGCGTTCTTGGTTTCATGCAAGGCATTATCGCGCATTTCCGTGGAAGTCATCGCCGTAAGAAGGGCAATCATATGATTGTTATCGTTCCGGGTGTTGACAAGAAGGACAAGGCAGCTCCATTACTCGGCAAGCATGCAGTGTGGGTTGCGCCGGGCAAGAACAAGACGACGATTAAGGGCAAGATTTCAGCAACGCACGGCAACAAGGGTGCATTGCGCGTCATTTTCGAGAAAGGTCTTCCGGGTCAAAGTCTTGGTCAAGAAGTTAAGATTGAGTGATTATTTTTTAGACTTCTTCAGGATTGTTTTTCTAAGCTCACTGACTCTCATTGCGAACAATCTTTCTTTCTCAGATTCAATCGCGGCAGAAAGTAATGCAGAATCCCGTCGTTGCAGTGCGTGATAAATCGCGCGCGTGTTCTCTTTGTCCACCATTGTTTGCGCAATGGTCGTCACATATTCTTCAATCCAAGCTTCCGCTAGGTTCAAATTGTGCGTCTCAAGCGCGTGCTGTGCGTGGTCAAGGATGACGCGCAGTTGCGTAGGGGTGGGCGTTTTCTTTTTGGTGTTCTGCTTCATAGTGAGAGAGCATGCCGACGATTGCGTGCAAAAGGTGCGCGCGGTCGTTTTTTGCAAGTCCGAGTTCTAAATAGTGTTGGTGTTTTTCATCAAGGAGGCCGCTTGTGAGCGTTCGTATTTCCGATAAGCTGTTCTCATTGAGTGCACAAAGCGCGGCGGAAAGCCGTGCAATTGCATCGCGAGCAGTAGCTTGTTCCATTTAGAACTTGAGCCAGGATGGAATAACTGGTTCAAGAATGGGGTACGCGTATGGTGCGGCAGTAATGAGTGCGCCAACTAAGACTGAGTGGAACCAGGTTTCGCCAAGTCCGGGTCCGCCGCCTGCGCCTTTCACTGCTTGACTCGTTGCGTGAATTTTGATTGCGGCAATGAGGCCCAGTGCGATTCGCGCACCAAGAACCGTGCCCAAGATTGGGATTGCTTGAAGTTGCGGAATAAGGGTGAGGACGAACTCAGTATTCATTGTGGCAAAAGTAAATGCGAGCGCTAAGATGACTGAATGAATTCCGTGTCCAAATTTGTGTGTGGGAACTCGGACGTCTCTTGACATGACGAGAAATTCATAAACGCCTATGATGAGTCCTAACGCAATTGCTGGTCCAATGATGAATTCTGCCACAATAATCACCTCTATTTGCGTTATGTATTTCCAAGTTGCTATTTAAAGGTTGCGCAGGGTTTCTGGAGCAAGTCAGGATTCTTCTTGGTTTTTGTCCGAAGAGTTCTTCAAGGGGAGTTTTAACAGTTTCATAATGGTATTCATCGATTATCGCAATCTCGAAATTTATCACGCTGCCCATCAGTTCGTTTTGGACACCTATGAACTTGTCAAATCATTTCCACAATATGAAGACAATAATCTAACATCACAATTGCGCCGCGCAGCCACCTGCTTGCCGCTCAATATCGCCGAAGGGAGCGGCGCAAGGTCGAACAAGATTTTTCTCAACTATCTCATTTTTGGCTACAGAAGTTGCCTCGAATGCCAGGCCGCGCTTAATCTTGCAAGAGATTTCAAATACGTCACATTCGACCAGTACAGGGCACATTATCAAAAACTCGACTCATTCATCCGCAGACTTTATCGCTATATGCAATATCTTGAAGGAAAAATCGGCGACCGAAAAGAGGACAAAACGATGTGGTATCGCCATGAGAAGTGGAAGATGGAGCAGGAGGTCAAGTCAAGGGAAGGGATGGGGAAGCTCTGCTAATTTATTCTGGAGTATAGGCCGAATGTGAGACTGTCAAATGTGATTTCTTCTTGATGTTGGAATCCGCAGGAACTAAGAAGCTTGATGAGTGGTGTATTTCTAATGGGGGCGTGGCTTGTCGCGCCATATGTTGTGGAATGTCCTGTCTCTTTTGCATCAGATAAGCAGCGATCAAACAGCGCCTGAGCAATTCCCTTGCGGTGATGTGTCTCTTTTACTGCAACTTGTTCGAGATAAACAAAATTTCCATCGCGTTGAAGCAATCTGTCAACAATGGGTCCAGAAACTAATTCTTGTTCAAGTGAGCTTCGCGGGTATGTGAGAAGAAAGCCGACAATCTCATTGGCAGTCGCGACGTAGCAAAAAGTACTTGACTTAATGCGAGCGAGGTATGCTGCGTGGCTTGGAATGGGAAACTCAAGGAATCCAGGAACAACAGAATTACGTGTGACCGAGTGCGCGCGTGTAAGTTCAAGAATGCGGGGCACGTCCTCCGGATTTGATTTTCGAATTGCGTATTCTTCCATCGATAGCTGAAGCTACCAATCGGTTTCAAACACAAAGAAAAATAAAAAATGAAACCGCTCATAGTCGAACTCTGTAAGATGGACGTTGGGGGTCGCATGCTGAGCGCATCGTTGCCTTTGCGCGTACACACCGACTCCATTAAACGGTTCTTTTAACCGTGTCCTAGGAAGGCTCTTTTCGAGGAGCGTTTCATTCTTAGATGCTTTCAGAACTTATCGCAAATCGCGTAGCTGCCCGGCGTAATACCCTATCGGATAACCGGTAAACCAGTGGCGACGAATGCCAGTTCCTCTCGTACTATGGCATCCTTCCTCTCAGCCTTCTCGCATTTCCAGTAGATATCAAACCAACTGCCTCACAGCGTTGTGAACCCAGCTAACGATCCCTTTTAATCGGTGAACACCCGCACCCTTGGCTGCTTCTGCACAGCCAGGA
>CAYXXT010000009.1:11618-19750 GCA_964469145.1 uncultured Methanosarcinales archaeon | reverse complement strand
TCCACTTCAAGCGTCTTCGCAAGCACCGTCCCAATCGCCTGCGGAATCACTGCAAGCACAAACAAAGAAGAAAGCAAACGCGCATCCTCATACTCACTCCCGAATAAAACACCAATCAAAAACGGAGCAACTACTGCTAATGAACAGCCAATCACGACGAAAAACAAAGACAACAAAAACAAACGCGACGTGAGCGCATCACTCTTCTTCCCGCCCGCAAGCTTCGGCAACACAAGAAGTCCGACTTGCTTCCCAACTGCCATTAACTGCTCCGCAATCGCCTGCGAAACCGCATAAATCGCAGTTCCAACAAACCCCAAGAAAAAAGACACGAGCAACTTTCCCACACTCTGCCTCACCGTTGGAAGCGCGTTCACAAGCGTAAAACCAAAACCAGACCTCGCAAGACCAGAAACCCACTCGCCCTTTTCACTCAAGAAAACTCTTGATGCAAAAATTAAACCAAGACCCTTCACGCCAAGCAACACCCCAAACGTCCAAGTCAAACTCCCCGTCACCCAAAACGCCGCAATCGCGCACAGCGAACTGATGCCTTCCGTCCACACCTGCACCATACAACTCTTTCCAATTTTTCGCAATCCCACAAAATAAGCGTGCACTACATCAAACGAATACACAATCGGAAACAACAACGCGCCAACCAAAATCATCTGCGCAAGAACCGGCTCATTATAACCACGCCACAAACCAAGCGCGCACGCAAACAAAACAACCACGCCAATACCGCTTGCAAGCAACTTCCACCGAAGCGCAGTCCTTGCAACACCCGTTTGCCCCTTCGCAACGTACACTGACACCAGCGTGTTTAACCCCGGAAGTGCAACAAGACTCACCGTCCCCAAAAGAGCAAGCGCGAACTGAAACTGACCATACCCCGCAGGACCCGCAAGCCGGGATAAGAAAACCGTTAACGCAAGACCAGATACAAGAAGAAACCCCTGCGTCGCCCAAAGCGCCCCAATCCCTCGCGCAAAATACCGCACGTCAAGACGCAAATACCGCTCAAGGTCATCAAGTACCCGCTTCGCAAGGAGCCGCATAAAAACCACTACTCGCCCTGCTCTTAAATAGCTTGTGCATCGCAATTCGTTATTCGTGACTCGTTATTCGTTATTCGTACGAATGACGAACTACGAAAGACGAAAAACAAGATTGCGCGTTCATAACACTTTATAAACCTCAAAACGCAAATAATTCATCATGAAGAAACACATCGTCGTATTCACCCTTGCCTACTTCCCACTCGTCGGCGGAGCAGAAATTGCGCTTCGCGAAGTTGCAAAACGACTCAAGAAAAACTACCGTTTCACCATCATCACCGCACAATTAAGCAAAAAAGTCCAAAAACGAGACACCATCGACGGCATCCCTGTCATTCGCGTCGGGGTCGGCAACACCAAACTCGACAAACTCCTCTACCCCCTCCTCGCAACCAAAGAAGCCGCAAAACACAAACCAGACCTTGTATTCGCACTTCTCGAAAACCAAGCCGCACTCGCCGCACAACTCTACAACCAAATCCACGGAACACCAATCATTATTAATTTACAGAGCGGAGATAGCGAACCATACATCTACAAAAAACTCGGAATATTCTCGTTTTTGTACAACCGCGTCTACAACAAAAAACACCACTACGCCGTCCTCTCCCGCTATCTCAGACAACGCGCACTCAACCACCACATCCCCGCACACAACATCACCATCATTCCAAACGGCGTCGACTTAGAACTCTTCAACCCCGCGCGATACAGTACTGCCGAACTCGACACACTCCGCAAAAAACTCGACCTTAGCGGAACCGTCCTAATCACCGCAAGCAGACTCACCTACAAAAACGCAGTCGATGACATCATCTCCGCACTCCCCCTCATCCTCAAACACACACCCGCCACACTCATCATCTGCGGCGTCGGAGAAGACCGCGACAAACTCAAAACCCTCGCAAAACAACTCGGCGTCGACAAACACATCAGATGGGTTGGACTTGTCCCTTACACCGAACTCCCAAAATACCTTCTCGCGTCCGACATTTTCATTCGCCCATCAATTAGCGAAGGATTCGGCAACTCATTTGTTGAAGCACTCGCAGTCGGCAAACCAATCATCGGAACCCACGTCGGCGGCATTCCAGACTTTTTATTTCACGAAAAAACAGGACTCATCTGCAAAGTACGCAGTCCACCAGACATCGCACTCCAAGTCCAACGTCTGACTCAAAACAAAGAACTCGCACAACGAATAGCACGCGCAGGACAACTGATGGTTCGCGAAAAATACAGTTGGGACACCATCGCTTTACAGTTTGAATCACTTTTCAAAAAGGTGGCACCATGAGCCTCACCACCATGAAAATAACCATCGCAACAGGCATCTTCCCCCCAGACATTGGCGGACCCGCCACCTATCTTCGCGAAATGCTCCCCGCACTTCATGACGCAGGCATCGAAACCGACATCATCACTTACGGCAACCCCCGACCAAAAATTACCACCATCAAAAAAGACGCAACGTTTCGACTCCTCTCATTTACCCGCGCAACCATTCGCAGCGCACGCAACAGCGACGCGATTTTGGCCACTGACACGCTCAGCTCAGGACTCCCCGCAGCAATCGCGAGCAAAATCACCGGAAAACCACTCATCATCCGATTCGTCGGCGACCAAGTATGGGAAAACGCACGCACTAACGGCGCGACAACCGACGATTTCGACACATTTCAAAAACGACGGCAAAGCTGGGACATCGAACTCCTCAGACGCATGCAACGCTGGGCGCTTAGACGCGCACACGTCCTCACCGTCAGCCAATTCCTCGCGCGCACACTCACATCCTGGGGCATCCACAAAGCAACCGTCATTCCAAACGCGATAACCCAAATCAAACTCCCAAACCGCGCACAACTCCGCAAAAAACTCGGCTACGACAAAAAGTTTGTTTGCTTGTACGCAGGACGAATCACGCGCTACAAAGGCGTTGACGTACTCATCCTTGCCGCAAAAATCGCGCAAAAAACAATCCCCGACCTCACCCTCGTCATCATCGGCGAAGGACCCGCACTCGACTCAGTAAAAGCACTCGCCGCGCGCGAAAACGTCACGCATTTTGTCACATTCATCCCGCAGCAAGAAGAAGAAACCGTCCGCGCACACATGAACGCCGCAGACCTCGTCCTCCTCAACTCCGAATACGAAGGCATGAGCCACATGCTCCTTGAAGCAATATCCGTTAAAACACCAATCGCTGCAAGCGACATCGGCGCAAACCGAGAACTTGTTTTGAAAAACGGCATGCTCTTCGCACGCGACGACGTCGACGAAATTGCCGACTGCATGGTGCAAACCGCACACGACCCGAAAACAGCTGCACGAAAAGCAGAACTCGCCTACGCAAAAAGCACAACCCGTTCACGACAAGAAAAAGACACCATCACTTTCCTACAATCAATTTTAAATATGAGTTCGCGAAGGTGAACACTATGCACATCTTAATGTTCGGACTCGACAACACCATGTTCACCTCGGAAAACCGAGGCGACCTCCCAAAACGACTCGCCGAATACGCAAAACACGTCAAACACATCAGCATCGTGATTCACACGCCCGTGAAAAACTACCAGCCGCTCACACTTGCCGATAATGTTGTGGCTTACCCGACAAACAGCAAACGACCCACACGATACATGCGCGACGCGGTCAAGATTGCACTCGACATCCACGCAAAAAACCCTGTTAACCTCACCACTGCACAAGACCCATTCGCCTGCGCAATCGCGTGCAACCGATTCAAAAAGAAAACAGGCACGCCCTTTGTTGTGAACATCGTCAGCTCATTTTTCGACGACCCATTCTGGAAAAAAGAAAACTGGAAAAATCCCATTTTGAACTGGCTCGGCAAACGACTCATCCGCAAAGCAGACGGAGTCCGCGTCGAATGCGAAATCGAACGCCAAAAATGCATGGCACTCGGCGTCCACCCAGAAAAAGTCAAAGTCGCACCCGTCCTCGTCAACCTCAAAAAGTTTGCAGACGAAAAAGAGAACGTGCGCGCGAAGTACATCGGCGACCACGACCGCATCGTGTTGTTTATCGGCAGACTATCTGTTGAGAAAAACGTCGGTTATCTCATTGATGCAGCACGCATTGTTACCGAAGCCCGACCCAAGACGCTTTTTTTAATCGTCGGCGGCGGCGCAGAAGAAGCACAACTCAAAGAAAAAGCAGCAGGCAACGAACACATCCACTTCACCGGCAGAGTACCACACGCAGACATACCAAAATACCACAAAGCAAGCGACTTGTTTGTGCTTCCGTCGTTCTATGAAGGAATCCCACTCGTCGTCGTTGAAGCATCAGCCGCAGGACTCCCGGTGATATGCACTGATGTGCGCGATGCACCAGACGTCATCGAAGACGGCAAAACCGGATACATTGTGCCAAAAGGACAACCGCACGTGCTCGCCGAAAAGATTATCTCCGTACTTGACGACCCTGAGCGCGCCGAAATGGGAAAACGCGGCCAAGCACTCGTCATGAAACAATTCGACCCAGAATTGAATCTACAGCAGTGCCTTGAACTTTGGAAACAAGCGGCGAGAGAATAGGCATTCTGCTGTTTGTCGTTACATTTATAACCGTGATTTTTCATGTCAGAAAACATGAAATGGAAAAATCTTGCGCCCGGCCTTGTTCGACAGAGAATCATCATCGAAGGAACCACTGAAAAAATAGTGGAACCAGAACAAATCAAAAAATATCTCAACGAACTCGCCCTCGTAACAAAAATGGAGAAACTCTCCGAACCCCGAGCGTATTCTGCCCACGACATGGGCTACGGCGGTTGGATTCACTGGAAATCATCAGGCGCTGCATTTTACTCATACCCCACCAATCCCCCTCTCTTTACCGTTGATTGTTACACCTGCAAACCATTCTCCTGTGAACAAGCAGCAGAATTCACCAAAAAATTCTTCAAAACAATCGATTTGGTCTGGAAAGAGATTGAAGCCTAAGTTCAGAACCGCGTATCCACAACCCTTTTAAACCCAATTCTGTCGATAAACACGAATGAAACTCGTGTATGTATTGCCCAAGTATGACGCGTCAGCCGCAGAACACTTTGTGCACACTTACACAATGCTGAACGAGCTCGGCAAACACTGCGACCTTGCCATTGTCATTGAAAAATGCAAAGGAATACCAAAATTCCCAACCGCAAAACGCGTCCACACAATAACCGCGCAAACATTCTTCCCACGACTCGCTGAAACTTTTCGCACGCTTTGGAGACTCCGCGGCGAAGGCTACACCAAAATTTACACCCATTACAGCTTCTACGGCTCACTCTCCGCACGCCTTGTAACCACGCTTCGCGGCGGCATCACCTACTACTGGAACTGCGGACTCCCTCACTTGTTTTTCAAACGACTCGGACAGACGGGTTGGATTGCAAACAAAATCAACGACCACTGGCCGCTCATCATGACACTCAAACTCACTAACTATTTGATTACCGGCACAGAACGCATGAAACAATATTACCACGACCAATTCGGCGTGCCACTCAACAAAATACTCGTCGTACCAAACGACATCGACCTCACCCGCTTCACGCCAAAACGGCCAAACAACAAAATTCCGACAATATTCTTCGTCCACCATTTGTCCGAACGAAAAGGCGCACACTACATCGTGCCGATTGCTCAAGAAGTCCTGAAAAAGACAAACGCACGCTTTGTTATTGCGGGAGACGGGCCATCATTTGACTCCATTCGAAAACTCGTGAAGAAAAATAAATTGCAAAACAAAGTAAAATTACTCGGCGCAATCCCAAACACGCGCGTCATGAAATATTACGCACAATCCGATGTATTCCTCATGCCGAGCAATGAAGAAGGCATGCCGCGCGTCCTCCTCGAAGCACAAGCAATGGGCGTGCCATTCGTTGCAAGCGACGTTGGGGGAGTCCGCGACATCATCTCAGATGCGGCGCAGGAATTTGTACTTCCAAAAGGAGATATCGACGCATTTGCAGGCAAAATCATCGCACTCATCGACGACTTGTCGCTCCGTGAGAAATTAAGCGCGGCAGGACTTGAAAACGTCAAGAAATACGATTTGCCGGTTGTTGTGAAACACGCGGTAGAAACTCTGAGAACTCACTAGCCTTTTATACTGACTTCACATATTTCTCCGTATGACAATTATACTCAATGATTGAGTCTAATATCACTCCATCGCCTGGCTCGTTTCCAAACTCATCCGGAGTCCCAAGCATTGACGCGAGCGGCTTTCTTGATGATTTAGTTATCGCTGGCAATCGGAACGGCAATAATTTGAGCGCGCCAAATCCAACAATTCGAGCCTCGCTATCATTTCTTTCCATCATTGCGGGAACTAACCTCGTTAGGTGAGCGCCACGGTCTTCACATTTAATTTTTAAAGTATTCCAATCATACTCTGCACGCAAAATAGAGTAATCTCCTTCTGATGAATCATATTTTGGAATCATTATCTGTCCGTTTTCCGTCTTGTACGCTAAAACAAAATAGTTCCATATTCCTGCAACCCCTTCTTCACTAAATCCTCCACCCAGCCGCGCCCACGGACTCTTCCACACGTGCTCTGAATCATCGCTCAACGTCAATTTGTCTGTCAGACACTGTGCAAGCACTTGCGCATTAATCCGTACTATATTCATGTCATTCACCAATTGAATAAAGATTGCCCAGCCATATAAATCGCGTGCGCTTTTACTGCTTCTCCACATAACGCATAAACATACATTTTCGCTTTCAGCGGAAACGGCCGGTCTACCGTTGCGAGCAGTTCATCCAACTCGTTTACACGAGCAAGCATTCCGAGCGGTAGCAGCAATCTGCTCCACGTTTGCAGCGAATATCCTTCCCGTGATTCTATTGCCATTTCTTCAAGCCTTTGTTCAGCTTTTTCTTTCGTCATTGGTTTTGGTCCGTATGTTCCGCACATAATACTCTCAGAAAGCCTTAAATATTTAGACTCTTTGTTTAGAAATCAACAGTTTTGAGTAAAAATGTTGAATTTAAAAAAGACATCAGATGCAGTTGCTTTCGAGCTCGAACGAGACTTATACCTCCTCGAACTCCTCAAAGAAGACCTCATTAACGTCAGCGCACTCGCACGACAACTCCTGCCACGAATCAGAAAAAAGAATCTAAAAGCAACACCTGAATCTGTTTTTGTCGCCATCAAACGTTACGTAGAAAGCACAAAGACTGAGCGAATATCCGATGCGATGCGTGAAATTATCGCAAATTCTCAACTCTCCACAACAAATGACGTCATCCACGTCACCCTCAAGAGAAACAATGAAGTCTCCCGTAAAATTGCGGAAGCCTCAAAACACATCAACTGGGAAGACGATGAAGTATTTTTCGTCAACCAAGGCTCAGGAGAGATTACTGTTATCATTGACAAGAAAAACTCAAGACTTCTCAAGGATTTACACGCGCACGAGATTGAACGTACAGAGAATCTCACCATCATTTCTGTCCGCGAAAACATTCAGAAAGGAAAAGAACGCTCCATTGACGTTCCTGGAGTCTACGCATATTTTCTCAACCAGCTCTCACGCAAAAGCATCAACATTGTTGCCGTTACATCCACTTACACGCAAGTCACGTTTGCATTTGACAAAGAAGAATTTGTTCCTGCATACGAGACACTCCAGCAAAGTATTGATTATTTTAGAAAACGCCAATAACCTAATTCTTTCTCGACTTAATCACTTTCGCAGGGACCCCGCCCAAAATGTCAAATTCTGCAAACTGCTTCGTCACAATCGCTCCAGACGCAACAACCGAGTGAGCTGCCACGCTTGATGCAAGAACTGCGCCAACACCAACCCAGACATCATTCCCAATCGTGAGTTTTTCCTGCACTCCTTCCTGCAAACGCATCGGCACATCAAGACGCGCATAGCCGTGCTGCTTGTTGCCACTGAGAACAACCACTTGGCCAGAAATCATGACATCATCACCAATATCCGCCCAGCCTACGAGGCTTTGTACGCCAACGTATACATTGTTGCCAATCCTCGTCTTTGGCGTACGAATCCACGCCATAAAGTCAACC
>CAYXXT010000009.1:10081-11608 GCA_964469145.1 uncultured Methanosarcinales archaeon | reverse complement strand
CCGTGAGGTCAGTTCCGCACGACGCGAGCGTACACTTGTACCACACGCGGCGCAACATGATTCCCATAAAGCCCGGCATGAAGCTCAACGCCTGAGCAATTGAAACATAAGAAACAATTCGGGCATAGTATACGACAAACGCAGGCAAAAGCGCAACAAACGCGAGCACTGCTGCTAACGCCTTGATTATGCTTTTGAACATACTTCCTTCACCGCTTGCGCGACGTATTCCACATCTTCTTGCTTCAAATGCGGATAGAGCGGGAGCGCAATTGTTTTTTCAAAATACGCCTCTGCCACTGGGAAATCACCCTTCTTGTACCCAAGCGACTTGTACGCAGGATGGTAATGAATTGGAATGAAAAAAACACTCGTGCCAATGTTTAGCTCTTTTAACTGCTCAATCATCTTCGCCCGGTCACCCTTCTCGACTTCAATAGGGTAAATGTGCCATACTTTGCCCGTCATGTCCTTTGGCAACTTGATTGGAAGCCCTTTCAGAAGTTTCTCGTACTGCGCGACAATATCTGCACGCTGCTTACAAAACATATCAAGCTTCTTCAATTGAACAAGACCCAATGCTGCGTTTAAGTCAGTCATATTTACTTTAAAACCCGGCTCAACAATATCGTAATACCAATTTCCCGCGCTCGTATAACGCTTCCACGCATCACGATTCATCCCGTGCAACCTTAGGAGTTTCAGCCTCGCTGCAAGCGCGTCATCATTTGTCGTCACCATGCCGCCCTCGCCAGTCGTCATGTTTTTCGTTGCGTAAAAACTAAAACTTGTGAGATTACCGAGGCCGCCGATTTTCATCTTGCCATCATAGGTTCCGCCCACGTTGTGCGCGGCGTCCTCGATAACTACCAGATTGTGCTCCTTTGCAATCTTCATGATTTCAACCATGTTACACGGCGCGCCCGCAAAATGAACCGGCACAATCGCCTTTGTCTTCTTCGTAATTGCCGCGCGCACATTCTTTGGGTCAAGACATTTCTGCTCAGGGTCAACGTCCACAAGAACAGGCTTTGCGCCAACGTGGATGATTGTATTCACCGTTGCCGCAAACGTGATAGGCGTTGTTATGACTTCATCACCAGGGCCGATTCCCGCAGCAACATAACTCAGATGAAGACCCGCAGTACAACTATTGACTGCAACCGCGTGCTTCACGCCACAATACTTCGCGAACTCCTCCTCAAACTTCGCAACACGCGGACCCATACTCAGCCAGCCGCTCCTAATTGCGTCAGAGACTTCCTTTACCTCGTCTTCACCCACACACGGCGGGCAAAATGGAAGGAACTGTTCGCGTTTCTTGAACGTCATCTTGTTGTCACCGAATCTTCGTCCATTCCTCAGAACGATAACTCGTGTACCAGTTCAGGAACTCAGTCATGCCCTTCTCGAAATCATAATCAGGCGTGAACCCTAAGAGTTCCTTTGCCCGCGTCATGTCTGCAATAAGGTGCTCCACTTCGCCCGGACGGCCAGCAACGTGCACCGGCTTGAGATTTTTCCCGA
>CAYXXT010000009.1:8196-10071 GCA_964469145.1 uncultured Methanosarcinales archaeon | reverse complement strand
TAATCTTGTGGTCTTTGCCCGTTCCGAAATTAATCGGAATACCTGCAATGTTCTTCTTGCTGTTGAGCACAAGGTCGTATGCCTTTACTGCGTCCTTGACGTAGAGGTAATCTCTTGTCTGCTCGCCCGTGCCATAGATGATTGGCGGCATATTGTTCATCACTTTTCTCGTGAAAATACTGATGACACCACCATAACTCGAATCCTTTTGCTTCGGACCATACATGTTGAAACAACGCGTGATGTACACCGGCATACCATACGTCTGATGATACGAATAACACAAACGGTCCGCGCCAACCTTACTTGCACCATACGGGTGCGGCGCATCAAGCGGGTGGTCCTCCTTCATCGGATTCGTCTGCGCACTGCCATACACTTCACTGCTCGATGCAAAAATCGTCTTTTTCACGTCATGCAACCGTGCAAGCTCCAAAATGTTTAACGTCCCAATCACGTTCGTTTCAAACGTGTAATTTGGCTCTACTACCGATCGGTCAACGTGAATTTGCGCCGCAAGATGGAAAACCGCATCACAACCTGGAATCGCTTTTTCTAACAACGCTTTGTCGCGGATGTCGCCGTGCAAAAACTTGAAATTCGGCTTGTGCAACAATGCGCGCACGTTGCCCAAGTCGCCGTTAATCAAATTATCCACGCAAATAACTGTGTGGCCTTCGTTGACATACTTCTCACAAATGTGGCTTCCTAAGAAACCCGCTCCACCCGTAACAAGAATTTTCATAGCTGTTTTGGCTTAAAACCACGTTTAAAAGGTTTATGGAGTTGGAGTATAGATGAACGCAGTTGGTTGTTGTTGGTCGTTCGTTGACTAAGCCGACCTTTTTTCCGACGAAACCTTTATAAAGCATCCACTGCCTTATTCTCGATAGGGTTGGGTGGGAACTGAGTCACCGCTTCACCAAAACTTCGGTTTTGGCAAAGTGAGGAAAGTCTGCCCACCACAAACAGACGGCTCAACCCGCGTGTTGAGATTCAGCAATGGATGGCAACGTCACAGAAACGGCACCCCTTCAGCGCGCAGGATGACGCGGGCCACCCGAGGCGACTTGGGAATACCCGCAGACGTTTCGCTTGGGAGGATGAAACGGACAGCCCCCGTCGGTGCAAGCACCTTCGCGTGCGCTTAGTAGAATACTCAGGCAAGGCCCGTCCCGGCAGATCAAACTGCCACTCGTGGAATATCATGAGTCGGGGGCTCACACAAGGCAGCTTATACCCACCCAACCCAACTTTTTTATACTAGGTCAAAGGACACAAGAAAAATGGCAAAAGAACAAAGCAGAATGCCCATGAGCTCCGCAGGACTCCAAAGCTTCCACGACGAATACCGCTCATCAATCGAAATCAAACCCGGACACGTCATCGTCTTAGGCATCCTCATCATCTTCGTCATCGCAGCAATGCACCTCTTCGGCG
The DNA here is from genome assembly GCA_964469145.1 of uncultured Methanosarcinales archaeon. GTDB lineage: Archaea > Nanobdellota > Nanobdellia > Woesearchaeales > ARS49 > SURF-65. The sequence goes on along the minus strand of CAYXXT010000009.1, from coordinate 8,631 downwards.
CAAACCTCCTCGCGTAATTCTCCCATGAAAATCAACCCACGAGATATGCAAAAGGTCGGAAAAATTCGAGATTTTCCAGACTTTTTGCGATGTGCACAACTTGATGTGAGACAGACACCATGAAGATCAATCCGCGAGACATGCAAAAAGCAATGCAAAGGATGGGCATCCAACAGCAAGACATCGACGCACAAGAAGTCATCATCCGCCTCGCTGACAAGGATATTGTTATCTCAAACCCGTCCGTTGCAAAAGTCAACATGATGGGTCAAGAAAGCTACCAAGTGAGCGGCACCGCACGAGAAGTCGCCCGCTCATCAACTCCTGATATCAAAGAAGAAGATATTAAGACTGTTATGGACCAGACGGGAAAAACCCACGAAGAAGCACTTGCCGCAATCCAAGCAGCAAACGGCGACTTAGCAGAAGCAATAC
>CAYXXT010000009.1:6678-8186 GCA_964469145.1 uncultured Methanosarcinales archaeon | reverse complement strand
TTTTCGCCATAGTATTTATATAGTTCGAGCTCTTTTACCCCTTTTGCGTTACTTTTGATATATCGTGAGTGAGTAGTGAGTGAAGACATGGAGATAACCCCAGCAACCGAAGCGCTCCAGCTCTCCAGCCAAGAACTGAAGCGAGCAGACCACAGTATCGCTGTTTCTCTAAAATACACCCGAACCGTCGACGTCATTCGCTCCATCATCGAACGCCTGATTAACACGGTTGGATTCTGCCTTGACGCACTTCTCGCAAACGCAAAAACAAACAAAAAAATCACCGAAGTCCCACAAATATTCCGCCTCAAAGTCGAAGAAGTCAAAAAACTCTACGCAGCAGACAAATTCATTGCAGACTTCTGCGACTTCTACTTACTCCTCCGCAAAGTCCACAAAGCAAAATTCGAACGCTCACAAGAATACCGCAGACACGTCACCATGACCGCACATCTCGACGACGGTCAGTCAGTAGAAATCACCATAGACATCATCTCCGACTATTTCGAGCGAACCAAAGAATTTCTGCTCTACACGAGCAAGCTCCTCCATGCACCAGAGTAAAATATTTCTCATCAGCGGCAACGCAGGCGCGGGAAAAACAACAACCGTCCGCAACCTGGCTCACGCCCTCAAACAATTCGGCTACGACGTGCTTTGCGCAGATTTCGACTTACGCACCCCAACACTTGGACACTTATTCGGAGTACCCCTGATACAGCACACGGTACAAGATGCATTGGTTGGCCGAAAAACGCTACCCGAATGCATCTACACCGCACCAAGCGGAATCAAACTCCTCTTATCCGGCCTTGCCGAACTCCCTGTTTCTCACCCCGAAAAAATCATCGACACACTCAAACCACTCGCCGACATCATCCTCATCGACACGCCCACATTCGACCAACGACTCCACGACACAAAATACCCGACAGTACTCGTGACCCTTGCAGACTTCCCCTCCGCACTCAACTGCAAAAAACTCGCCAAGAAAACAAACGCAAAACACATCATCCTAAACAACGTCCACAACGACGCAACACAACTCGCTTGCGGCACAATTTCCGAAATCACTAACCTGCCCTCACTTGGCATCGTACCCCACGACTCCGAACTCCGCTTAAGCCAACATCGAGGATACAGCATCCTCGAAACACGACCCCAACACCCAGTCAGCGAAGCGTACAAACAAATCGCCGCGAACCTGCTTGGAATAACGTATCAGCCCAGTTTGCGTAAGGAAACGATTCTGACGAAGTTAGGTCTCTTTATCTGAACGAACAATTTAAAACATCCGACTCTCTCATATTCTTGTGCAACACGACCATCCCATCTGGACACACGACGCAGTACACCGAACAGAAGCAATCCTTCGCGGCGTACAGCGCAATCCAACAACGGTACTTATCGACAATATCTTACTTCACGTCATGCTCTTCTTAGCAATTCTTGGCAACTTCATCTTATCTGTCGTCATGGTTCCCGTCTTAATTGCGCTCCGCGGCATC
>CAYXXT010000009.1:1755-6668 GCA_964469145.1 uncultured Methanosarcinales archaeon | reverse complement strand
TTCCTCTACGTCTGCATCTTCATCATCGCAATGAGCTTTGGTGCTCTGTTCTCTTTTCTCCTGCACGGCATCGAATACGCACGACCACGACAACACCTGCTTGCCAGCGTTCTCATACCTGCGCTTGCACTCATCAACGTCGCAATCTTCGCCAATTTAACCAACAAACTCATCGTTCTCTTACACTTAGCAGAACCCGGACACAACCCCTGGTTTGTAGCAGCAGTGTACGTCGCAGGATACGTACTGCCGGAAGCGATGACGCATTTGATTCGAAAACACTAAGCCCAATTCGCTCGTTAGATTTATAAGGGACTGCCGTGCATTTTGCTCTAAACATGGCGGCCGTGGCGTAATGGCAGCGTAGGGGACTGTGACTCCCCCGGACCGAGTTCGATTCTCGGCGGTCGCCCTCAAATTTTCATAAAATTTGATAAAATTGCTCCTCGTCTCGTCTCGAGAAGCAAGTTATCAATGCTTTCTTCGAAAGCATGTTTTCTACTCTTCTCTCGGCTCAACGAAGTCGCAAAATCGGGTGCAGCAAACGCAGCAGAGCAGCACTGATATGGCGTCGTTCGTCGTTTATAAACAAGACCGCAACCTTTATAAACAACCCCTGTCGCTTTCACGATAACGCCCGAGTTTCTCGAGAGAGAAGCGCCTTAGGGTGAGAACATAGGTTTTCTCGAGCGTTAAAACACAACATGGCAGAATTCAGACACCTTGTCCGCATCGCGAACACCGACCTTAAAGGAGAAAAAGCAGTAGTTTACGCCTTAAAGGACATTCGCGGCGTCGGCGTCCCACTCGCACAAGCAATCTGCATCGCAGGCAAAGTTGACGGACTTTCTAAAATCGGAAACATGACCGAAGAAGCAACCAAAAAGCTCGACGAAATGGTTCGCGACCCAGCAAAATTCGGCGTACCAAAATGGATGCTTAACCGACAAAAAGACCTCGACACCGGTCTTGACAAACACGTCATCACAAACGACCTCATCTTCAACAAAGAAAACGACATCAAGCTCATGAAGCGCATCAAGTGCTACAAGGGCATCAGACACTCACAAAACGCACCAGTTCGCGGACAACGAACCAGAAGCAACTTCCGTGCAAACAAAGGAAAAGTCATGGGCGTTAAAACATCCGGCAAGAAAGCAGGAGCGACATAAAAATGGGAGATCCAAGATCATTTAAGAAAAAGTTCCAACGCCCAGGCCACCCATGGCAGCTCAAGCGAATGGACGAAGAACGCGTCTTAAAATCAGAATTCGGACTCAAAAACAAACGAGAACTCTGGAAAGCAGGCTCATCACTCAAAATTTTCGCAAACGAAGCAAAGCGATTAACCCCGCTACGCACGCCGCAAGCAGAACTCGAGAAAAAGCAATTACTTGACCGAGTCACCAGAATCGGACTCCTCGCACCAGGCGCAGTACTCGACGACGTCTTAGGCCTTACCACCAAAGAACTACTCGCACGCAGACTCCAAACACTCGTCCACAAAAAAGGACTTGCACGAACCCCTGCACAAGCACGCCAACTCATCGTCCACGGACACGTCAAAATCGCAGACCAAACAGTCACCGCACCAAGCATGATTGTCTCAGTTGCCGACGAAAGCCAACTTACATACGTTGCAAACAGTTCATTTAGCAACCCAGAACACCCAGAACGCACCATCAAAAAAACAGCAGCGCCACGAGCACAACCACCACGCGACTCATTCAGACGCGACGGCCAACGCCCACAACGCCGCCAACAACGCCCAAATAATTCCAATAACAAACCAGCAGCTCCCGCAGGAAAACCTGAAGCCAAGAAGGAGGCAAAGAAATGAATCCAATCCGCTGGGGAGTCGTTCACATCTTCTCGTCATACAACGACACCATCATCCACATCACTGACATCACCGGAACAGAAACCCTCGCAATCTCAAGCGGCGGCCAAATGGTGAAAGCAGACCGACTTGAAAGCTCGCCAACCGCAGCAATGCAAGCAGCAAAAAAAGCAGCAGAACAAGCACTCGAAAAAGGAGTAGAAGGAATCCACGTCAAAGTCCGCGCGCCAGGAGGCCACAACGGTCCACACTCGCCAGGACCCGGAGCACAAGCAGCAATTCGAGCACTCTCACGCATGGGCCTTCGAATCGGAATCATCGAAGACGTCACCCCAATGCCGCACGGTGGATGCCGAAAGAAAGGCGGAAAACGAGGCCGACGCGTATGATAGAATTCATGAAAAAGGACAAAAAGACCGGACGAGTCACCTTCCTCATGAAGAATTCACACCCCGGCTTTGCAAACGCACTCCGCCGACTCATGATTGAAGAAGTCCCAACCATGGCAATCGAAGACGTCGAGTTCTCAAAAAACGACTCCGCACTCTACGACGAAATGCTCGCACACCGACTCGGACTCATCACACTCACGACTGACTTGAAAGGCTATGAAGTCAAAAAAGCAGACGACGAACTCAACGCAAAAAACAGCGTCAAATTGTCCCTGAAAGCAAAAGGACCGTGCACTGTTTACGCAGAAGAAATGAAAAGCAAAGACCCAAAAGTCAAGCCGCACTTCGGCAAAACCCCAATCGTCAAACTCTTAAAAGGCCAAGAACTCGAATTCGAAGCAACCGCAATCCTTGGCACGTCAAAGCAGCACGTCAAATTCGCACCCTGCCTCGCATGGTACAGCTACCAGCCAAAAGTCACTGTCAACAATTCAAGTAAAGACATCGAAAAGTTCCGCGCAAAATACCCGCCGCAAATCTTCAGCGGCAACAAAATCGACGCCAAACTCATCGAGCAAAACAACTTGTACGAAGCAGTCGACGGCATCAACGATGACATCATCAAAGTCGAACGCGACCCGACCACGTTTGTTTTCCACATTGAAAGCTGGGGCCAACTATCCGCTCAGGAAATCCTTGCAACCGCAGCAGACAAACTCATCACACTCACCGAAAAATTCAGTGAGGCACTCAGCAAGTAATTGGACCCGTTAAGTAATGCTTAGCAATCCATCCCATCCATTCCATTCCACGCGGAAGTGGCAGAGCCTGGTCAAATGCGCTGGATTGAGGTTCCAGTCCCTTAGTGGGTGCGCAGGTTCGAATCCTGCCTTCCGCATTCGGTGCAAGCCCGCAAGGCATGCATCGTGAGAAGAAACAGGATTCGAAGATCCAGGCAACCCGAGGTTGCCAGTCCCCTTCGTTCGCTTCGGCGAACATCAGGGATCCTGCCTTCCGCATATACAGTCAGACACCAACGGTGTTTGCCTGAGCACAATCAAATAATAACAATCAACGAACATGAGAACCGGACCAACAAACCCGATATTGCAGCAGCTCATCGCGAGCTTACGTCAAGAAAGCGCGAGCTCCAAAGCAGGACTTTGGAACAGACTCGCAGACGACCTTGAAAAGCCAACACGAGCAAGACGAGCAGTTAACATTTCCAAAATCGCACGCAACACCTCGGCAAACGAAACCGTCGTTGGCCCCGACAAAGTGCTCGGAAGCGGAGCAATCCCCCACAGCATCACGGTTGCAGCACTCGACTTCAGCGCAGGCGCACGAGCACGCATCGAAGCAGCAAAAGGAAAAGCAATCACGTTCGAACAACTCTTAAAACAAAAACCAAAGGCCAAGGACCTCAAACTCCTCGGATAACAACATGGAAATCAACATCGATGCAACAAACATGGTCGTCGGACGCCTCGCAAGCTACGCAGCAAAACAAGCACTCCTCGGCTTCCAAGTCAACATCCTCAACGTCGAAAAAGCAGTCATCTCAGGAACACCACACCTGGTTCGCGAAAAATACTACCACGGCATCTTCGAAAGAGGACAACCATGGAGAGGACCATTCATCCCACGCATGCCCGACAAGTTCGTCAAACGCATGATTCGCGGCATGGTCGAACACAAAAGCGAACGAGGACTCCTCGCATTCAAACGCATCATGTGCTACACCGGCATCCCACACCAATTCAAAGATAAAAAGCTCACCACGATTGGCAAGAAAGCAGATGACTTGCCAACCCTCAAATACCAAACCATCGGAGAACTCTGCGTCTCCATCGGAGGCAGAGTATGAAAGTCGTCCACCAAAGCGGAAGCAGAAAAAGCGCAGTCGCACGAGCAACCCTCTCACCAGGCAGCGGAGTCGTTCGCGTCAATAGCCAACTCTTACAAACCTTCCCCCAAGGACTCTTCCGATTTAAAATTGAAGAACCACTCCACCTCGCAGGAGCAGTCGCACAAACCGTCAACATCCAAATCACCACGCTCGGCGGCGGCACAAACGGTCAAGCCGAAGCAGCAAGACTCGCAGTCGCAAAAGCACTCGCGCAGCACGACAAAAAATTACGAGAAACATTCCTAAACTACGACCGAGCATTACTCGTTGCAGACGTTCGCCGCAAGGAAACGCACAAGCCAAACTGCCACGGCAAAGCACGCGCAATGCGACAAAAATCGTACCGTTAGGAGGAACAACAACACCATGATTATCCCAATCCGATGCTGGAGCTGCGGCAAACCAATCGCACACTTGTACGAAGAATACCTCTCACGCGGAAAAACCGAAAGCAAGAAAGATGTCATGGACGAACTCGGCCTTGACCGCTACTGCTGCCGCGCAATGTTCCTCGGACAAGTCGACTTAATCGACACGGTCGCACAGTTCAAGAAAGTATAATTTTTCTTTTCACTGGTTAGTGATTATCTTTCAGTTACATTTATAAATAACTTGCTTGATTCTTGACTTATGAACATCCGACTCTACATCACCGATAAAAACCCTGTCTTTACCAATGAAACAGGCAGAGAAATTCACCCGCTCACACACCAACCAACCGGACTATTCCTGTGCGATTATGCAGCACAACCCGGATTGGAACACTTGAACA
>CAYXXT010000009.1:0-1745 GCA_964469145.1 uncultured Methanosarcinales archaeon | reverse complement strand
GAACATACCCGCGCGACAAAAAGTCCCCTCTTCACGATTCTATCAGCCCGGCGAATTCGCCATACTCACTGATGACTCCTATGCACAATACGAAGCCGAACAAAAAAACAGACAAACCCTCCTTTGCATGGATATCGGGCCAATAACAAAAATCCAAGTAATCAAGGCAAAAATTGTATCAGCAGAAGAACTCGCGCAACTCGCAGACAAGTATGATTCCGCCCTTGCCGCATATCGAAGCGCACAAGCCGCAATCATAGAATCCCACGAAGCCCGACTAGAACCGCTGCGCGCACAAGCACGTCAAATCTTCACAGAAAAACAAAAAGCACTTACCGCACTCCAACAACCATCACTCGAACAGTTCCTCTAATATAGTCCCTTAACCACCAGACGCGCCATGGTACTCTACATCATCGAACACCTCGAACCCAAAGTCTTCCCCTGGTGCAAACTCGAATACGCACACATCAGTTCTGTCGTCGGCAAAGAAGAATTACTCATCACGAACACGAGCAGTACCGCTCTCAAAAAAATAGCAGGCACGACCAAAGAAAGCGTCCACAAAAACTACCTCGCATACATCCAAGCATGCGTTCTTGACCCCGAAGCCCCTCTGACCCTCACGCCCGAAATTGCGGCCAAACACAACTGCTTCATCTTCGGCGGGATTTTGGGAGATTATCCCCCGCGAAAACGCACCCAAGAAGAAGTCAAACTCCCCCTCCCCCGCTACAACCTCGGAAAAGAACAAATGAGCACAGATACTGCAGTCATTGTGACCTATCACATCGTGAACGGCACGCCGCTTCACAAAATGAAATTCCAAGACGGCGTTGACATCGAGATAAAGGACGGCGAAGAAATGCATCTCCCTTATCGATATCTCCTTGTGAACGGAAAACCGATGCTGCCACCCGGCTTAGTCGAAATGTTAAAAAAACAGAAAGGATTCTGATTACTTCAAATCTTCAATCGTCTGAAACAACATTTCCGCCTGAGCCTTCAACTTGGCAAGCGCGGCCAACGCCTCAGTCCTATCAACATCTTTTTTCCCAAGCAAAGACTTCACCGCGAGAAACTGCAAACGATACCCACTAATACTCCTCTCCAACAAAAAAACGCCCGACCCCTTCGTATCATTCATCAAATCATACGCATCATCCATCTTGCCCACGGTCACATCATCAATCACGTTGTCAAGCAAGGTAAGCTGCGTTGACTTCTTCTTAAACGGCCAAGCCATACCTCCCTTCAGGGTGCAAACCTTTAAAAGAGTTACGCACGCAATAAAACACAATGGGGCTGTAGCTCAGCCTGGATAGAGCATCTGCCTTCTAGGGAACTGTCGATTTGACAATTCCAAAGCGAGCAGGAGGTCGGGGGTTCAAATCCCCTCAGCCCCGTTTATTTCAAGAAATAACTATTCAATCCAATCCTTATTCTTAATCTTCTCAGGCAAATATTTATCGGTAATAAAACTAATACCCCGACTGCTCAACGCTTGAATTTCTGCCTTTGCCTTAATCGTCTTCATCAACTTAAACTGACGCTGCCACGCCTTATTACTCTTAAACCACTCGTAATTTTGCAACTGCTCAAGACGCTTGAGGTCAACGTCCTTAAACGCGATAAGGTGCTTCTTCAAGCCGTACTTCTCAATATCATCCATCGTGATACCCAAGAATTTTGCCGTGTTCAACGTCATGCTATCTGACATGTGTGCCAAGTTAATCGAACCATAC
>CAYXXT010000008.1:1063-20380 GCA_964469145.1 uncultured Methanosarcinales archaeon | reverse complement strand
AATCCTTCGTGAGCAGCTTGCGGGCTTTAGCGAACAGTTGCAAAAGGAAGGTGGCTTTACAAAAGTTTGGATTCCTCACATCACAAAGACCGACCTTTACAAGAAGTCTGGTCATTGGGAGAAATTCGGCCACGAGCTCTTCTTGGTGAAGAGCCAAGAAACGAGCGATGAGTTCGCGATGAAGCCGATGAATTGTCCGCATCACACGCAAATTTACGCTTCAAAGCCAAGGAGTTATCGTGACCTTCCGCAGCGTTATTGCGAAACGACAACGTGCTATCGTGACGAAAAGTCAGGCGAACTCGGCGGTCTCAGTAGAGTTCGCTCCCTCACTCAAGATGACGGCCACATTTTCTGCCGTATGGACCAAATCGAGCACGAGTTTGAGAGTATTATGGGCATGATTAAGAAGCTCTATGGCGCGCTCGGCCTCGCGTTTAACTGTCGTCTTTCTTTCCGCGACCCGAAGCTCCCGCAGAAGTATTTGGGTTCTGTCGAAAATTGGGAGAGTGCGCAAAAGATTCTTGAGTCTGTTGCAAAGAAGTTGAAGCTTGACTATTTCGTGGCAGAAGGTGAAGCTGCCTTTTACGGTCCGAAAATTGATGTCATGATTAAGGACGCGTTTGGCCGCGAGTGGCAGTGCGCAACTGAGCAGCTGGATTTCGTTCAGCCGTCTCGCTTCGGCCTCACCTATACTGATAAGGATGGCAAGGAAAAAACTCCGGTCATGATTCATAAAGCGCTCTTGGGTTCAATTGAGCGTTTCCTTGCAGTGTATATTGAACATACTGCGGGCAAGTTCCCGCTTTGGCTTTCGCCAATTCAAGTGCGCATTTTGACTGTTTCCGAGAAGTTCTCACAGGACGCGCAGAGGTTGGTTGATGTGCTGAAGTCTGCAAATATCAGAGCAGAGCTTGATGACAGCATGGAAACGATTAACAAGAAAGTGCGTAACGCTCAGCTTGACCAAATCAACTATATTCTTGTGTTTGGCGAGAAGGAAGTCGCAGGCCAGTTGAGCGTGCGTACAAGAGACAACAAGGTGCTCCCTCCGTTGTCAACTGAACAGTTCATGCGTGACATTTTAAACGAGATTGCTGAGAAGAAGTAATTCGTTCTTCGTTTTTCGCACGAACAACTAACCACGAACAACAAATTCCCAACCACGACCTTTTTCCTTCGTCCTCATTCCTCGTCTGCGTATTGTCCATACAAAACCTTTATATACCGTTCTCCCGTCAATAAGCGTATCAAGTTCAAAGGAGGTCTTTGATATGAAAAGAGGACAACAGTCTATTGGTTTAGTGATTCTAGGTGTCGTGGCAATTATTGCCGTGATTGGTTTGGTGCTTTTGTTTACGCGCGCATCGCAAAATTCGGGCGCGCTTTTGACCGATTTGTCAATCGGGAACAATTATGGTACGGTGAACCCTGACAATGCATATGGCATTGCAAACACCTATCAGACGTCAACGAACGTGATGACGCCGCAGCAAGAATATCCTGCTCCTGCAGGTTATTATCCGAATGCGGTTGCAACGCGTGGTACGCGAACTCCTGCATTTATCGTGAGCGGTCAATTCGCACAGGGCGGCTATGCAAGTATTGAAGACTTGTACGCGTGTGAAACTGACTTGACGGTTGGTTCATTCATCGGCGTTCCGCACGACCAGTTCAACTGTTACACAGTTCCGAACAAGGGCGGTACGGGCGCAGAAGTTGAAGGCTTCTACCCGCGTGCATCAAGTGCATACTCCCGTCCTCCTCAGGATGAAGGTATGATTGGAAAGACTGGCGGCGACATGTATTGCTTTGCAAACAGTTTGGGTGCAGAACAGCAAAAGCCAAACAGTGAAGACTTGATTCGCGAGAACGTCTTGAGCTTGGTTGACAGTCCGTCAAAGGAAGTCAGTCAGGACTGGGGCGAAACCATGGTGAACGGCAAGCGTGTTGCTGTTTGCTGGGTAAGCGCGCGCAACTTCCCATTCCCGCAATAAGCGGGTAATTTTTTCCTTTTTTTTTCTTAACTTTTTTATAGTTCTTCTTTATCTGGTGCACAATGGACTTAAAACAAGTGATTCTCGTTCGTGATGACTTAAAGCTCTCAAAGGGTAAGATGGCAGCTCAGGTGAGCCATGCGTCTGTTGCCGCAACGCTCAAGTCTGATAAAGACGACATTAAGAAGTGGGCGGCAGAGGGTATGAAAAAAGTCGTGCTCAAAGTCAAGGACAAGGCAGAACTTTACGCGTATAAGCAAAAAGCAGAGGATGCAGGTCTTATCGTCGCCCTCATTACTGACGCCGGCCACACGCATCTCGAGCCGGGAACAGTCACCTGTCTCTGTATCGGTCCTGACAAATAGGACAAGGTAAACAAGGTAACTTTCGATTTGAAATTGATTTCTTAAATTGGTTTTTCGTTTATCATCTTCCGTTCTTCGTACGAACTGCAAACGACCTGCTGCTAACCGCTCACTACCAATCACCAAACAGTAACGTTTATAAACCCCCTCTTGTGCATTTGCTCCATTATGGCTACTTTCAAGCTCGTCATCGGAACGAAGGACGGAAAATGCGTCCAAAAGGACCTTGCAGAGGGTCAATCAAACCTTTTGTTTGGCAAGAAGATTGGCGATAAAGTGTCAGGCGATACGCTTGGCTTTGCAGGCTATGAGTTCTTGTTAACGGGTGGTTCTGACTATTGCGGTTTCCCAATGCGTAAAGATGTTGACGGCGTTGGCAGGCGTCGAATCCTCGCGGTTGAAGGTATTGGTCTTAAGAAGGAAGCGAAGGGTATTCGTGTGCGAAAAACGGTTTGCGGTAACACGGTTCATCCAAAAATCGTTCAAGTGAATCTTAAAGTTCTTCAAGTAGGAAAAGAGCCAATCGTTGGTACTCCTGGCGAGAAGAAAGATAAGAAGTAATTCTTTAGTTTTTTACAAGCAATCAATCGTCAGCTTGCTATCGCGCTAAATTGGAGTTATTAAACGGGTTGAACCGGTTTTTCTGCGATTTTTGCAAGTGCTGCTTCTAAATCGCTGATGTATGCTCTGAGTTGGTTTACGGTTCCGCTTTGTTGGTATCGTGTCAAGAATTCGCCGTCTGCGCGGAGTTGGTGGCTGCCTTCTACTTCTGCCATGTATTTGTTTTGGACGAGTTGATGTTGTGGCTCTGCGTCGGCGAGTCGTTGTTGTAAATCGTATGCGGTTTTGAATAAGCTCATGAGAAAATGTCGCGTTGGGTTATTTATAAGCGTTATGCCTTCTTCTCAACAATTCCTTGCATGACGTTGACGAAGTCTTCTGCTTCTTTTTTGTACGCGTCGTACTCTCGTCCCGTCACTTTTTGGAGTTCTCGGTGCGTGATTTGTTTTTGCAGGTTGAAGAATTGTGCCATTAAGTCAGCATACTTTTTCGGCACTTTGCCGGTTTTGCAGAACTTTTTGTTGATTAATTCAGCCATGTGTCCTGGTGTTGGTGGTATTTCTCCGTGCTGCATGAGTGCGGCGTGTGCTGAATCAACAACTGCCCAATACAAATCGAGTGTCGCCTGCATGATGTGCCAGTCTGCGTTGATGAGTGTTGCTGGTGCTCGTGAGAAGTATGTCCAGATGCTTTCGCGCGTGGGCCTAATTCTTCCTTCGAACAGCAAGTGTTGTGCGGGCGCAAAAAAGCCGGCGTCATAAAGCGGCACGCCATCTCTGAGCATATTGATTGCGATTGGGTCTCCCGATCTGACGTATTCCCAAAACGTTGTGAGTTTCAATGTGGTAATGTGTAATCTTTTGCTGATTTTTGCTGCACAATTTTCAGTAATCACGCGGTAGCTTTGGACAACTTCTGAGCTGAGCATGTGTGTTAAATCGTCAATAATAATCAAGACGTCAATGTCTCGTTCGCCGTAAAGCGGTTTTTCCGCGCGTGCGGTGCTTCCAAAGAGGATTGCTGCTTTTAAGAATGCGCCGAGTTCTTCATGCATGGTGAGTGCGAACTTGCGTGCAAGGTCAGGGTCTGAACCGGGGTATTTTGCAAGGTTTGGATGTTTTTGTTCTTTGAGTGAGAAACGCATATCTTGTTCGTGCCCAAGAGTTGTTTTAAATGTTTGGCACTCCTGGGCGATGAAGACACGACTAATGGTGTAAAATTGGTAAACTGCTGCCTGTTTCAATCCGTTGTGGTGTTGTCACTTCTCATGTGAGCAAAAGGTTTAAATGTGGTTTCGTGCGGCAAAGTCTTATGGGGGATTTGGAATCGATTGCGCGCGAGCTTGCGCCGCTTGTCTTGCTTGAGCGAAGAGAAGAAGTTGCTTCAATTGACGTTCTTGCAAAAGATAAGTCTGAAGTGGCTGACGCGTTAAAGGAGGTGCGCGACAGTATTGATGGTAAGCTTCAAGACAAAGCGCGTGAAGAGTTAAAGGCGGTTGTCGAGCAAGATATCGATCCGGTAGTTTATGGTTCTGCGGATTATTCTGCAACAGTCTCGTATGGTAAGGAAGTTCAAGTCGCATACACTTACAAAGGTCTTGGGTCTGATGGGAATGAGGCGAATAGTTCGTCGTACAATGTGAGTGTTGCAATTGTTGAGGAGTCGAAGCGGCATGAGATTGTGCATCAGGCGCATGAGAGTGCAAAAGAGGCGCAGATGATGGGTCGTATGGAGCAGTCGTCGTTTGATCAGGTGGCGAAGAATGCAAAGCAGGAGACTGCGATGCGTTATGGTATGGTCTTTTCGTTTTTGCAGTACGCGCTCTTAGGTAAGATTGATTTCTTGTGAAGAACTATTCGAAGGGTACTTCGCTCCAGAGTTTGAAGTCGTTGCTTGGCGCGTAGCTTCCAAACATGAAGAGTGGTGAGTATGCTTTGCCGAGGTATGCGTTTTGTACTTGTCCCCATTGGAGTGATGAGCCGGTTGAGTAGTATCCGTTGCCGATGTTCGCGCCTGCTTTTTGCCAGGTCTTCGTGCGTATGCGCCCTGCTCCGAATTTTTCTTCTTCGTGGCCTTCTGAGACCATGAATCCTTTGTATTTTGCGTCTTTGAAGATTTTGGCGGTTTCAATGACGGGGAAGATGCCTTGTCCCGGGGGTAGGTGTCCGTGTGCCGCGCTCATGGAGTCGACGAGTTGGATGCCGCCGACGAGTCCTTTTTTCTTGCTGAGTTCTGCGAGTTCTTTTACTTGGTCAACGTACCAGCCGTTGAATCGTTCGAGTCGTGCTTCTTCTGTTTCTTGTGTTCCTGTTTTTTTGTCAATGATTGGTTTGAAGTGTGCAAGCCACATGCCCATGTGTGATGTGTCAAAGAGTCCTTTGATGTGTGCTGCTGCTTTTTGTTCTGCTGTTTTCGGGTCGAGGCGTTCGTCGTAGTAGGGGTTGAGGACTGGTTTTCCGTCGCGGTCTATTTTTGGCTTGTTTGTTTCAGGGTCGATTTGTTCTTTTGTCGTGAGGAGTTCGACCATTTTTTTTCGGCTTTTTTCGATGAGTTCAACGAATTCTTTTGGGTGTGAGCCGTAGGTATCCGGCCATCCGATTTCCGGTCCGACGTAGATTGGTTTTTCAGGGTTTGCCGTTTGCTGCATTGCAGTGATGCCTGCTTCCGCATACGTCTGCGTGCTTTTGGTAAGTCCGTATTCGTGGATGGTTTGGAAGTTCGCTATTCTTTGTTCTGTGTCTTTCACTCCTTGCATGTTTGCGTAGTATGATTGGCGGAACTGTTCGTATTTGGCATCGCGGTCTTTTCGTTCATCAGTGAGTGTTTTTCGTCGTTCATCGCTGAGGTCTGAATTTTTTAGTTCGTTATCTATTTCTTTGATTCTCTCCGCTTGTGCTTCTGCAAATTCTTTTTCTCTTGCTGCTGCTCCTGCGGTTTGTTTTTTTTGTTGTTCGAGTTGTACTCGTGCGAAGATGAGTTCGGGGGATGTGGGGAGGTTTGTGCCTTCTTTTTTGTTTTTTTCTTCGTTTGTCTTCGCCCATCGTTCGAAGTCTGTCCATTCAAATGGCTTTAATTGTTCGAACGTGATTGGGTCGCCGTGTTTGACTTCGATTTCGGTGAATTTTTCTTTGTCGTAAGGAATGTAGATGGTTTCGTTTTTTTGCACGCGTTGGATGCGTCCGTTGCGTTTGTCGACGAGTGATGCGAGTTTTTCATCAGTTGATACGCGGTCGAAGAGGCGGTTGCCGTTTTTGTCTTTCTCGTTCCATTTGGCGTCGTTTACCGTGCGTGGGAATTCCCAAGAGACGATGTCTACTCCGCCTCCGCCCATGGTGTCTGCGGTGAATTTGATTGCGTCTTTGACTTCTTCGAGTCCGTCGCGTCGTGCTTCTTCGGAGAACGTGTTTTGTTGTTGGTCGTAGCCGGAGAGGTTTTTAAGTGAGGTGGGGAGTTCGACTCCGCCCATTTGTACTTTGTTTGCGAGTGCGATTTCTTTGAGTGCTTGTCGTACTTCTGAACCCATTGCTTTGAATCTGCCGCCGATTGCGGCTTGGTGGGACGTCGTCATCACGATTTGGAGTGTTCCTGCGCCGCCGCGAATTGCTGCTTGCGTTGTTTGGATGATGTTTCGTCCTTGGGGGTCGTTTTCAGGGACTGTTTCTCCGAGTTGGTTGATTGGGAGGATTGGTTCGTCAAGTCCTTTGATGAGGGGCTTTTCAGTAATGGGGACGTGGTATGATTTGTCCATTGGCCGGTAATATTGGCCGCGAAGGTCTGCCATAGTATACATTTTAGTATACTGAACTATTTAAAGGTTTATGCGCTTTTTGTCCCGTATTGGCAGTTAGCGGTATGCTTTGCCTGATTCCGAGCCGGAATACATGGTCGACTGGATTATTTCTTGTTCGCGGTCTCGTTCCGCGCGTGTTTTGTACGGCTCTCGGTCGTCTCGTCTTTTTTCCGGGTTTGTGTTTTCGTAGAACTTGTTTTGTTGTTCGTAGACGCTTTGTGTTTCGTATCCTTTGCTTGTTTTGTACGAGTCTTCGGGTTTTCTTTCATCTCGTTTTCGTTCATCGTCGCGTGTTTTTTCCGCGCTGAGTATGTTTTCGAGCTGTTCTCGTTGGCGCGCGCCCGTGTTCTCTTCTTCTTTTCGTTCTGCGCGTGTTTGCGAAAGGACAGTCTCGAGTGCTTTCGCTTCTATTTCGCTGCGTGCGAGGAGTTGTTCTGCGCTGTTGCGGTCTTTTATCGCTTCATCGATGAGTTTTTTGAGTTCGGCGATTTTTTTGTCGCGGTCTTCGTTCTTTTCTTCTTTTTCAAGGTCTGCGAGTTTTTTCTTGCTGTCTGCGGTGAATTTTTCTGCCGCGGACATGATTTTTTTAAACTCAATAATTTGTTCAGGCGCGGGCAATTTTTTGACTGCTTCAAAGTCGACTGCCATAAAGAACTACTATATAGTGGAGTATATAAATCTGGCGCGGGGTATTGGCTGAGGAAAAAGGGTAACGTGATAAGAGTTTGCGTGCGCCTTTAATCTATGTCCTTTGACCTTCGTCCTACCAGCTAAGCAACCCATGTGCTTTCTTGAAAATATTGTAGTGGAGAAATGTCATTCCTTTTGCTCCGCCGATTGCGCTTCTGTATTCTCCGTCCAAATTGGGACTGCCGCCTGATTTTCCTTTCGGGAGTGTGGGAATGAGTGCGCCAAATGCGTCTTTGACTCCTGAGACGAGTGCGCTAAATGGTTCAAGTAAGTCCATTTTTTGTGGTTCTTCGTTTTTCTTTTCTGCTTGTTCTTTTCCGCCTGCTTCTGCTTCTTTGATGTAGTTGAAGATGTCGCCGCCGAGTTGGTCGAGTGCGGTTTGTAGGTTTTTGTCGATGCTTGCGATTAGGTCGATGTCTTGTTGGTTGCGCATGTCTTTGTAGTTTTGGATTTGTTCTTCTGTCCAAGCGTATGGGCGCCAGGTTATTTTGCAGGCTCCGATGTGGAGTGGCCCTCGGTGGTAGCCTGGGTCTGCGGAGAATTGCATTTGTGGTTTGCTGTGGTATTCGAATGTGACCATGACGCATTGGAAGACTTTTTTGTTTCCTCGTGGCATTGCGCGCGCGATGACTTCGATTTCGATGAGGTTGCTCTCAAAGCTTGAGACGAGGCGTGCGTTGTCGAGCAAGTCGATTTGTCCGGTGAGTTTTTGGATGTGTTTGATGTATGGTTTTATCCAGGTCATGTAGAGTTTGATGCTGTTGTAGTGTTGGCGTAAGTAGTCGATGGTGAACTTGCGTCTATTGACCATTTCGTCGTATGTGCTTTTTTTCCAGGCGAGGTATTGTTCGAGTTTTCGTTCAAGGACGTTTCGTACTTGTTCGTTGACGCTTCCTGCTTGGTCTTTGACGATTTTGGAGATGTCTTTGGTTTCTTGCGGGTGAATGGAGAAGAATAAGTCAGGGAGTGCGACGAATTGGAGTTGTGTTGCCATGTTAAACAGGTTCGAGCCGGTGCGCTGTCCGCCGACGACTCCATCGACTAAGTCAACCCACATGCCTTTGAGCGCGATTTCTGCGCCGGTGAGCGCTCCGCGTGGTGTGGTTGTCTTGTCGCCTTTCTTGATTGACTTGCCATCTTTGTCGACTTTGTTTCCGTCTTTATCTTCGCCGAATGCGTCGCGGTAAATGGTTAGTCGTTCGTCAATCCATCGGAGTTCGCGAACCAGCGAAAACAAGTCTTTGACCATTTTTCCAATGGTTGCAAGGTATTGTCCGACTTTGTCTTGTGCGAGTCCGAGTCGTTGTCCTGCGCCGCCAAAGAAGCTTGAGTGTTCTGCTGCTGCAAAGGTGTCGGTGATTTTGTCGATGATGACGAATCCGACGTCGGAGAAGAAGTTCATGCACCAGTAATAGTATTGTTCGATGCTTTGGTGCCAGTTTTCAATGGAGACCATGTATGTGTTGCCGAGGTGTTTTGGCTGGTCTTCCATGACGAGTTGGTTTTGGGCTTGTTCTTGCCAGTTGTGGTCTGCTGCGTCTTCGAGTGCTTGATCGAATGTTTTGTCAACTCCTTTCCCTTCTTGTTGGAATTCTTTGCGTTTGGCGCGTATCCAATTGAGTTTGTCTCCTGGTGTTTTGCCTTCGAGTTTGAGAAGTTTGTCTCCGAGTTTGAATCCTTTGAAGCCTTCTTTGGTAAAGCCGTAAGCTACTAAGTATTCGCTCTTTTTCGTCATGCGTCCTCTTTTGTCCTATTTATAAAGAACTGCGTATTTATACCTTTCGGGACAAAACAACGACAAATCCGACTCGGTGCACAATCTTGCTGTTTGTTTTGTTTGCGAGTTGTTCCGAGAGCGCTTTCTTATTTCCATCAATTGCGCTTGCGAAGAATCTTGCTTTGATGACTTTGTGCTTCTTAAGTAGAGTCATTGCTTGCTTAATGACATTGTCGGTGAGTCCGTCTTTTCCGATGCGGAGCATGACTGCGAGTTTGTGGTGATTCACCGGTCCTGCCGGTTTTCGATATCGTTCTGGTGTTGGTTGTCTCATGGTGTTTTTCTCATAATTGGCAGGTGCCTGCAGGTATGGTGCGGAGCACGTCGTCAATGTCAAGGCTGAGCTTTTTTGCTATCTTTTTAGCGCAGTCTGATGGCTTTTCCTTTCCCTGCTTTATAACGATTGCTTCTTTGCAGTGTGCGCGAACCGCCGATTCAGGTCCGGTCATTGCTTTTCCGTTGTGCGCGCCTGTTGCGCACTCAATGACTGCTCGATGATGCGTTCGCTTGCCCGTGATCATAAAGCTTCCCTTGCTCATGTATTCGCCGCTTGGTGCTTGTTTGCTGACTTGCGAGGGCGCAACTGAAAATACTTCAACGGAGGTCATGCCGAGTTTCCAAGCGCGGCTAAATGTCGCGGTTGCGTTCGCTGCTTCTTGGATGCTTGCAGCGCCTGCTTTTTTGCCATCAGTCTTGATGACGAAGAATGGCGAGCCGGACATTTCCGTGTGAAATACGAGGTCGTCGGCGTCAGTGTGTTTTTTGATGACGACTTCATTAGTCGTTGCGTCTCGTCCGCCGATGCACAAAAATCCTTCGGAAGTCTTAAACCATCTGAACTTATCAAACCATTCCATTTGTCGTTTTGGTTTCACGGTGGTGATGCGTACTTCTTCGAGTTGTTGTTTCTTGTCAAGGTTCGCGATTTGTGCTTCAAAGCGAGCAATAGTGTCTTTTGTTCCCTGAATCTTCTTCCGCAGTTTCTTAGACTTCTCAAAGTATTCGTTTGCGTTCTGCTCGAGTGTCTTTTTGAGGGAGAGCGTGATTTGCATAGGTGCAATTTCTGCTTCTTCGCTTTATAAATCTCTTGGTTTGTTGGGTGTTAATCTTTTTCAAGAAATGCTCTTGCGTGCATGCGGGCGTGTGCATCATCAGGCGATCGATCACATGCGGCAAAGTAGTCCTTTAGCGCATCAGTTGGCGACTTAATTGTCTCAGCAAGCGTCTCGTATGCGCGCATGCGTTCCACATCTCCGTGTTCTGCTGCGATATTTGCCGCGCATGAAAATTCAAACATGAGTTCTGCGCAGCGAAGTTTCATGAACTTCTCGTATGTTGCTTCTCCGTGTTCGTGTAATTTGTTTTTTGCGAGGGTGGCGATTGCTGCATCATCCTGCATTTGTGCAATGTCAAGCGGGCATGCAGGAGTGTAGTTGTTGCGCGTAGTGAGCACTCTTGCCGTTCGATGCCGTGCTTCTTCGCTGACAAGCATTTCAAGTTCTTTCATTTATCTCACCGTCACTGATTTCGCCAAATTCCGTGGCTTGTCCGGGTTGCATCCGCGTTCGAGTGCTAAGTGGTACGCGAGGAGTTGGACGGGAAGCACGGTCAAAATGCCGGTTGCCTCGTTGCGTTCGGGGATTGCGATGTGGTAGTCGTACGCGGTGTTTGGCTGCGAGTCGATGCCAATCACATATGCTCCGCGTGCCCGAACTTCTTGCGCGTTTGATGCCATGAGTTGTCTCGTCGAATCATCAGAAAGGACAATGACGGGCGTTCCGGGTTCGATGAGTGCAATGCTTCCGTGTTTGAGTTCTCCGCCGGGCATTCCTTCTGCGTGGATGTAGCTGACTTCTTTGATTTTGAGTGCTGCTTCTCGTGCGAGGTGGTTCATTTGTCCGCGCCCCAAAATAAAGAGTGACTTCGCATGCTTCAGTTTCCCGGACAAACTTTTTGCGTGCTCAATGCCCGCGGCCAAAACCCCGCGCACGTCTCGTGCGGTGTCTATCAGGCATTGTTTGTCTTTTCCTGCGAGTTCAAGCGCAAGTAGTGTCAGTACTGCGAGTTGTGCGGTTGCTGTTTTTGTGGCAAGTACGCAGAGTTCGGGTCCTGTTCCAAGCGGAATCACAAGCGAGGAAAGTCGTGCAAGCGTGCTCGAGGGAACATTTGTAAGCGCAATCACCGTGCAGCCTTTTTTCTGGGCGGCTTTAACAGAGTCGAGCACGTCTGCAGTTTCGCCGCTTTGCGACACGGCAAGGACAAGCGTCTCTTTATTCAAAACGGGCAAAATGCTCGCGAATTCTGACCCGATAACGCACGTTGTTTGTCTTCCTGCAGAAATAAAATGCGTGCTGGCTGCGGCGCAGGTGTTGTAGCTTGTTCCGCAGCCGACCAGCACGAGGTGAGGTGTTTGTTTGATGAATTGGACTGCGCGCGCGATAGTCTCGGCATTTTGGTTGAGTGCTGCAGGTATTGTGCGTTGTTGTTCTTCGATTTCTTTTATCATGAAGTGGGGATGGTTTCCGCGTTTTGCAACGTCAACATCATACGGTACGGTGGTAATTGCCCGTTCTACTTTTTTCCCGGAGTTAAACAATTGCAAGCTTCCATTGAGCACTCCGTGGTCTCCGTCTTCCAAGTACATGACTTCTTTTGTGTGTTCGAGAAAACTGGGAATATCTGAACTAATGTAGTGTTCATTTTTGCCAAGTCCAATAACGAGTGGGCTTCCGTTGCGCGCAAAGCAAAGTGTTCCGTCAGTGTGAAGCGCCAAAATCGCGTAGCTGCCGTGCAAATCATGAAGTGCGCGTTCAAACGCAGAAGCAAAGGTGCGTCCGTGGTTGATGTAATAATCAATCAAGTGGGGAATCACTTCTGTGTCTGTTTGGCTTTTGAAAATGTATCCTTCTTCAGAAAGCGCAAGCCGTAACAACTCATAATTCTCAATGATGCCGTTGTGCACAACGGAAATCGTTCCTGATTCATTCGTGTGCGGGTGTGCATTTTGCACAGTTACCGCGCCGTGTGTTGCCCATCTTGTGTGTCCAATGACGGTGGTGCTCGGGAGTTCAAGCGGTGCTGTTTGTTCAATGTCGCCGACTTGTTTGTAAAGCGTGATTGAGCCGTGCGTGAGTGCGGCAAGTCCCCAGGAGTCGTATCCGCGGTAGCTGAGTCTTTTCAGACCGTCGTGCACGAGTCTGCTTGCATTTTTTGGTCCAAGGTATCCGAGTATTCCGCACATAGTTGTTTCCCCTCTTTGTTTTCTTTGCAGGGAAAGTTGTATATAAACGATTACTAAAGTTTTTATAGAAGTACTAACATTCAATTGTTAGTAGCATTATGATTGTCGTTGATAACGTGCAAAAGTCGCTGACGAGCCTTCCTGCAAAGCAGGTGAGTGCAAATCAGTTGAAGGCAATGCAGTCTGAGTTAGCGCAGCGTATCTTGCGCGCTCTTGCGCAAAAGCCGTCGTACGCGATGAGCCTTGCAAGAGACCTTCGTGTGCACGAGCAAAAAGTGTACTATCATCTGCGTAATTTAGAAAAGAAAGGCATCATTCGTCAAGTGCGTAAAGAATTTGTGCACGGCACACAAGCGACGTTTTACGCGCCAAGCGCTGCGGCGTTCGTTCTCGCCCTTCGCGAGTTCGAGGAGTCTCCAGGCCTTGGCGTCTCAAAGGTCGATTTTCTCGCGCCCATCATTGAAAACGGCGAGCTTGATGGAGTCATTATCGTTGGCAGTCCCGAGCCGCACGGTCCTGATATGGCGCGGAGCCGTGACGGTTATTATGGGATGGACCTCGCGCTTTTTCTTGGCACTTTTTTGCGCGGCGAGCGAAAGTTGAGCGTCAGGCTCGATACTGAAGTAAGAACCGAGGACTTGCAAGGCAATTTAATTCTCATCGGCGGTCCTGTTGTTAATCTCATCATGGGCAAAGTGAACGACAAGCTTCCAATACGCTTCGACAAGTCGTCAAATTGGGCGATTAAGAGTGACGTTTCCGGAAAGTTTTACCGCAGCGACGAGTGCGGCATTATTGTAAAAGCAAAAAACCCATTCAACCCGAAAAAGTGGGTGCTGGTTGTTGCAGGGAAGCGTTATGCAGGCACGCGCGCAGTCACTATTGGCTTCTTGCGCCACTTCCAAGAGTTAACGCAAGGGAACCAAGTTGATAGAAAAGTCGCAGCGCGAGTGGTCGAAGGCCTCGATAAAGACGGTGATGGGATTGTTGATGACGCGCGTTTCGTTGAATAGTTATCTTCTGTTGTCGTTTTGTTTGCGAGTTTCGATTTTTCTGAGAAGTTCATCGATGTTTTGGAAGCGTTCTTGGCGCGCGCGGCGTCTTTCTTTTGCGTTAAGAAAATCCTCATAAGCAGTGAACTCGTTTGGTCGAATGTTGAGTGTGACTGTTGTTTGTAGTGGGGGTGGAACAGGGTCGAAGATGAACGCAAACGGGGTGACGACTTCGTCCCATCCTCTGATGCGTGAGAGGTCTTTTCCGACGAGTGATGTGCCGAATTGGACTTTTTCTTGTCTTGTTGTTGGTGTAAGAGTGTCGTAAAATTGGTCGATGGCGAGAAGGAGTGCTTCATCGCCCCAGCTTTGTGGTCTGATGCGAATGGAGAGGTGTTCGAGATTGTTTTCAGCTGAAATGACGAGGCCGTGGTGGGCGGTGGTAGTCTGCTCGTCTGGTTTTTTGGGTCCGAAGATGAGTGGGTAGAGTTCTGTGCGAAGTGTGGTGAGTTCTTGGAGGCGTGTATTGAGAAGCGCGCGGGTTCTTTCTTCGGCTTGTGTGTTGTATCGTTCGACGCGGTTTTCAAATGTTTTTTCTTCTGCGGGGTTATTGCGGGTTATGTGTGCGCTGATGGAGAGGTAGCGGTTGGTGATGCTCCAGCTGTCGTGGTAGGCTCGTTTGATTTCTTCATCTGCAAGACTTGGAGAAAATGCGATGTATTCTCGTTGTGGTTGGTAAAACGAGTGTTTTGCCGTGTAGACTTCGTTTTCAATCGCGACAAGTTCTCGTTCAAGAGGGGTTCTTGCGCGGAGCAGTCTTTGTAGGAATTGTAAGTCTTGTCGTGCGCGTGGGTTGCCTGTTCTTGCAGCGGCTGTGCGTTGTTCAAGGAGGGGCTGTTGCGTTTGTCTGTATTGTTCTTGTTCGGCGAGTGCGTCTGTTCTTTCTTGGCGGAGATAGCGTTCTTCGAGGGCAGGGGAGTGAATTGTGATGCGTAATTTAGTGTAGTGTATGTCTGCGTGGTATGTCGCGCTTCCAATTGCACTTATGTCTCCGTGCGGTGTGGCAGGGGTGAGTGTTCGGAGTCTTTCATTGAACTCGCTGAGTTGTTCTTGTGTGAGTGAGTATAATTGTCCGATTGATTCTCTGATTCGCTCTGTTGGCGGTGTTTGTTGTTCGCCGTCCTGAATTATTCGGTTGCTGCCGCAGGTGTGTCTGATGAGGAGTTCTTTTGGGGTGATTCCGCGTTCTTCAACGTAAGTGCGCAGCGAGTGTTCTCCGAGTGTGCAGAATTCTCCGTTGATTGCGTCGGGGAAGGTGATTCCACTCCAGTTTCCGTGTCCTGCGACGACGAGATAGCGAACGCGCGGGTCTTCGATTGCGAAGAAGAAGTCGATTGCGCGGTAGTTTTCAACCACGTCGGTTGCAGTAGCTCCGCTTTCGCGAAGTGCTTCGGTGACGGGGTCAAAGTAGAATCCTTCGAATGGCGCGCGGAGGTGTTCGTACCAGCTTCTTGGTTGTGAGAGGAGGATTTGCGCGCGGTTGTCAGTGGGGGTGGGGTCAATTCTTTCTTCTCGTTCGTAGGCGCAGCCTGAAACGAGAGACGCGAGTCCGAGGACAATTGAGCCGAGCACGTTGTTTCTCATCTGTCTTTTTTCAGGTGAAGACTATATAAAGTTATTCCTGTCAGGTGGTCAATTCGCTAAAGTCGATATGGTGTCTGCTGAAGCGTAATTCTTTTTAACCAGGCACTGTTCGTTATCATACAGAAAAGAGAGGTATTCATGTCGCGCAGTAAGTGGCGTAAGTTTGGTGAACCATTAGCAATCCTTCCGTTCGGATTTGTAGGCATTCGTCTAGTTGAATCTGGTTTTAATTGGCTAAATGCAGTTTTCCTCGTCGTTCTATTATTCATTTATCTTCCAATTCTCATCGTGCTGTGGGGTCCAGAGCAATGAGACTCTTAGTCCTTTTACCTTTGGCCTTAGTCCTTTTTCCTGCAGTGTTCGCCTGCGAGTCTCTCACTGATGGCATGATTATCACAAAAGACCTGCAGCTTTGCAGCGACACGTTTGACGTGCCAAATGGCATCATTATTCGCGGCGATAATTTGCATATTGATTGTGGGACTGCAGTTTTGCGCGGTCAGTCAGGCGAGAGTGAAATAGGTGTCCGTCTTGAGAACGCGCGCAATGTGACGCTTGAAAAGTGCAACATTTTGACGTTTAATCAGGGTCTTTACATGAAGAACGTCACGTTTTCCACAATTCGTGACAACGCCTTCTTGAAGAACCGTATCGGCATTCGTATGCTTGACGCGTTCGAAAACGTCATCACGGATAATTCGGACAAGAGTAACCAGCTTGCAGTTTCTGCGATTAACAGCAAGTATAACGTGGTGAAGCTGGGCAACAAGAATGTTGAGCGCGATTTTTGTGAGGTGAACGCGTGTAACGCTGCTCGTGAGATGAATAAGTGTGAGAGTGGTGACTTTTATTGTTCTCCGAGCTGCAGTGCGAGTGAGGATGATGACTGCGGAACTGCTCCGATTCCTGACATACTTGAGTTCAAAGAGCCTGAAACGTTGGTGGCGATGAGAAATCCGGTGGTTGGTGCATCAGTTGCTCGTCAGCAAAATGAGTCTGTTCAAGCGCCAAAGGCAGTTGATGATGAGCGTGAGTTTGTTGAATTGCCGCTTCCTGCGAAGTTTGCAGTGTATGTTGTTCTCTATCTTATCGCGTTTGTCGGGTTGTTGGTGTGGAAGAAATGAAAGTCGTATTCTTGTTAGCGATTGCTTTGCTCCTTCTTCCGTTCGCCTCGGCGTGCGTTGTTCCAAAAGAGAACATGGAGATTCGTCGTTCTGTTGAGTTGTGCGGTGATGTTTACTCGCTCAATCAGCCGCTGAGGATTGTTGCAAATAATGTGGCGCTCACTTGTCAGGCGAGCGTGCTCAAAACTTGGCGCGGCGGGACAGGCATCATTATTGAGGGCGTGAACAACGTCACTATTTCGGGCTGCCGTCTGAACGGCCACGATGTTGGTTTTCTCGTAAAAAACAGTTCGCAGGTCTTTTTGCGTGACAATCATTTAATCAACACCAAAGTGGGTGCGCGTTTCTTTAACGTGTCGAAGAGCGCAACGCTGAATCATGATGTGAGTTTGCAAACCGCTTTTGACGTGCGCGACAGTGTGGACAACTCGCTTTCGCTCAAGAACAAGAAGGTTGTCGGCCTGTTCTGCGAGAAGAACTTCTGTAATGTGAAGGAGAGCGCGACGCAGACGTTTATGGCGCCAAAACTCTCGCTTCCGAAGTTGGTTTCTTGGGTGAAGTCAAAGATTACGGGGAAAAGTGAGGAGAGTTTGCGCGCGCACTTGTTGTCTGGTTTGGTGTGAGTGCAAATCAGCTCACGGGAGAAAAATAACTACTGATAAGTAACATTTATAAATCGCACGTCGCGCGTGTTTACTATGGGTCTGGAAGTTATCGTGAGCGAAGAAGATTTTGTTGCCACTTATCCGAACGGTGCAATGAACTATCTGGATTATACTTCTGCTCTCGCGCTCAAAGCACAAGGCGAGAATGGTCACCAAATTGCAAAGAAGATAGGAAGGCCGGTGATGACGATTCATCAGTGGCTTGCAAGAAAGAAAACGCCGCATTGTGTCATCGGGCTTGAGCGTGCAAAAGCGCAAGGGTATGCTCCTTTGACTACAGATAGTGCTGCTCTTTTGCCGTTTGGTCGGCTTTACAGTTGGGCTTTGTGGTCGGGGAGCGTGGCGCGGGATTTCCAAGTGATGATTTCAGAAAGTGATGCTCGCTTGCAGATGCTTGGGTCTTACTTTAAGGAAAGGCTCGGTCTTGAGAGTGCTATTCGGCGCTATGAGGGCAATCGGGTTGCATTAACGATGGGCACGGGTGGTAAGATTGCAGGGAGGATGTTGTACGCAATGGGTTTTCCAACGGAAGGCCGCAAGCGAGAACATGAGCTGGTGGTTCCTGATTTCATCCGTTCTTCTACAGAGCTTCGTTCAGACTTTTTGCGCGTTCTTGTTGAGGCGCGGGCGTGTCAGGACTCTTACACGAGTTATAAAATCAGTCTCATTGAAAGCGATTTAGAAGAGGGTGCAAAACGTTTCGGCGACTCGGTTTTGGGTTTGTTTCAACTGGCATTTCCAAGAGCAGGACTTTCAGATGCGGATTTGCGGGTTCGCAAATTGGCTCGGCGTGGCAAGGATACATACACGTCGTCTATACAGTTGAGTAAATCAACGATTCTGAACTTTATTCAGTATTATCCATGTGTGTTTTCCGTTCGACCAACAGAAGTGAGTTATGATATTTCGTCGCAAGTTTCTTGAACTTGTTTAGAAGCAAGCGGGTATTCTTTCGAGCGTGACGGAGTTCTGTGAGCAGATTGCGACTTGGTTGTTCTCTAAAATCTTGGGTGTTAATTTGACTTGCAGTAGTTCGCCAATTCCCGGCTTGTACGCAATCACTGAGCGTGCTGCGTTTGCTTTCAAGAGTGGTGCAAGCAAGATATTCTCCTGCACGTCAATTCCTGATTGTCCTGCGATTCTTGCATGAACGCCGACTAAGTCGACGTCTGGTCCGTTGTCAATCCAGACTTGGATGCCGGTGTTGCCCATGCAGATTTGCGGTTGTCCTGCGATTTTGATGACGTCGATTTTGGCCATGTCGCAGAGGTTTTTGACTTCTGGTGTTCCTTGGGCGAATTCTGCTTTTTCTGCAATATATTCTTCGCCCCAGCTCATGACGAGCGCGCCTAAACCGACAGAGAATGCAACGAGAAGAACAGTAGCGACAAGCGGTGTAATGCCTCGGTTATTGTCAAACATAGTTCCTCTTTTACACTTATAAAGACCAACTGCATTTATATACTTTTTGGTGGGGTCTCGAGTTAATGGCTGCTAACTATGAGGAGAGGGCTAATCTTGCCGTTCGCATGCTGCGCGTGCATGACTCGTGTAGTGATTGTTATGCGCGTACTCGTGAGGCGAAGAAGGCATGGTTATTTGGCGTGTATGCTCAAGAGGCAGAGGAGTTGATGCAGGCGTATGCAAAAGTGCCTGATGCGTGCGCGTTTTATTATGATGCAATGCATCAAGTGGGTGATGCGTTATGGTGGGTTGACCATGATGAATATGCTGCGCGTGATAAATTAATCAAGTTTTACGAGTTGCTTGATGCGGCAGGGGATACTGGTTCTATTTTCAGGCGGGAGTAGTCAGTTTTTTATAGCGCACGTTCTCTTGTCTTTTCATGGCTGATGACCAGCAGTGTGTGTTTTGCGCAATTGCGAATGGGAAGATTCCTGCAAAGAAGGTGTACGAGGACGCTCAAGTTTCTGCAGTTCTTGACATAAATCCTGCAGTTGAAGGCCATATTCTTGTTATTCCTAAGAAGCACGCAGTGTTGATGAACCAGCTTGATGACGATGCGGTTGCGCATTTGGGTATGGTTGCAAAGCATTTGTCTCAGGCGGCGATTCGCGCGTTTAAGGCAGAAGGGACGAGTGTTTTCGTGCAGAATGGTCCTGCGGCGGGCCAGCGTGCTCCTCATTTTATGCTGCATGTGATTCCAAGAAAGAAAGGTGATGGTGTTGTGCTTTCGCCTCAGGTGGTGAAGCTTGACCCGAAACTGCTTGAGGGGACGTATGCGTCTCTTGCGGGTGCGATTGCTAAAGTTTTCGGAAAAGAGCCGCCAAAGCCGGTTGCCGCGTCAAAAGAGGAAGCAAAGCCCGAGCAAAAGGACGAAAGGCCAAAAGCGAACAACGAACCGCCAACCGAAACCGACGTCGCGCAAATGTCGAAGATCGTCGAAGAAGGCCTGCGCGCAGGGGCGCTTGGCTTTTCAACATCGCGCACGATCCTCCACAAGTCGGTGG
>CAYXXT010000008.1:0-1053 GCA_964469145.1 uncultured Methanosarcinales archaeon | reverse complement strand
AAGGCGAACAATGAACCGCCAACTGCGAGCAAGCCCTCTTCCTCTGACCCTCAACCTTCACCTTCAAAAAAGCATTCCGCGCTTGATGACATTTCGAGCTTCCTGTTGGGGGGCAAAAAATGAGTGAGTGTTTGTTTTGCGACCTTATTGCAAAGAAGGCAAATGCGCTTTACGAGGATGAGAAAGTGTTTGCCATGCTTTCGCCTGAGCCGTTTGTTGCCGGGCATGTTTTAGTCATGCCGCGGGTGCACGCGCCGATTCTTGAGGCGATTCCCGACCCAATCGTTGCGGAAGTGTTTAAGGTTGCAAACAAGTTCAGCGCTATTCTTATTGACTCGATGAAGGCCGAGGGGACGAATGTGCTCGTGCAAAATGGTCCTCCTGCGGGTCAAGTGCACAATCATGCGATGGTTCATGTGCTTCCGCGTTTTGAAACGGACAAATTGCAAATCGGCTGGAATCCTAAGCCTGCGTCTGATGAGGAGTTAGGGAAGGCCGAAGGGGCGTTAAAAGAGCAGACGAAAAATGTTGGCGCGTTTGAGAAGGAGAAGCCAAAGCCAAAGGAGGTTGAAGCGCCAAAGGATGTGCCGAAGACGGATTGGCGTTTGAAGTATTTGCGCCGTTTACCTTAATTTCGTTTCAAGATAGCACTCTTTTTTCTCGGTGATTCCTGCGGCAAGAATTGCGTTTTCGTACGTGCCAAAAAACCCGTAGTGTTTCTCTATTGCAAACGGGTGTGCTTCTGGTCGGATAATCCTGATGTGTTCAAATCCTTGTTTGCGTGCAACGTCCATGACTGCAAGAATAAGGTATGTTCGCGGGTCCATGCCGATGCGCGACGTGATGCGTGCGTAGTTTCTTCCGCGTTCTTTGTTTTTGACTTCTGTGCCGTCTTTGTTGCGAATCGTGCTTGCCGTTTGACCTTGTACAGTGAGTCCGACAATTGTCTTGTTTGTCATGTCGCGGAAGATGCTGAATTTGGCGAGGTATCCGTTAAGCGAGTCTGCTCTCATTCCTTTAGGTGCGATGAAGTGGCAGGTGCCGAAGTAGTCT
>CAYXXT010000007.1:7092-22204 GCA_964469145.1 uncultured Methanosarcinales archaeon | reverse complement strand
TGTGTCGTCGAATTCTACTTCGTTGACTGCGATTGGGATTTGCTGTGCGGTTGCGGCAGTTGCAAGGACTGCGAAGAGCAGTGTTGCGATGATGAGTTTGATGGTGTTCATGGTGTATATTTCCCCCGTGTTCTCCTTTGTTTTTTGGCCGATATTAAAGTTTTTCTATTCTTGAGTGGTCTTACTCAATTGTCACTATTAGGTGACATATAGTATATAAAGGTTTCGGTTAATTTGCCTCAGTCCGATACTATCTCTATGTCGCGGTGCACGATGCGATGCACCGAGCCTGAATCAACGGTTAAGCGAACCGTGTACAAGCCGTCTTGGGCATCGCTTGGGATTTCCAAGACGAGTGTGCGTGAAACATCCTTGTTGACGCGAAGGTCAAGCGGTCCAATCGTCGGGGAGCGGATGCCGAGTTCAGGGATGCTGAGCGTGGCTTCTGCTCCGTCGAGTTTTAAGTCGCCTGAGTTTTCAAAGTTGATAGTTGCAATGACGATATCGCCTGCAAATGCTTCTTCAGGGAGTGCTATCGTGTTGACGCGGATGTCTTTTTTCGGTCCGCGCGGCTCATCTGCGCGAGGGAGCGTGCGGGGGTCAACGACGACGCTGATATTGAAGTTTTGTGCTGCTGTAACTTGACCGTCATTTGCGTGGATACTGACTGCGTTTGAACCTGCTTGGCTTGGTTCAGGAAGCCACATAAGCCAGCCGCTCGTGACGCGCTCGTCGGTGATTGCAACGTGGCAATCGCCAAATGACAAGTCAGGGTCGACGGTAAATGAGTAAGTGACTCCATTGGTGGTGATTTGGTGGGTGAATCCTGCTTGGTACGGGACGGTTCTGCGGACGTTGTTAATGGTGACGTCGCATGCCGTGGCAGTAACTGAATTCATGGTTACGGTGAATGTTTCGCCGGTGATTGCCGTTTCAGATTCAGTGTCTCCTGAGTCAATCCATGAACTGAAGACGGTGTAACCGGTGTCAACGTATGAGAGGCTCATACCGTCTGGTGCGGTTGCAAGTGATAGTGCAACATCGTCGCCGTCCTGGTCGAAGACGATGACTTGTGAGAAATACCATTCACGGATGAATGCTGAAGTGACTGGTTCTGAGAGGAAGACAGGCACATGATTTACCGGTTGTGGCGGTGGTGGCGGAGGCAATGTGAAGTCAAGAACAGTAATCGTGACAGTTTCAGTGTCTTGCAAATTGTAGATGTCTGCGATTGCAAAAGTGACTGAGTATTGTCCTGCTTGGTTGAAATCAGGGGTCCAGCTGAATGTTTGTCCGTTGAAGCTTGCGCCTGTTGGGAGGTTGCTTGCGCCAAATCCGAGGACTTGTCCTTCGGGGTCTGAGCCGCTGATGCTGAATGTGAGGAGTTGTCCTTCGGTCACAACATGGTTGCCGATGTTATTGAGGACTGGTGGGAGGTTGAATCCGTTTTGTGTTGGTCCCGGGTCTGGTGTCCAATCCGTTGTCGGTGGGTTTCCGCCGTTGTTGATGTAGTCATCAGTCCACGTGTCGGTTCCGCCGGTCCAGTCTGTTCCCCAGTCGGTGCCGGTTGCGCTGTCCCAATCGTTTCCAGTGTCGCCCCAGTCGGTGCCGCCGGTACCTGAGTTGTCCCAGTCCGTTCCGCCGGTTCCGCTGTTATCCCAATCTGACCCGCCCGTTCCTGAGTAGTCCCAGTCGGTGCCGCCGGTACCTGAGTAATCCCAGTCTGCGGCAACTGATATGCTAAGCGATAAGCTAAGCATCAATGCGATTGCGATTAGGGCGAGTGTTTTCATTTTTGGGTCCTCTTAGTTTTGCTTTGGTCCGATGCGTAAGTATGCTCGGAGGTGTCCGCGTTCGCTTCCGCCTTGCTCATCACCGAGTTCTTGGTGGAGTTGGTCGAATCGGTTAACTCTGCGTCCGTTTGCGCCTTGCGCGTATGGTACGAGGTCGGTGTTGAGTCGCATTGGGCCTAAGTCGGTCCAGTTGGTGTCGATTGCTTGTGCGTATGCGGTTTCTGCGCGTCGCCATGCCAAATCGCGTTGTCCTTCGGGGAGTGCGCGAATTGCATCGAGGTTGATTGGGCGGACAAAGTTTGATGGTCGTTCGCTTAATGCTTCAAGCAAGTCGTCCATGTCGAGGTGTCCTGCTTCGACTGCTGAGGCGAGGTGTTCAGGCGTGATGGTGCCGAGTGGTCTGCCGAGGCGGCCAAGTGGTCCGCTGATTCCGAGTTCGCGTTGTGGTCCTTCGCGGATGTGGCGAATTCCGATGTATGCGCGCTCGTCTTTGAATGCGTCGCTTCGGATGTAGGCGAGTACTTCTGTTTTTGCGCGTGTTTTATCTGCGTCGCTTGCAGTGTCATACGTTGTGCGTAAGAGTTGGAAGTTTCCTGCTCGTGCGTTAAGGTATGGTGCTTCTGCTTGTGCTTCGGTAAACAAGTCGCGGGTGCCAAGTGACACGATGGTTGCGCCGTCGGTTGTTTGGACGTACAAGTTTTGAGTGTCTCCTTGTGCGCGGAAGAATCTTGCGCGTTCATCTGATGCAGTGATGCCAAAGTCGTTTCGGAGTGCGTTAAGCACATATGCGCCCATGACTGTGTTCAAGTTGACTTCTTGTCCGCCTACGCTGACCATGGGGAGTCCGTTGTGGTAGACTTTTGCGCCGCGTTCTGCCATGTTTGGCAGTGCGACTTCTGCGCCTGCGAAGGTGTCGTCTTTTCGGGGGATTGCGTTTGAGAGCTTGTTTTGCTCGAAGACAAGGAGTAATTGTCCGAGGTCTTCCATTGCGTTTCCTGTTGCGCCGTGGAGTTCAACGACTGTTTCGTTGCCGTTTTGGCGTACCGAGTAGCCGAGGCTTCTAAGTGCGCTAAGTTCTCGTTGGACTTCTACATCGGTTTTGCCGATGAGTGATTGTACTATTTCGACTGCTTTTGCGTCGACGCGTGCGAATTCGCCTGCGGTTCTTGTCGTGCCGCTGACGGTTCCGTAGAGGACGCCGGTTTGTGTGCTGTCGATTCGTGCGACGCCGGTTGCGTAGATGCCGAGCTTCTCATCAAGAGTAAGTGAGCTGACGCTTGCGATGTCCATGATTTGTTGGAGGTTCTGCGTATTGCCTGCGTTGCTGTTGATTGCCGCGATGTATGATGCTGCTGGTGCGGTTGATGCGACGAGTGGTGCTGCTGCAGGAGTTGCTGCTGAACCTGCTGGTGCAACTGAACCTGATGTTGGTGCTGCAATAGTTCCTGAGGAGGTTGGTGCAGTTCCGCCGACGCTGAGTTGTGCGCGGGTTGCAGTGTCAAGTGGTGCAATGCCTGAGTGTTCAGGTGCGACGCCGTCAGTGTTTGATTCTGAAGCGCATCCTTTGTATATTGCGCCGCCGAGTGCTACTGCTCCTGCTAAGACGAGTGCGCCAAGTCCTGCTGTTCGTTTCCACGAGCCGCCGCCTGCTGGTGCTGCTCCTGGTGTTCCCGGTGGGGTTCCTGGAGGTGTTCCTGGTGGTGCGGTGTATCCTGGTGGTGGAGTGCTTTCTTCTGAATCAGAAACGTCTAATGTGTCTAAATCATCGCTTTCGCTGTCAAGAGTGTCGTCTGCTGCTTCGTCAGCTTCGCCAGCTTCGTCAGTAACGTCTTCAAGTACTTCAAAATCGTCTGCTGATGGAGGAGGAACTGCTGTTGAGTCTGCTTTCTTTCCTTCGAGTTTTCCAACGCGTTCGTCGAGTGCATCGACTGCTGCTGCTGCGCCGCGTGCGAGTGCTTCTGCGTCAGCTGAGGAAGGTTCTTCTGCTGCAGGAGTAATGACTGTGTCAGTTGGCCTGCGCGAGCCGCCGATTGGTGGGATTTCGATTGGCGGAATTGGTTCAGGAGTTGAAGTCGGTTCGGATGATACTTCGCCCAGTCGTGAAAACATTGAAACTCTTGGCTTTACTGATTCGGTCGGTTCTGGTGATGGGGGTGTTTCGGTCATGGTTGGTGCCTCCGTTGGCGTAGGTGATGGTGATGGTCGTGGTGCTCTTCGTGATGCTGCGAGTTCTGCTGCTGCTTCGCCTGCTGCGATTGCGCGTGCGCGTGCTGCTGCGTCTTCGCGGTCTTCGCGTGCGAGTGTTTCTACTGCCGTTTCTTTTCGTGCTGGTGTGGTATCTTCGCTCATGGTGCTCAAGTCTCCGTGGTTGCTGGTTTGTTAGTGCCGAGTTCTTCGGCTTGGATTTTAACGATTCGTTTGTATTTTGCACTTTCGCCAAGGACTTCGTTGCGTTCGGTTCGCGCTTCTTTCATGCGCTGCACAGCGCCTGCGGCAAGCATTTCTCGGTCTTTGAGTTCTGCTGCAAGTTGTTCTGCGCTTGTTTTGTATGTGTTTACTTGTGTTTCTGCGGAATCTGCGCGTGCATTTGCCGAGGTAAGTCGTGCTTCAAGAGCAGCATATTCTGTTTTGAGCACGTCGTATTGTGATAGTCTCTCTGCTGCAAGACGCATGCTTGCGGTATTTTCTGCATCAAGTCGTGCGCGTGCTGTTTCGCTTGTTTCGTAATTTGAGGCAAATGTTTCTATTCGTGCAGCGAGTGTGTCTTTTGCAGTTATTGCATCTTGTGCTGCTGCTTTGTGCGTTTCAGCTTCTGCTGCAAGGTTTGCGCGTGCCGCTTCGGCTTGTTCGTATTGTGAGTTTAATGTGCTGAGTCTTTCTTCGAGGCGTGCGCGTGCTGTTTCTGCTTCGGTTGCTGCGCGGAGTCGTTCTGCGTTTTCGGTTTCGAGGCGTGCGCGTTCTGTTTCGATTTCGTCGCGTTCGGTTGAAACTTTGGTGTATTCTGCGAGGACGCGTGCGAATTGGTGTGCGATTTTGCCGTATTTTTGTCGGTCTTCGTCGGTGACTTCGCCGTGCATGAATGTTCCGTACATGCGTTCTGCGAATGCTTCATAGGTGAGGACTTGTTCGCGGAGTGCGTCTGCTTCTTCTGAATTTTTAGCGGAGCGGAGGCGTGTGACGATTGGCCAGAATGCTTCAAGGAATGGGCGTTGGTGTTGTGCGACTTCTCCAAGTGCGTCTGATTTGCCGACGGAAATGTTGCGGACGTATTTGTGAACGAGTTGTGCGATTACTGGTGCTTCGGTGAATCTGCCGCCTGCTTCGAGTTCTGTTTCAAGCCAGGTGAAGTAGTCACGTTGCACGGTTGCTGCGTGTTCCGCGATTTGCGGGTGTTTTTCCATGAGCGGGAGGAGTGCTGCGTATTCGGGGTCGTCTCCTCGTGCGTTTTTGGTGAGGATGTTGCGAATCGTGTGAGGTTGGAAATATTTGGCGTCGAGGAGTCGGTCTGATGCTTCGGCGAGTGATTCGCGAGTCGTGCTGTCGGTGATTGCTGCTGCTTTTGCAAGTTTTGCAAGTGTTCGTGTTTGTTCACGGGTAAGAGAATCTGCGTCTGCGCGTGCCAAGGTGACGATGTCATGTACTGCGCTGCGAATAAGGCGGAGCCAGTGTTTTGGATCGTCGCGGATTGTTTCTTCAAGCGTCATTGGTCTCACATGTAGCAGTTATGCCAATCTTTAAGTCACTGTTCAATAGCAACTATTTAAACGTTACTATTGCGGAGTGCTAACGAAATATGGACAAAATAAGAGGGAAAAAATGAAAAAAGAAGAGTAAAAAATGAAAAATTAGAAGCGAAGGACTATGCCGCCTGATGCTTCGTAGCCGTTCTTTTCTTCGGCTTGCGTGTCGCGAAGGAATCCTGCGTGGCCTTCAAGGGACAAGCTGATTTTCTTGTCTTCGCTCGTGTAGAGGCGGAATTGTCCGTCAAGTCCTGCGCGAATCACCGTTCGGTCGTCGCTTCTGCTTGGCTGGAATGAGAACTCATCTTCTCGTCTGCCAAGGAGCACTTCCGCGTATGGTGAGATAACGTGACCTTCTTTATGGTAGAAGATAAGTCGTCCTTGTCCGCCGTATTGGAAGACATTGGTTGTTTGTGTTGCTGGCTGTCCCGCGCGCATGCCTGAAAGTTCAAATGTTCTGCTTTCAAGTGAGCCGCCGAGTTGGACTGCAACGCCCCAGGTGTCACCGCGAAATGCGTCGTACGAGAGGAGAAGTCTTGCATCGTAGCCGTTGGTTTCGAGGTCGAGGCGTTGTCCTGATGCTTTGATGTTGGTTTCTGAGCCAACGTCCAAGTGGACGCCACCATCAACGAGTGCTTGGAATCTGCCAAGTGGAATAAATAATTGTCCGCCGAGGCGTACATAGCTTTCGAGTTTGTGTTCAACGTTGCCGTCGCGTACGATTCGGTGGTGGCCGATGCTTGGACCAACGACGATGCCGTGGTGCGGGAGCGTTTTGTCGCCGCTTCCGAGGCGAAGGCCTAAGTTGAGGCGTACATCAGTTGAGAGGAAATCGTGGCTGTTGTCTTCGCCGATTCCGTTTTTGCCGTATGCTGCTCTGCCGCTTGCATTAATGACAAGAGGCAAATCGCCTGGGCGTCCCATGAATCTGCCGGAGAGTTCGCCGAAGTGTGAGTCGGTGTCTGCGCCGCCTCGTGCGCGGACATAGTCAACGCCTTCGAGGCTGTAAAGGCCAAATGGCGTGAGTGAGATTTTGTCTGCTGGTTCTGCCGCTTGTCTTGTTTGAGGTGCATCAATGTTTTGCTGAGGTGAAGGAACGTCGTCTGCTGGTTGCGTAGGGGTCTGAACCGGTTCTGTTTGCCTGCCGTTTTGTTCAAATCCTGGCGGAACTTCGAATGCGTCTTGTGCTTTTGCGTTTTGTGCGCCAAGCAAGATGCCGAGTCCTGCAACGGTTGAATAGATGGTGTTCTTGAGTGTGTTCTTCATTTTTACCCCCAACAAGTGGTTTCTTTTAGGGTGATTGGGCAGATGTGCTATTTAAGCTTTTCTATCATTCACCACTCAGAAGTACTAATTATTAGTAATTATTTAGCGTGGCGTGGGTGGTGCGCTGCCGCGAATTGCGCGTTCATACGCATCTTGTGCCGCGTTTGATGGGGCAGGTCCTGATGGTAAATGTGCTTCCATGCTGCGGATTCTGCGTTCGAGTGCGTCTATTTTTTGTTGATAGTCTGTTCGGAGCGCCCCGTCTTGTTGGGTTGCTGATGAAGCGGTTGTGCCAACCATTGCGCGGGTGTCTGAAACGAGTGCGGCAATGTCTGAAAGGTTTCCCCTCAGTTGTTCGACGGTAAGCGCTTGCTGAATTGTTGAGCGTGCTTGCTCTTGGGTGACGCGCGACATATAGGTGTTGAGTCTGTCATCGATGTCAAGAAGTGCTTGGGCAATTTGTGCTTCGCTTGCGAGTCTATCTCGTCGTTCTGCAACGATGGTTGCTGGGCTTCCGCCGAGTTGAGCGATGAGACTTTGATAGGACACAACGGATGCTGCCGTGCTGCTTTCAAGGTGTGCGATGCGTGAATCGTATGCTTCAATAGTTGAACGAAGCTGTGTGTTTTCTTCGCGAAGTTCGCGGATTTGTGAAGAATAATCTACTGCTGAAGGCGTGTTTGGTGGCGGGTTTTGGCATCCGATAAGTGCAACGGCGAGCGGCAAGAGGTATGTTTTGGTGTTCATTTTCATTCACGCTCCAAAGCTTCTGCAGGAGTATTTTGGTTTGAATAAGTGCGTAATGATTCTTCGACGGTTCTGAGGTAGTCGTTGAGCGCTTGTCTGCGGTCAGTAGGGGAGAGACTGCGATTATTGAATCGTGTCCAGAACGTTTCTCCTGCTGCGCGGGTTTGGGTGAAGAGTTGTCCTGCTGTTTCGTCGCTCAGTTGTGTGCGGTAGAGTGCTTCTCGGACTTGTGCGAGTTTTGCTCGTTCTTCGCGTGCGAGCGATCGGTCTTGATAAATGCCGGTTCCTGCGACAGGGTCGCCTAAGACGTCGTTCACTCGTTGTTGGAGTTCTCGAATGTCTGCAATAGTGCGGATGCTTTCTTGGCGTGCGCGTGCGCCGAGTTCTGTTTGGTACGCGGTATTTGACTCAATGCGCGCGATTGCTTCGCTGTTCGCTTCCATGTTGAGGGCAAGTTCGCTTCGGATTGTGGCAATCGTGCCGTTGTATGTTTCGATTTGCGCGCGAAATTCTGTTGAGAGTGTGCCGAGTTTTCCTTCGAGTTCTTGTTCTTTTGCAACGATTCTTGCGGCAAGTTCGTCTGCGTTTGCGCGGAGTTGCTGTTCAAGCGCTATCGTGCGTTGGTTGCTTTCTTCAAGTTGTTGGTTGACGCGCTCTGCGAGTTCTTCGTTTCCTGTACGGGTTTCTGAAGTGAGTGCGGTAATATCTGCGCGAATGCTCGATTGAAGTGCTGCTACTGCCTCATCATTTCGTGTCAGGCTTTCGCCGATGCGTGCTTGGTTTTCTAAGTTGAGTTGTTCGGTTCGCTCGATTGCGGTTCGTGCAATGCGTCGGGATTCTGCGGTTGTTTTTGTGTAGAAGTCGTCGTCGCGTTGGAATGCGCCGTGGTCGAGTCTGCTCGTGATTGCGGAGATTTGTGCAAGAAGTGCTTCTTCTCGTGCACGTGCTTGCTCGTCGCGGCTGCGAAGTGCAGCTGCCTGTTCAGCTCGGAGCGTATCGATTTGCTGTCGGTGTTCGGTGGTATCTGCGCGGCGTTGGTTTTCAACAGTCGTTTGGTATTGTTCGAACGCGCCGTTCGTGACGCAGCCGGTAAGCGTGCCAAGCGTTGCAAAAATGAGTTGTGGAAGATAACTTCTCATAGGGGCTGTGCACAGGGAGTGCTATAAAAACCTTTCCCAAATAACCACTGGTTAATGATAAACAAAGAAAGCTTTATAAAAAGGTGTTCGCGCACGACGCATATGAATCCGAATGATGCGCCGGGGGATTTTCAGGAAGCGCTTGATTATATGAAGCGCGAGCCTGAAGCTGCAGTTCAATCTGATGCTGATGAGGAGCTGATAGGGTATTTCTCGAATCAACAGGGGAAAAACGGCGCTGTTGCTGAACAAGAAGTGGTAAAAAAAGAACAAGGAGAACCGGTTCTTGAAGCGCCTGTTGTGGAAAGAGGATACGATTTGACAAAAAAGATGAGTCGTGATGTTCCGGAAGCGCATGCGAAAACGGTTCAATTTGACTCGCGTAAGACGATTAATGGCGGGTTTGAAGATACTGAAAAAGACGCGCCTGAACAAGTTCGTTCTTCAACGAGAGATGAGAAAGTTCCGCAGGAATTGTTGTTTAAGACAGGTGAGCGTCTTGCGGGAAGGTATCGCGTGGTTCAGCCAAGACCCACGATGAGTGAGAGTGATTTGCAGAAGAAAGGACATTATCTTGCGCACGGCGGTATGGGTGTTGTCTATAAGGTGGTGCGCGATACGCTTCCCGACCGTGTTGTGACTTTAAAAATTATGTTCCCTGATGATTCTACAACTCATCAATCGCAGGAAAGTGCCGCAAGGGGTATTCTTCAAGCGAACTCGGCGTTGCTCGAAGAAGCGCAGGACACTCAGCGAGTGAAGCATCCGAACGTGTGTGATGTGATTGATGCTGACTTAATTGAGGGTCGTGAAGGAACAAGTTTCCCGTTCTATGTGATGCCTTTTTATGAGGGTGGAACGCTTGAGGACCGTATTGCGCACCGGCATGCAAAACAACCGCATTCAGATAGTTCGTGGAAGAAAAAAATTCGTGACGTAACAACGCGTACTGTTCAGCGTTTTAAGGGCGAGCAGGTTCACATGCAAGATGATAAGCGTAATGATTATGGTCTATTATTGTTTAAAAAATTGTCAGGTGCTCTTGGTGCTGCGCACGCGGCAGGTTTGAAGCATTTTGATGTGAAGCCGGGCAACATTCTTTTTGATGCGGATGGAGAGCCGAAATTGATTGATTTTGGTTTGGCGAAGGTTGGTAAAATATTGGACAGGGGTGATTCATCAAGTGGTGCGCCTCTTGTGGGAACGCCGAGTTATATGTCTCCTGAGCAGGCAAATCAGCAGTCGACGTTGAATGAAAGAACAGACCAGTATGGTCTTGGTGCGACGTGGTATCATTATTTGACGGGTGTTCAACAGTTCAGCCATGCTGGTCCTGCATCAAGTTTGATTGAATTGCTTGACAGAATCATCACGTCGCGTCTTCCGCCGGTGCATGCGTTAGAGAACAAAGTCCCGCTTGGCGTGAGCGCGATTGTTGAGAAGATGATGGCGCGCGAGCCGTCTGAACGGTATGCCTCAATGGATGCGGTTGTTGAAGATATTGACCGTGTTCTTGCAGGTGAGATTCCTCTTGCACGGGATGTTTCAAAGACGTGGCGTGCTGCGAATAAGAGTTGGCTTTGGATGAAGAGTCATCCGGTGATTTCTGTGGTGACCGCGCTTGGCCTTTCAATTGGTTCGGTTGTGAAAGTGAACAATATTCAATACGAGCGTGAATCGCGTAAGATTGTTGGTGATGCTCTTGCGCAATCAACTGATGTTATTGCGGGTGTGCGAAGTGATGTTGCTCCGGTGATGAGTTTGGTTTCAAGCGCGCATGAGCGTGCGGTTGAGTGGCAGTCGCGCATGCAAACGGCGGAGAGTTTTGAACAAAAGACCTCGCTTGAACGAGCATTAGCAGGTCTTCGTCTGTTTGATGAGGGAGTAAGAAAGAGGCGTGATGCTGAGAATTTGCTTCCGCGTGCGCGTGAATTGCTTGAGAGTCAGGATTATGCGCGAGCACACACAATTATTACAGACATGTATAAGTTGAGTCCGCAGGTGGTTGGACAATTGAGGGGTAGTGTTGCGGTACTTGAGAGCACAGTTACTGCTGAGGGTGTTGTTGCGCAGGCAGCGATTGCTCGTGATAGCGCGCGTGATGCGCGGAATCGTTATTCAACGGGTTTAATTCGCGCGTATGGTGCGGATGTTGCTGCGTTGTATCGTGAGCGCGCGCTTGAACAGTTGGCGGGCGGCGAGTCTGAGTTCAGGCGTAGGCGTGATGCGCAATATACAACGTTGATGCATCGTTTGCGCACTCCGACTGATCAAAGACTTGCACATGTTTCCATTCAGGATGAACAGGAATGGCTAAATGATATTGAAAATGAAGAGCGAATTGCGCGTGTTGCGGCAGATGAATTGAGGCGTGCGCCTGGTGTTGATGCGGCGGTGACCGCGCGGCTGCGGGAACGTTCGTATGATGGTTTCAAGCGAGAGCTGGAGTCAGTGCAGGGTACCTTGACTGATGCTGAATTTTTAGATCGAAGGATGCGGTTGTTTGAATTGTATCGTGATTCTTCGCTATCCGATGCTGATTATCAGGGGCGAAGCCGTGAGATTATTGGCATAACTCCTCGATAGGAAGATTTTTAAGGTATTTGGGGGTGTGCTTCTCGAATGGAAGATTCATCTGAAAAGGGTAGTTTTGCAAAGAAGGCGTCAAGTCACGCAAGTAAGTTGTTCTCGTTTATTGGGAAGCACGCGGCAATTTTCGCACTTCTTGCAGTTCTGATTTTGCATTTTGTTCCAAATGGTGAGGGGACGTATCCTTGGGGTGGAATCAATATGCGTATGATGGGAAGTACTCTTCCTTTCGCTGATTCTGCTGCTCAGTCAAGTGTTGATAATTTTTTAAGGCAGCAGGCGTCGGTTGCGGCAGCGCAGCAGTATCCGAATCTTCCTGATGCGAATCGTGCAAAGTTGATTGATGATTTGGTTGCAAAATTGCGTACGCAGGCGGGTGACCAGTTAGAAACGCAGCGTGCTCAACTTTCGCAGCAAATTAAGAGTCATTTCCAATACGAGGAGAATGGACAAACCTACAACTATATGCCCGATATCGACCCGTATTTCTATTTGAGATACGCAAGAAACATTGTTGAGAAGGGTCACAGTTATGATACGATAAAGGATGGTGTTCCGTGGGATACGCACATGTTTGCTCCGCTCGGAATTAATGCTGACCCGTCGTGGCACCAATACGTTTTCGCAGCGCTTTACTGGGGTATGTCTCTTTTCGGGAGCACAACAGTAATGCAGGCGGCGATGTATTTCCCGATTGTGTTCATGTTGTTTTCGTTTGTTTTTGCGTTCCTTATTGCAAATCGTCTTTCTGGCCCGGTTGGTGGCTTTTTTGCAGCACTTATCTTGGGTCTTCTTCCCGCAATGACGGGGAGAACATTGTTTGGCCATGCAGATACGGACGCTTACCAGGTTTTCTTCCCGCTGCTTGCAGTGTGGTTATTGGTTGAGGCGTTGTCGACGAAGGACAGGCGTATTCAGATTGCTCTTGCAGGTCTTACGGGCGCAGTGCTTGCCGTGTATGGTCGGTTCTGGTCGGGCTGGTGGTATTTGTTTGATTTCGTAGTTATTGCATTGGTTGCAGCGTTTGCAGTTGAGTTTTTGCTGCATGCAAAGCGCCATCATGTGAAAACAGTGTTGCAGAATGCGCATTTGAAGAAGTTCGCATGGGTGCTTGGCTCAGTCCTGGTCTCGTCTGCAGTTGTTGGCACGGTTGTGCTTGGTTTTGCTGCATTTTTCGAGTCTGCGTTTGGTGCGGCGTTGAATTTTACAACGATTAAGGCGGCAAGTCATGCAAGTTTGTGGCCGAACGTGTATACGACGGTTGCAGAGTTGAACCCGTCGTCTATTCAGGCAGTGATTGGCGCGGTTGGCGGTAGTTTGATGTTCGCGATTGGCTTGCTCGGTATTGCGCTCTTGTTGCTGAAATTTGACGAACATAAGAAGCTTGATGCTGCGCAAATTACCTATGCAGTGTTGCTTGGTGTTTGGTTTTTGGGAACGATGTACGCGTCGATTAAGGGTATTCGTTTTATTCTTTTGATTGGTCCTGCGTTTGCGGTTGCGTTTGGCGCTGCAACGGGATTGTTGTACACGACGGTATCCAATTTCGCACAAAAACATTTGAATGTCAGTAAAAAAATCACAGGTGTCGTTCTGATTTTGATTTTCGGATTCGTCATCATGGGTCCTATTCAGTCGGGTCCACATTTGGTGAGGAGTTCGTATGTTGAAGCAACGCAAGACGTTCCTATCGTGAATGATGCCTGGTGGAGCGTTTTGAGTAAGATTCGCGAGCAAAGCAGAGAAGATGCGATTGTGAACTCGTGGTGGGATTTCGGTCACCATTTCAAATACATTTCAGACCGTGCAGTAACTTCGGATGGTGCAGTGCAGAACTCTCCGCAGGCGCACTGGATTGGAAAAGTGCTTCAAACGACAAATGAAAAGGAAGCGGTTGATATTTTGCGCATGCTTGATTGTGGTGCAAACAGCGCGCAAGGTGCGTTGTTTAACGAGACAAATGACTCGTATCGCTCAATTATGTTGACAAAGCAAATTATCGGCCTTGACCGTTCGGGTGCGGAAGCGTTGCTTACAAAGGAAGGCCTGTCTGAAGAAGTGCTAAAATACACTCATTGTTCTCCGCCGGAGAACTTCCTCATTACCAGTCAGGATATGACGGGTAAGGCGGGTGTTTGGGCGCACTTTGGTCTTTGGGATTTTGCACGCGCAGAAGTGTGGCAGAAGTGGCGTCTTTTGCCGGAAGGCGAAGCGGTTCCTCAGATGATGTCTCGTTTTAACTGGTCGCAGGAAGATGCGGAAGGCATTCACCGTGCGGCAAACGCGTTGGAAAGCGAGGATGCGGCGAATGCGTGGATTAGTCCATGGCCGGGTATTCTTGTCGAGCCTTCGGGTTGTACGCGTGATGCAACGTCTATTTCGTGCGGCACTATCACTATCGAGCTTGCAACGAAGAAGGTTGAAGTGAGGGTGAGCCAGGGTACTGCGCTTGCGGGCGAGCTTGTAACTTTTGACAAGTTTGGTAATTTCACGCGGGAGAATCTGAATGGTTCTACGTCGCAGAATTTGGCGGTTGTGCTCTATCCGAACGGGGAGGGCATTTCTGGTTTGGTTGCGACGCGTGAACTTGCAACGAGCTTGTATGTCCGTCTCTTTTACATGGATGGTCTCGGACTCAAACACTTCGATAAGTTTGCTGAGGAGAATCAGCTTTTCGGCGGCAAAATTATCGCGTGGAATGTGAGTTGGGCAGGGCACGCGCCTAATATTCCTGACGCGTTAAAGCCAAAGACGGAAGTGGTAACTGGCGCGCAAGTGAGTCTTGACTATATTGGCTGGACTGATGACGACACGGTCTTTGACAGCAGTATCATGAACTGGCAGGCGCTTAATGTGACGAAGGACACGACGATTCCAACGGTTGGTACAAGACCGCTTGAATTGAACTTTGGTGTGAATCCAAGGCTTGTTCAAGGTTTTGAGTCAAGAGTTGCCGGTATGAAAGCGAACCAGACAAAAATCATCAGAATTCCTCCGGCAGAAGCGTACGGTATTGACCCTGCAGCGCACGCGCTTGGAAACAAGACGTTGAATTTTAAAGTGAAAGTGGTGAGCGTGCAGTAATCAAGCACGCAGAAGCGCCTGATTTTTCTTTTTTATGATTTTTTCTTGGAAGAAATAGGAACTTTCAAGTGTTCATGTAACACTTAAAAGTACTTTTAAGTTCACATCATCGTCGATAAATTCTAAAAACAGGAATAATTGAATTTTTATCTATTTTAATAGAAGTACTAAGATATCAGGAAATGACTGCCACGATGACGCTTCTTCCTGAGACAATCAGTACAAGCGCAAAAATGGCGCACACTGCAACAATGCTTGCAACTGCGAGTTTGAGTTGGTTCATTTTTAGTCTCACGCCTTTTTACTTGCTTCAATAAGTCTTTCTTTAAATGTTTTGAGGTGTTTTTTGGGAAATCCTGCTCCTGCTGCGGGTGCGTGGCCGCCTGCGTTTGCGGGTTCGAAGCCGTAGATTGCTTCTTCGAGGAGATTATTGACAGGGTATTTTTTGTCTCCGCGTCTTGCGCTGACTGAGACAGGGTCGTGTGTTGTATTAATCACGACGAATGTGCGGTTTGGATATTTGAGTCCTAAAATCGTGCTGATTGGGCCGTGAATGTGGTATTTGCTGGTCATTTCGTAGATGTAGAGTGGGAGTTTGCCGTGTCGTTTTGCTTTTTTTGCGAAGAGAGCGAGGTGTTTTTGGATTTCTTTGTCAATTATTTTTTTGTATTTGCCGAATTTGCTGGAAATGATGTCTTCGGGGAATTTTGCTTTCATGAAGGTGCCGAGCATTCCGGGGACGAGTTTACGGTCG
>CAYXXT010000007.1:5622-7082 GCA_964469145.1 uncultured Methanosarcinales archaeon | reverse complement strand
GTGCTCGAGACGGTTGCGGAGACTTGTCCTATTTTTGTTTGGAATAAGTCATTTGATTTCATGCTGGTTGTTTTGTCGCCTTGTTTTTTGAGGACGTGTTTCATCCAGGGTTCCCATGGTTGTGTTGCGATGTCTGCGATGCACGCGGCTGCCGCCATCCAGTCTAAGTCTTCGATGTCGACAACGCGTGCCGCTGCGTCGTAGGCGAGTTTTCCCGTGCAATATTTGGCGGGGTCTCCGCTCCAGAAGAGTTGGGGTTTGTAGAGGATGGTTTGGTCTGAAGATACATCGGTTGCCA
Source organism: uncultured Methanosarcinales archaeon (assembly GCA_964469145.1). Classification (GTDB taxonomy): domain Archaea; phylum Nanobdellota; class Nanobdellia; order Woesearchaeales; family ARS49; genus SURF-65. Next base: position 6,784 of record CAYXXT010000007.1, on the reverse strand, counting down.
TTTTGTGGTGGTCGATGATGAGTATTTTGAGGTTTTTTTCAAGCTCTTTGATGAGGTCAGGTTGTTGTTCAAAGCTGAAATCGCAGGTGATAAGAACGGTGGTCTTGTTTTCTTTGAGTTGTTTTGCAATTGCCGGGGTGAGTGAGTGGGTGACTTTGTCGAGTGCGATTGCGAAATCTATTGGTTTGTTTCTGATGCGTTCAATGCATTTTGCGATGAGTGTTGCAGAGCAAATGCCGTCAGGGTCGGTGTCGTGGACGATGGCCACCACGTCGGTGAGGGAAATATCTTGGAGAAAGTTGTCGACGCGTTCAAGCAATACTTCGTTGGTGATTTTGTCCATGGGTGATGTGATTAGTGGAGTTTAATCCCGCGCGAGAATGAGTTGGGGGTTCGCGTCGGGGGGTTGGGGGGATATGTCATAATGAATGTTGTTGATGTATGAGTATAAATGGCAGGTCCGTGAGGACCTACCCTGTGAGTGATGGACTTTCGTCCATGTGGTGTTGTGATACGCCAGTATCAACCATGATAGAGGAAATTTCACTTTCCTCTCTTTCGGTAACCGGTGTTACCGTGATAATACTGTAGTGGCGCAATATTTATATATACTTTTGGTACACGATGTACTACTGTACGGCAATCTCGAGGAAAACGAAAGGGAGCCGTGAGTAAAAAGAGGTGTGTGAATGATAATCAGACGATTAGTAAAAGCAGGCCAGGCGTCGCATACGATTTCTCTTCCAAAAGAATGGTTGGACAAGCACAAGCTCAAGAAGGGCGACTTGGTCTATTTGCATGAAAAGACGGACAAAGAACTGATTATCACGCCGGAAAGCAAGCCAGAAGAGCAAGCGCCGGCGAAGGAAATCACAATCATGGTTGACAATAAGGAAATGTCAACTATCGGCCGCGAGATTACGAGTGCGTACATCAACAACTATAACACAATCGTCTTGACGGGCGATTCGATGACGGATAAGACAAAGGACATCCGTAAGATGCTCCATGATTTTGTCGCGCTTGAAGTTGCTGACCAAACGGCAAAGAGTATCATCGCAAAGGACCTGCTCAACTTGAAGGAAATCAGCGTCGATAAAACCTTGCGCCGCATGGACATGTTGGTGCGAAGCATGATTCAGGACAGCGTTGCAACTATTGA
>CAYXXT010000007.1:0-5612 GCA_964469145.1 uncultured Methanosarcinales archaeon | reverse complement strand
GGAGCTTGCGCAATCAGTCGTAGTCCGCGATTACGAAGTCAACCGCGCATACTTTTTGTTGCTTCGCCTCTTGAAAAGTGCGTTCACCAACAAGCAGGTTGCAGAACTCTTCGAACTGTCTCCTGAGAAAGTGCTCAGCTACTATTACCTGACCATTAACTTGGAAAATTTCGCAGACTGTGCGAAGCAGTTAGTCGAATATCTTGCAAAAGAAAAGAAGAAGGACAAGATGAAGACTGTTTTCGGCCGCGTTGAGAAGTCATATCTTGACGTCATGAAGGCGTACTTCACAAAGGACCGCAAGCTCGCTGACCAAGTGGCGCTCGACCGCGAGGCGCTCATCAAGGAAGCAGGAGAATTGCCGGCAGGCACTGCTGAACTCTTCAGAACCATGATTACGTTGACGAACAACGTTGCAAGGCTTGTGATGGATGAGCAGTGAGCAATTTTTTATTTCTTTAAGGTATTCAGAATGAAAAGGTGATATTAATGGCACGAACAACTGAACTAAAGAGAGAAATGACTGTTATCGCAGAAGAGTCACTAGATCAAGAGCGTAAACTGCTTTCGATATTAAAGCAGGACGTACGCATACAATGCCAAGACGTTGAGAGGAATGCAGACACGATTCTCAGTGGAAATGTAGCGCAGTCTTCAAAAAAATTGCAAACGATAGCAGCCACGCTTCGAAATTGCCAGACGTTTGACAAGAAGATGCGAACTTTTGGCAAAAACTTGCAGGATGACTTAGTTGAACTGCGTTCAGGAGAGAAGAATCTCAGCAAAGTGCAAACTGAGGACTGGCTTACGGATCACGAAACGATTATTTTGGCATTTTCATCAACAGTAGGGGCTCACTTGAAGCTTGCATCTACCGCAGCAGAATGGCTTGCGCAGGACATGTCAAAAGGTAAAGAATCAGATAAAGCCACAAGAATTACATGGAACCAAAAAGTGAAAGAGTTAGGACTGATGCTGGATGGAATAATCGGAAACATCGTTCAATTACTCAACAAGCAATACGAGTTCAATCAAACTTTGAAAATCATGCAAATTTGATCCCATCATGAATGGCTGTGAATGAGTAGTGAGGTACAAATGGTCACGAAAAAGCAAGGCTATCTTATTGGCGCTCAGGCGTCATTGCTCGATGCACTCGACTTAATTAACACAACGGCGCAAATGGGCTTGGGTACTCGGGAGGATGCGAACGCGTGGGATTTAATTGCAAACCAGCTCCACGAGCTTCGCTCGATGATGGTAAATGTCCCAAACGCGAGAAGAGCCGACCTGCAAGTGGTTGACTTGACAGCAGGGGAGCTAAATGGCGTCACAAAGAAGGCAGGCAAATTGCTTGTCGCTGTAGACAAACTGGCAGATTCTAAAACATATCCGAGGAACGTGCACAACAAAATCTTTTCCGCAGTCCGCAAGGCATTTGAGCAGTTGCAAGAAGCGCAAAAGGCATAAGCTGTTGAAAACCGGGGAAAGTGAGTGCTAAATACTGTTTCCTTGCGTCACAACGCTCTCCCGTTCAAGCATGGTAAGTGACCTTGTTTCTTGTCTTGTCATGCGTCGTAAACAGAGGAATCGTGGTTCTCCGGTGGATTTGAAACTATCAGGGACGTGTTCGTTTGCGACAACAATGAAGCCTGCTTTGAGCCACATTCGTTCAACTCGTTCTCGTTCTTCGAGCGTGCGATAGAACGCATAGGTGTGCGCTCCTGCGCAGTTTGGCGTGTTAGTAATCTTACCGGTGATAGTGTTCACGGCAATGATGGAAAACAAAGAAATGAGGAGAATAAAAAAGATGAAAAAGAAAAAATACCGCATCGACTTATGGTCCTAAGCGTGGCGGGTTGGTTTGTTCAGCGCCGTATGGGTAGTCGCGTGGGTACGCTCCGCCATATTCGCCGCTTCCAACTGGGACTCCGAATCCGCGTCGCGTTTCCAAGCTCATGTCTCCACGGTCAAGGACTTGCGGGTTGATTCCTGGTTCGCCCATGATTGGGTTTCTGCAGCACCATGTCGCATAGCTGTATTCGTCGATTTGTCCTGCGCCTGCTGCGGGGACACATTCGTATCCTGCTGCGAGCCAGCGTTGCAAGAATGCCTCATTTTCATAAGGTCCTGCAAGGACTGGGAACCATTGTGGTTCTCCTACTTGTGTTGCAATCGGACAAACGTATTGTCCGTCCGTTGCGCTGGTAAACACTGCTCCTGCGCTCTTTTTTGCGCCGGAGAACATGAGTACCAGACCAATAACCGCGATGATCGCGATAATGCCGAGAATGACTAAAGCCACTCCTCGATGTTCGTCTTCCATACTGGAATCACCTCATTTATGAAACTAATGTTCGTATAATGGTCGTGGTTATATTTAAAGGTTGCGCAGTACCTGTTCGAGGAAAAAGCGGACTTCGATTTAGGCAGGATTAATTGAGGTCGGGGTCTTGGTCAACCCAAGCAGGGCGTTCTTTGCAAACAATCACGTTCATTTTGAATGTGCCTTGGTCATTGGTAATATCTGCTCGATAGATGGGGCCTGCGAAATAACCGGTGGATGCGTATTCGCCTCTAGTATAAACGCGGGCTTCGCACTGTCCTGTATCGACGTCGCGCTCTTTGTCTCCTTTGTAAAACATGTCTATCATGACGTTTGCGATTTTTGTTCGTTCTTCCAAGCTGACGCGCGGGTCGAAGTCTGAATACACATATTCCCATCCCATGAAGACAAGGTCAAATGGACAATTTATAAATCTTACGAGAAATATCACTCACGAGTAACAAACAACCAACTCACTTCTTTCTTAACTTCTCAAAACTCGCCCCAATGTCAATGACGTATTTGCCGTCTTCGAGCTTGAACACGACGGGCTGGTCTTGTTGAAAGAGTTTCACAATGTCGAGTTCGTAGCTTCCGGGTTTTGTCACGCGAATTGCTTCAAAGTCGAGGACAACGGGCGTATCTTCATTTGGCGCCCCGACCAATTCGCGAACATCTGCTTCAATTTGTTGTTTTTGTTCTGGCTTCAAATCAAGAAGAGGGGTATTCTTCATCTTGTCGAGTTTTTCTTTTTTGATGAAGAAGAATAGTCGTGCGCCGCAGGTGCAGCCGGAGAGCATTTCTTTTGCTCCGTCTTCATAGAACGTGTTGCAGCGAACGCATTGGTGTGGCATAGGGTGGCTTGGAAACTTGTGTGTTTTAAGCGTTTCTATTCAAGGCCGAGTTTGAACACTCGGTTTGCATTTTTAAAAAATATTGCGTCGTGGTGTTCTTTGGGAATGATTGTTTTGAGCATCGAGATGTTTTCTTTCATGGAGATGAGCGGCCAGTCTGACCCGTAGAGAAACTTGTCAGGCCGGGCGGTGTAGCTGAGCGCCCAGGCAATGTCTGCTTTGACTCGTTCGAGGTCGTGTTCTTGGGCGCAGCCAATGCAGAACGCGGAAAGGTCTGCATAAACATTTTCATTCTTATACACTAATTCTGCCGCGTCTCGAACCCATGGGTTCCCTAAGTGTGCGAGGATGAATGTGGTGTTTGGGAACTGCACTGCGATTTCGTCTGCATCGAGGGGGTGGCTGTACTTAACCAAATATTGGGCGCCAAACGTATCGCCTGTATGAATGATAACGGGCACATCATACTTGCCGGCAAGCGCATAAAAGGGATGATACCGTTTGTCGCTTGGATATACGGGATGGTAGCCGGGATAGATTTTGATGCCAAAGATTTGTTTTTTCTTCAGGAGTGTTTCAACCGCATCTTGGGATTTTTTCCCGACATGGTCGGGGTGGATGCTGACGACGGGAAAGATGCGTTTGTCGCGCGCCCGTTGCTCGCTGAGGAGCTCGCTCTCTGAAGGAGTTGGCAAATCATGGTCTGAACTAATCGCAATGGCTGCAATAGTATTCGTCGCTTTGAGTTCAGATTGCAAACCTTGCCAAGAGAATTCGATTCCGTGTTTGCGGGCAAATTCATTTCCTGGTTCGTAAGAGAAATTGGTATGTATGTGTGCGTCGATGATGCGCATGATTTACCTGCGCTTCTTTTTGGCTGCTGCGCGGCTCGCTCCACTGCGCGCTTCCTGGGTCAACAATTCAATTTTGGTTGGGTCGCGTCTGATGCTTTTCACAATGTTGCTTGGCCCGACGATTGTCAACCCCTGCGTGTCGCCGAAAAACATGTTCATCATGTCGTACTTGAATTTCTGGAGTCCATCGGTTGCGGTTTGTGCCGGATTGATGACTGCGAGTTCGATGCCGCGGAATTCTTTGTTGATTTCTTCCATGGTGGTTTTAATCAACTCTGCTTCTTCTTCTTTTTTGAGGCGGCCTTGCAATAAGACGATTTTATTTTCTTTTGCAAGAGAGAGAACTTTGCGGATTCGTCCAACTGAGCTCAATTGTTCGATTTCAGTGTAGGGTAAAAAGTGTAGTGTGACCATTGTTTATTTCCCCGCGAGTTCGAAGAGTTTGTTGTAGAATTGTTCCATATTTTTGCCGTACTTTGCGGAGATGCCAAGCACTTCATACTGTGGGAACGCATTTTGGATGCGTTTGATGCTTGATTTCCGCAAATCTACTTTGTTTGCGACAATCATGACGGGAATGTTGCGCGCTTGAAGGTTTCCGATAATGGTGACGTTGACTTGTGAATATGGGTCTTCTGTTGCATCGAGCACAACAAGCACGGTGTGAACTTCATCGAGCCACTTGATGCTGTCAATGACTCCTTTCGTTGCTTCTTTCGCTCTCTTCTTTGCTTTGCCTGCGCTCATGCCTGTTTTCATGAAGTCTTCATAATCAATCTTGGTCGCAATTCCGGGCGTATCTACAAGATTAAACAAAAGCTCTCGACCATCCTTCGCCTTAATCGTGATTTGTTCTTTGATGTTGATTTCGCGTGTTTCGTGCGCGATTGGAGAAACCGAACCCATTTCTTGTCCGAGCCAGTCCAGGCAGATTTTGTTCGCGAGTGTTGTTTTTCCTGAGTTTGGCGGTCCGTAGAGTCCGAGCTTGAAGTTTTGGCGCGGACCCATCTTGAATATTGAGCTGAAAAATCCTTTAATTTTCTTTATCATGTATCCCCGAATCATCCCTTTGTTCTGCAAACCGTTTGCGGGGTATTTATAGTTTTCGTAACCGCAGTTTTAAGAAGAAAGTGCAGATGAGAAAAATCAAAGAAATCGAAAAAAAATAAAACTGAAAAAAAGTAAGAAAGTTTTTATCGGCCGCCGCGTGCCATTTTTGCACGGGAGATGTCGCCTGCTTTGTCAACGAAGTAGAGGAATCCGCCTTGCTTCTTGACGCCGACTTTTGCGACCATTTCTGCCTTGCCTGGTTTACCCTTTCGACCGCGTGCCATTTTTGCACGTGAGACGTTTCCGCCCTTGTCTACGAAATAGAGAAACCCTTCTGCTTTCTTAACACCCACTTTTGCTACTTTTTCTGCCATTTTGTTTCCTCCGTCTTTTTTCGTGAGGCGGGTCCCCCCAGCCCCGTCGATGATTTCATTTTGAGAGACGCCCAAAATGAAAGCCGGAAATCGACGATGCGATTTCTTTGAATCGACTGAGAATGAAGAATTCGTCGGTGTTTATAAAGTTTTC
>CAYXXT010000006.1:6807-22992 GCA_964469145.1 uncultured Methanosarcinales archaeon | reverse complement strand
TGTGGCATCAGGGTTTTTGTTGTCTCCGCATGGCTTCGTTGTCTTGTTATTTTTAGGCGCGCTTGCGTTGATTCGGACTCGTTTTTGGTGGGTGAGTGGGGTGTTGCTCGTGCTTGCGGGCTTGTGTGGTCTTCCGTTTTTGCTTGGCATGATTGGCGCGGTGCTCGTGATGGTGTTTGTTTGGCCTGAGTTTGCGTCGCGTTTGAATTTGCTTGCAGTGATTTTGCTCGTGTTTTTGATTGCAGGGTTATACGCTCCTGTTCCGATTGAGGAGGCAGGAATTGAGGGTTTTGTGAGTGATTTGGGCGGGCTTTTTGGTGCAGGTCTATTTAGTGTTCTTTTAGCAATTCTCGGCTTGATTTTGCTTTGGGAGTATAAGCGGCGGTTTTTGGGCGCGTTTGTGTGTGTTTTTGCCTCGCTAGTTGCAGGGTTCTTTTTCCCGGGTGTTCTAATTGTTGTTTCAGTTCTTTTTGCGATGTTGGTGGGTCTTGGTTTGTCTCGGTTGTGGGAGCGTGAGTGGGAGTTGCGTGTGCTTCGGGATGCAACGTTGCTCGTCTTGTTCTGTGGTTTGCTCTTTAGTACGGTTTCTCATGCAGTGGCGCTTGGTCATGCTGCTCCTTCGGAGGATTTTTTCTTGGGGGTTGCTTTGCCAAAGGGTGTCGTATTTACTCATCAGAAGTATGGTTTTTGGGCTGAATTTGCAGGGCATACGGTGGTGACTGATGGGCTTGGCGCGTCAAGGCAGGCGGCGGAGGATGCAGGGGTGTTGCTTGCATCAACGGATGTGGAGCGAACACTCGCGCTTATTGAAAAGTACAACATTAAGTATGTGGTGATTACTCCGGAGATGACGCAAGGGTTGGTTTGGGAGCGTGATGAGCAGGGTCTTGACTTTTTGGTGCGCAACAGCGAAATGTTTAAAAGAGTTGATCCTGAGCTTTCAGTGAGGGTGTATAAGGTAGAATGAGGCGGAATCAAGAGTTGGTCACGGTTGTTCTTTTGGTTGTTGTTGTTTTTAGTGTTGGCGTTTTGCTTGGGAGCGCGTATAAGAGTGCGGGGGCGGATGAGGTGTCAAAGACGCTTCGTGCTTCTGAACTTGATGCGGAGAGTTTTTTAGTTGAGCAGGACTTGTTTGATTCTTTTAACGCGGGTTGTGAGCTTGCGCAAGGGAGGCTTCGCGAGCAGAGTTTGGAGCTTGGGCAGTTGGGGAAGGTGTTGGGGGCAGATGATGCGCTCGCGCGTCTTGGTGCGGAGGATTATGGTTTTTTGAAGAGGAAATATCATTTGATGCAGATTCGTACATACGTTCTTGAGAAGAAATTTACTGATGATTGTGGCAATGGGACGAATGTGATTCTTTATTATTTCACAAGAGATGATGAGAATAGTGAAGCGCAGGGGCAAATTCTTGATTCATTGGTTGAGAAGTATGATGTGCATGTGTTCGCAATCGAGCTTGGCTATGCAAAGGAGTTGAAGTTTTTAGAGGAGTATTATGGTGCGACGAGTGCGCCGCTTCTTGTTGTTAATTTTGAGCATGTGCTTCCGGGCGTGGTAGCGCAAGAAGAGTTGGTGCCGCTTTTGTATGGATGAGCATTCTGTTGTGTTGTGGCGTAGTTTGTTGTTGACTGTGCTTATTTTTGCAGTTGGGATTCTTATCAATCATGGTTTTGATGCGGTGCGTATTGATACAATTGTTGGGGTGATGCGCGCGCACGAGATTGATACTGATTCGTTTCAGGTTGAGCGGTTGTTTGCGCGTGAGTTTGGCGGTGAGGAGTGTGCGGTTCTCGCGTCAAGGATTGCTGACTTTAAGGCGGAGATTAGGAAGGTTGGCGAGGATTTGGGGAGTTATTCGCGGTTTAGTTTTTTCAGAAAAACCGATTATGACTATCTTAAGAGGAAGTATTTCCTGCTCGAGCTTCGTTTTCTTGGTCTGGTGTTGAGGGCGAATGAGGAGTGTGGCAGGCAGTATGTGCCGATTGTGTTTTTTTACGGGATTGATGATGAGGCAAGTGAGCGTCAGGGTTTTATTCTTGAGGAGTTGAGTAGGGGTTATGAGCAGCAAGTGATTGTCTTGTCGCTTGATAAGGATTACAAGGACGAGCCGCTCGTGCAGGCGCTCGCGCGTAATTACAACGTGACGTCGCCTCCGACGACGGTTGTGGATGGTTTGGTGTTTGAGGGTCTTGTCTACACGGGGCCTCTTAATGCGACGCTGCAAAAGCTGCTTCGTCAGGCAGACCCGTACGCGCAGGAGTTCGATTTCATGTTCACGCCAAGCCAAGCAGGGGTGAATGTTTCTCTGCTGGTTGAATCAATGTCTGACATTCGAATGAATGCATCTGCCGATCCGTTTGCAAGGGGTGATGCATCGCTCATTATCGGCCGTTTGACAAAAAACGACTCAATGTTGTGCAGTTCGCTCGCATTTTACGATCAAGTGAATTCGTCAAATCCGCGTGAGCGTGCGTTAATAGCGGAAACGAGTGCTGCGCTTGGTTGCGGGCGTAATAGGCAGGCGTTTTTGCGTCTTGCGGCAAAAGAGTGGCAGGATGCAGGGGTGTTTTGGCGTTCTGAGATGTTGGGTAAGATTGCAAGGGGTGAGCGTTTTGTTCCTCGTTTTGATGAGTTCGCGCTTGCGTCAAATGAGACAGTGATTTCAGGCTATAAAACGCCGATTGTTCCAAATCTTTCAGAGCAAAACGCGAGTCAGGTGACGATTGGTCTCACTGGTTTTGTAGTGAACGAGTCAGCGAAGATTATTTCGCAGGATGACCGCGTGTTAAGGGACTGGTTGGGTGGTCAGTTGCAAAATCCGTATCGTGGTGAGTTGTTAACGACCTTCAGCGAACGGTTGTGGTATAATCAGTCGGAATTGAGGCAAGATGTTGGCTGGCATGAGGGTGCGCGAATTAAGGAGTTGCTAGCAACAAACGCGGTGCATATTCCTGTTGCGGGTACGTTTGTTGCAAGGAGTGGTGATAGGTGGTTTGCAAGTGATGAGGATGGCGTGTTCCGTTTTGAAGTGCCGCTCGATAAGGTGCTGTATCCGACGACGAGGTTTTTGCGTTCGGACTTGGCAGTGATTGTTGATTCGCATGGGGTCAATATGCTAGTTGATGATGCGATTCGGCAGAACGCGACGGTGGTTGTTGGTTGTTGTGATCATCCGGGCAAGATTTATGCGGCAGAGTATCTTTCAAAGAAGGGTATTGATGTGATTTGTTTTACGGATAAGTATCTTTTCCTTGCGCTTGGGCATAATTTGTCGGTTGTTGGCAGTCCTCCGCTCACAAAAAGTGCGGAGGGTGTGGTGGTTGGTAAGCGTCCGCTGGTGGTTGCGCGTGGCGAGCGTGTTGTTGCGGTGAATAGTTCCGATGCGTCCTATGCGTTGTGGTATTATCAAACGCCTGCGTCGTATGTGGACGTGCTTGATGAGGCGTTCCCATTAAACGTGACTTATGTTCAAATGAGTGATTTTGGCGAGATGGAGCAGGTGGTTGCGCGTGCGCGAGCGGTGAGTGCACAGGTAATTTTTGCCCGTGTGTTCACGAGTGATGATTATCGTGCACTTAAGGGTTGGCTGCAAGAAGACCAAAACCGTAGGTCTTTCTTGTTTCATAGTGCGAGTTATCCGTATGGGAAGTTGTTGTTGGATGAGTTCCCGAGTCAAGTTTCTTTTGATGATCCGAATCCTGAATTCACATGAACGAGAAGAAGTTTGAGCGTTATGCGTTGGCAGCGATTGTTGTTCTTGCCGTAGCATTGCGTTTGTTGTTCGCGTTTTCGTATCATGAGGTGTGGTGGGATAGCGGTGTCTATATTGGGATGGGGAAGTATATTGCCTCAGGCGGTGATGCAGGTCTTTTTGAGCACATTCGGCCTCCGTTGATTCCTCTCGCGCTCGGCGCGCTCTGGTTTTTTGGTCTTGACCCTGTGCTGTTTGGTCGTCTTTTAGAAATTATGTTGATGGCAGGGGTTGTCTTACTCACATTTTTAGTGGGCAAAGACTGGTTTGGCAGCAAAAGCGCGCTTCTTGCGTCGCTTGTTGTTGCGTTGAGTCCGATTTTCTTTTACTTAAGCTTCCATCAATATACTGAGATTCCTGCGGTGTTTTTCGTGCTTCTCGCGTTGTTTTTCGTTCAGCGTGGTTTTCCAATAAGTGCAGGTCTTGCCGCGGGTTTTGCGTTTCTCGCGAAGTTTCCTGCAGGGATGTTTGTTGCAATCATCATTGGGTATTGCTTATGCATTCGTCGTTGGCAGGACGCGGTAAAAGTTGCAGGTGGCTTCGCAATTCCTGTTGTGCCATATTTGGCTGCAAGCGCGATAATCTATGGAGGCCCGTTTGCAACGCTTGAAGCGGGTCAGTCGGCAATTGAGCTTGCGCTTGGCTGTAACGTGCTGAGATATCGTCCGTGGTGGTATTATTTTTATTGGGTGTTCAGCGAAACGAAGCTGCATTTGCTGGCATTGCCAGGCGTGTATTTTCTCGCAAAATCATGGAAGCAAAAGCACACGTTGTTCGTTGTCTCTCTCCTTTTGCCTTTAGCCTATTTCCTTCAATTGCACTGTCGTGACTATCGTTATCTTACTTTATTTTTGCCGTTTGTCGCGTTGTTATCCGCGTTTGGCGCGGTGAGTTTACTTGAGTTGAAGTTCAAGAAGCGTTTCGCGTTTGTCATGCTTCTTATTGTGTGTGCGTTGTGGACGGGTAATACTGGGCTTAACTTTTATGAGACAAACGAGGTGCAAGCGCCTGATTTAGTGCTTGAAGAGTATTTGCAGAGTGTTGACAATCTTAACGTGTCTGGTGAGGTGTGGGTGTCTCACCCGTCTATTGCAGCGCACACGAATCGTAAGCTCGAGAAAATATATTATCCCATCTATGATGAGGGTGTCGCGCTTGACTTCAACACATACTTAGTTGAGCATGCTTCAATGATTGGCGCTGTTTTTTTAGACAATTGCGGTGGCGGTATTATCTGCCCGCAAGGCGACGTAGGATGCGAGGCGCAGTCAGGGCGGATGATTGAACATTTGGACGCGAATTTCATTCGTGTATTCGATAAACAATCAGGCAGGTGCTGGTATCGTATTTGGGTAAAGAACTGATTGTTATTGGTTATTCGTGTTTCGTCGTTCGTACGAATAACGAACTGCAAATGACGAACAACCAATTTATTTCTTGAGCTTAATCAAGTCGCCAATCGTGAGCGGTCCTGTTTTGGTGCTTTCGACGCGGTCGTCGCTGCCTTTTTCGAATTCGACAAGGGTGATGTGGAGTATTTTTTCGAGTTTGCGCGCAAGGCTAACGGGTGGAGTTATCGCGCCGCTTTCTAGTTTCTGAATTACGCTTTCTTTTTCGCTGAGTTTGAGCGCGAATTCTGCCTGTGTCATGCCTTTTTTCTCGCGTGCGTTGCGGATGAGCTTGGCAAATTCCGCAACAATAGTCTCAATAGGTTCAGAAACAGCAATTTTAGCAGGCGCGCTTGCCTTGCGTGAAGCGATTGGCTGCGGTCTGCTCATGACGCGCCCAAGTTTCGAACACCCATCACAAACAGAGAGCTTGCTGCCTTCAATCATGGCAAACACAAGGCTTGTTTCTTTTCCGCAAATGTCGCATCCCATATGTCTTGTTTCAAGAAGGGGCGTATAAAAGGTTTATGCTGCGCCGCGGCGCTGTTGAGCGTGCGCAATAGTATCGTCCATTTGCTGTTGGGCACCGACGAGTTGTTTTTTTGCGTTTTGGAGAATTTCTTCTTTATTGTGAATGATGTGTTCTTGTGCTGCGCTGAGTTCTGATAAGAGGTTAGTTCTGTGCGTTTTTGCGGCATCGACGCTGCGGGTGTCTTGGCTGATGAATGCCTCAATATCTTTTGAGGCCTGTTGTACTGAATTAAGCGTTTGTTGAGCAATATTTCTGCGTTCTTGCTCTTCTATGGCGTTTAATTGTTCGAATTCTTCTCGCGCTTTTTTGGCGTTGGTTTCATCGATTGGTTTTTGAAGGAGTTTAGATGCTGATTCGGTGAGTGTGAGACTGGTATTGCTTATTTGGTCTATTTGCTTGGTGATGGTGTCAATATGGCTGAACGTAACGATTTCTTGTTGTAGCGCAAGAATTGCTGCGTCAAGGCATTTTTTAATGGTGTGAGTGAGCTTGCCGGCATTTTCACGCAGAGCGAGATAGTGGACGAAGAATTCGGAAAGAGCGCTGCTTGCTTGAACTGCGAGCATTTCTGCGCGTAGGTTGGTGCTCGCAAGAGCAGTCAATTTTTGGACAAGTTCTTCTTTTGATTTTTTGAGTGCTTCGCTGTGTCGGTCTTGTTCTGCTCGGTTGTTGATAAGCTCTGTCGTGAGGTTTTTCGGGATTGTGTTTTTGAGTTCGTTGAGGGTTTTGCTTGTTTCATCAAATTCTTTTCGGGTGTCATCAACCATTTTGTCAAGTTGTTTCTTTGTTGATCGTGCCTGTGCAAGTAGGCTCTGGAGTTGATTGAGGCTTTCTTGGCACTCGGCAAGTTGTTTGTTAATGCTTGCGATAGCTCCTGCATCTTTGGGGTCTACTTTCTTTGCGTCTTTTTTGATTGAATTTAGAAGTGCGCGATATTGGGTTATCTCGCTGGCAATGGAGTTAATTGCTGTCGTCCCGATGTTTTTGTTCAGATGTTTTGCCACTTTCTTGATGATGTTGGTGAGTCTTCCTGCACGATCGACCATTTGCTGCGCATCGGTGAGGTCTTTTACGAGGCCGGTTGCAATATTATCGCGTTCTTCTGATAGTTTGAGGTCTTCGTTGGCTAGTGCTTGGCAAACGGTCTTCATTCTGTCAACGAGTGTGATTATTTGCACTCTTCCTGACTCATCAGCGGCAGTAAGATTAGTTTTTTGCTCAATTTTTTCTTTGAGCTCTTTTGCGGTTTGTTCAACTGACTTAAGGAGGATTTCTTCTCGTTCGTTTGCAGAGACTGCATCTTTGCTCAATGTTTCGGTTCTTGCTGCTGCATCTGCAAGCGCTGCTTGTGCTACTGCGAGTTCTTCTTTCAAAGTGACCAGTTCGTGGGCTTCTTGTGTGAGTTCTCCTTCTTCAGGGGAGTGCGCTGAACGTCTCCCGCGTTCTGCCGCGTGTGCTTCTGCTTCAAGAGCAGAGTGCTCTCTTGGGAATACTTGTTGGAGGCGCGACATTGCATCTGCAGGAATGTGCTCGCTTTGTTTCATCCAGTGGTGTATCATGAAGTATCCGCCTGCAAATATGCCGATGATTAAGATGAGTGCCATGAGGTTTCCAAACACGACGAGAGAAATGCCTCCGATGATGAGGACGAATGAAAATATGTCTTTGATGTTTGATTCTGGGTCGCTGATGCGGCGCAGATAAAAGAAGGTGAGGAGTGCTGCAATGAGGAGTAAATAGAGTTGGATGCCTGGGAGAATCTGGCCGAGCATGGTGAGGATTGTTCCATTTGGTCCCCAGAGTTGTGCGAAAGGTAAAGGCACCGCCATTTTGTATCTTTGAGAGTGTCATTCATTTAAAAATATGCGCGTCGATTGGTGACCACTCGGGAATAGTTGCGTTTCTTTATAAAACGCTGAAGTCTTTTTTTCTTCACGATGGAGGAGTCAGTGGCGGAGCGTATCCGCTTAGGTAAGGAGCGCGGGTTGCCGCGTGACCAAATCAGGAGGCTCTTAGCGGATGCGGGCTGGCCTGAAGACCAGGTAGTTGCATATATTGAAAAGACGTATAAGGAGTTGCAGAAGGGTTCTCTTGTGCAAGTGCATGGCGTGACGAAGTCTTTTGGCGCGCATCAAGTGCTAAAAGGTGTTGATTTAGACATCAAGCAGGGTGAGATTTTCGGCCTTATTGGCATGTCGGGTACGGGAAAAACAACTCTCCTCAACCTTTTAGTCGGCTTCCTTCGTCCTGATGCGGGTGACATTATCGTCGCTCCTGATACAAAAACGCAAGTGAGTGTGACGAGAACGCCAAATGCGATGAAGCAGCTGGTTGGTTTCTCAACGCAAAATCCTTCCTTTTATCCAAAGTTAACCGTAAGGGAAAACCTCGCTCATTTCGGCACGCTTTATGGAGAACAAGGGATAGACTTAACGCGAAGAGTGAACGCGCTCTGCGACTTAGTTGGCTTGCAGGAGGCAAGAAACGTTCTTGCATCGCAGCTTTCCGGTGGTATGCAGAAGCGTTTAGATATTGCCTGCGCGCTCATCCATGACCCATTGCTTCTCATTCTTGATGAGCCAACTGCTGACCTCGACCCGATTCTAAGAAAGCAGTTTTGGGATTTGATTCGGAAGATTAATGCCAAAGGTACAACGATTCTGCTGTCCTCTCATTTCTTGGCAGAAATTGAGTTGTTGTGTTCAAGAATTGCAATCCTCCAAGGAGGCAGGGTTGTCGAGCTTGGGACTGCTGATGAGCTTCGTTCCATTTATTCAAGAAATTACGAAGTTTTCCTGCAGACGCGCAGTAAGAAGTATGAGTCTTTATTGCTCAAGGGGAAGCGTTTTGTTGCGAAATCGCAAGAAGATGATGGTGAACTTATTATCGAAACTCCGTTCCCTGAGAAAGTTCTTTCGCTTATTGCGGATGCGATTCCGCGTGGGGATTTAATCAGCGTTCATATTAGCCGTCCGACGCTTGGTCGTGTGTTTGAGGCGGTGGTGCGCAAATGAAAGTCGCACAAGAAGTTGCAGAGTTGGTAAAAAAGAATTTCCGTAATCTTATTCGTTCAAAAATAGGTTCTTTGATAGTCATTTTAGGTCCGCTTATCGTCATTTTTCTTGCAGGTCTCGCGTTTGACAATAGTAATGTGTACGCGGTAAAAATTGGAGCGTTTAGGCCAGATGATGTGCCGGTAACGCAAACAATGCTCGTGCAGTTGCAGAAGCAATTTACAGTGATTGAGTTTCAAAGCGAAAAAGAGTGTGTTGATGCGATTAAGCAAAGCGACATCAATACGTGTATGGTGTTCGCGCCGAATTTTAAAGTCGGTGTGAGGCCGCAAAACCAGCTCACCTTTTACGTTGATTATAGTCGTATGAATCTTGTGTACGCGATTGAGCGTGCGATGACTGATGAAATCGGTGATGAGTCGTTTGCAGCGTCGCAGGACTTGACAAAAGTGCTTCTGAACACGCTTGATTTCACAAAAGAGGAAGTGAAAAAGCAGCGCAGCTTGGTGACTCAGCTCACAACGGAAAACGAGTTGACAAATCGCAACGTTCAAGATTTGATTGCCGAGTGGGGTGACATGAATCTGGCTTTTGATGAGGGGAAGTTTTCAGTTGATGAAGTGACGAAGTCAAAGACGCAGGTGAAGCAGTGGTCAGATAACGCGCTCACGTTGGGAAGTAAGGGAATCAGTAAGGCGACAAGTTTCATTGACGCGGCTGACAAATTGGTGAAACAATCAAGTGCTCCGCAGGGGACAAAAGATAGTCTTCTTGCAAATTTTAAGAAGAGTGTGGATGAGTTAAAGGCGCTTGAAGCTGACCTTGCGGCAACAACAAATTTGACAAAGGAGAGTTTTGCTCGTTTTGATGCGCAGATGGCTGAGTTGATTTCTGCAATTAAAGACACGAAGTCGCAGTTGACTGATGCGGATACGAGTCGTGAGTTCAGCGTGAGAGTGCTCACAAGTATTACTGTTCTTCTGGACAAAAGCTTGCTCAGCGTTCTTGCAGTCCAACAATCGCTAAACGAGATTGACCACAAGATTGGCGCGATTGAGATTACTGATCCTGAGGCGATTGCGCAGCCGATTGCAATGTCGATTCGTCCGATTGTGCAGGAGCGTTCCTATTTGAACTATCTTTTCCCGGTATTGTGTGTGCTTATTTTGATGTTCACTGCGCTCCTCATCACGCCCACATTAATCTTGTTAGACAAGAACAGTCCTGCAGCGTTCCGTTCGTTTATGACTCCGGTGCGTGACTCGAGTGTCTTGCTTGCGCATTTCGCAACGGCGTTTCTCATGTTGCTCGTTCAGTTGGTTGTTGTTTTAGGCGTTGTGAGTGTCTTTTTTGGAAACCAGGTTGTTTCGAGTGTTCCAAAAGCACTTCTTGTCCTGCTTCTCACAAACTCTTTATTTGTGCTTCTCGGAATGCTCATTGGTTTTGTTTTCCGTCATGAGGAGACGGCAACGCTTGGTGCGGTGATGCTTGGCGCGCTTTTCCTTTTTGTAAGCGATGTGATTGTCCCGCTTGAGTCTATGCCGGAAGTGTTTGCGTACATCGCAAGTTTCAATCCGTATGTGCTTGGAAGTCAGTTGTTGAGAAAAGTGCTCTTATTTGACTCCTCGTTGTTGAGTGTTCTTCCTGATTTGCTCATCATGGTGGGCTATATTGTTGCGCTTGCAGTTGTTGTTACGGGTGCGTATTTGGTCACGCGGCGTGAGAACGTGCAGCAGGTTTTAGATGATATTAGGCCGTTTGTTGCAAAGCTGCGCTGGCGCAGAAAGCAGCAGTAGGTCGTTTCTGTTGTCATCTGACCTTCGGCCTTTCTCCTCTGTTGGTCGTTTGGGGCAAAAGTTAATAAAGCGTTCTTCGAGGATTCTGTGTATGAGGGTATTTAATTCATTATCTCGGCAAAAGGAAGAGTTTGTGCCGCAAAAGAAGGGCCAAGTGAAGATGTACACGTGCGGCCCAACGCCCTATACGTTTGTGCATATTGGCAATTTGCGTACGTTTGCGTTTGAGGACGTTCTTCGCAGATATCTCAAGTACAAAGGCTTCAAGGTTACTCAGGTAAAGAATTTCACTGACGTTGATGATAAAACCATCAGGGACAGCCAAAAGGCCAAAATCTCTCTAAAAACGTTCACAGAAAAATACATCGCTGAATTTTTCAAAGATTGTGACTCGCTAAACATTGAGCGGGTTGAAGTTTACCCAAAGGCAACGGAGCACATTCAGGAGATGATTGCGCTCACACAAGACTTATTGGACAAGGGTGTTGCGTACAAGAGTGCTGATGGTGTTTATTTTTCAATTGACAAGTTCAAGGATTATGGCAAGCTCGCACATCTTGACCTTGCAGGTCTTAAGGCAGGCGCGTCAGGCCGCATATTGAAGGACGAGTACGAAAAGGAGAATGTTGCTGATTTCGCGCTTTGGAAGTTCTGGGATAAAGCAGATGGTGACGTGAAATGGACTGCACCCTTCGGAGAAGGTCGTCCCGGCTGGCATATTGAGTGCAGTGCGATGAGTGCAAAACATTTAACCAATTTATTTTCAAAAGGAAAGGTCGACCCAAAAGGTTTCGAAACGATTGACATTCATACGGGCGGTATTGACTTGTTGTTCCCGCACCATCAGGATGAAGTTGCGCAAACAGAGGCGTGTGTCAAAAAACCTTTTTCAAAGTATTGGATGCATGCAGAGCATTTGCTGGTTGATAACAAGAAGATGTCAAAGTCGCTGGGTAATTTTTACACGCTTCGCGACGTGCTCGCAAAGGGCCACGCGCCAACTGCCGTTCGCTATTTACTTATCTCGTCTCATTATCGTCAGAAGATGAATTTCACCTTTGAGTCGCTTGATGCGGCAACTGTTGCCGTTCAGCGTTTCAATGATTTCGTGCAAAAGTTGAGCGAAGCGCATGGCAAATCTGACAATAAAGAAATCCAAGCTTCAATTGAGAAGGCAAAAGAATCATTTGAAGGGGCGCTTGATGATGACCTTGAAATGTCTCGCGCGCTTGCGTCACTGTTTGAGTTCATGAATCACATCAATAAGCTCGGCATTCACCAGTTGAGCAGAAAAGATGCGCAGTCGGTAGAAAAATTCATGCGCGAAGTTGACAGTGTTCTTGCAATTCTGTCAAAAGAAGAAGACATCCTAGATGATATCAAAAAGCTCATTGCTGACCGAGACGAAGCACGAAGGACGAAGAATTTTTCTCGCGCGGATGAATTGCGCGATGTATTGAAGCAGAAAGGAATCGCAGTTGAGGACACCGCACATGGCCAGCGTTGGAAAAGAATTCTTTCGTAAGCGGTATGAGGAGTTGGGCGGCGAGTTAGTCGCGCTCAAACTTCCGCAAGTGTTACGAGTGAATACTCTTTGCATGAGTGCAAAGGAGTTAGTTGCGCGTCTCGAGGGGCTTGGTGTAACGCTTGAGCGTCTTCCGTTCACAAAAGATGGGTACGCAGTGGTGCAAAGTAAGTTTTCGCTTGGCGCGATAACTGAATCATTATTGGGCTACTATTATCTTCAAGAGGCAGCAGCGCAGATTCCTGTTGAAGTGTTAAACCCAACAAAAAAAGACCTTGTGCTTGATGCGTGCGCGGCTCCTGGCGGCAAGACGACGCAGATGGCTGCGCACATGGAAAATCAGGGCACGATTATTTCTTACGAACTAAAAGAGCACCGGATGCCTTCGTTGCTCATGAACATTGAGCGTTGTGGTGTTGAAAATTGTACCGTCTTCAAAGGTGATCTTTCTCAGGCAAAGGAGCTGGGAATGAAGTTTGACAAGATTCTTCTGGACGCGCCTTGTGCGGGTAATTTCCTCTCAGAGCAGGGTTGGGTTGAAAAGCGTGATATTGTGGGTATTCAGCGAAGCGCTCAAATTCAAAAGCGTCTGCTCAAAAATGCAGTGGACTGCTTAAAAGAAGGCGGCGAGCTTGTGTACAGTACTTGTTCACTTGAGCCTGAAGAGGACGAGTTCAATATTCAGTGGGCGATTGAAAATCTTCCGGTTCAGCTGCAAAAAGTGTCATGTAAAATTGGCGACCCTGGCTTGACTGAAGCATTTCGTCAAAAGCTGCACAAAGACCTCGCATTCCCGCGACGTCTTTCTCCGCATAAGACTGGGACTCAAGGATTTTTCATCGCGAAGCTGGTGAGAACATGATGTTTGTTGAGTTTGCTGAAACTGCTCACGTTTCAAGACAAAGTTGCGCGACATCTGCGAGCCGAGAGAATGTCTCAAACATATTCGCAAAGCGAATATCTATGATTAGTTTCTCGAGGCGAGCTGAAGAGCGCCTTTTGATCAAACTTTCCGCAGAAAGTTTGTTGTCGAAGCTGGTGAGAACATGAACTTGAAAGAATTCCTCGCGAAATTTGAAATCGGAGACGAAAAGAAAGCAACGCTTATCGGTCGTTCTTATTTCGAGAGCGTTGATGAGTCGTTGTTGAAGAAGCGTCCGATTTACAGTGGGAAGTGTGTCGCGCATATCCGTGGCGAGTCTATTATTCCAAGTGTTGACTTTTTGCAGGAAGTTGGCCGTAAGGCGAAGTACAAAATCACGTTGTCAAAAGAGGGGGAGTGGCTCTTTATTTGCGGTCGTGACGTTTTCGGAAAAAGCATTGTCAAGCACAACAATCCTCCGCTTGGCGCGCGGGTAGTTATCGTGACTGAGAATAAGGAGTGTCTTGGCTATGGTGATGTGGTCGCTCCGCTTGAAGAAAAGAAGGTCGTTATTCGCAGAATTTTTGACCTTGGTGATTTGTTAAGAAGAGAGCGTAGTCAGCGCTAAATGGCGTGCATTTTAAGCAATAGTTGTGTATTTCTGACGGGTAAATCTTTTATAGGGGTTTAAATTTTTAGGAAGGTATGGCTCTCTACTATTTTGGTTTTGGTGCGAATAAAGATGCTGAGATGATTGAAGCGATAGTGGGGCGAAGGCTGGATGGAAGACCTGCATTCATCGAAGGTTTTGATTTAGTCATTCAAGCGTTGGCTGATATTCCGGAGCAGGCAAGAGTAGTTCTGCGAAAAGTATGGGGGGATAGTTTCGAAAGCTACGCAATACTGCGTGGTTCAAAAAGAGTGCATGGGATGCTCTGGAAGGTTACTCGTAAAGACCTTGCGCATATTGCGAAGTGGGAGCTTGAAGCCGAAAACTGGTTCAAGCAAATTGAAGTTGTTGCAGTGGTTGAAGAAGAGGGTTCAAAAGTCGCGGCGATAACGCAAATTGTTGAGAATCAGCCGTATCAGAAAATAGTAACAAAAAAAGACTATGCTCCTTTTCCGGTTCCTAAAAGAACGCTGATTGAAATAGCAATAAAAGTGCGTGAAGGGTTGTTGTGATTGGTTCTTACTTAGTCGATGGCGCGTTGTGCGACTGCTGCGATTGCTTCAAGTCCGTCTCCTGTTTTGCTGCCTGCAACGCCTTGCGCTGATTTTAAGAGTGTTTGTCCGCGAGCGGAGATGCCGTTGTTGTTGAAGAAGGTGCTGATGATTTTCCCAGGGATTGCTTTATACAGGTCGCCTTTAATGGAGAGAAGCATGCCGAGAAATCCGACGAGATAGATGATGGTGATGAGGAGAACGCGTCCGTAGGCGGGGTCGTCTCCGATGTCTTCTGAGAAGCTTCGGTGAAAAGCTTCTTCTTTTGCGGCTGCGACGCTTGCGAATTCTTTGAGGCTTGCATTAAGGAGCGCGCCTGCGCGGGTCGCGTGTGTGGCGAGGTTGGTTGTGGGGTAGAATTCTTTCCAATAGATTTTTTTCTCTTGTTCGAAGAGTTTCGTGATTGCTTGCTGTGTTTTGAGATAGTCGAGTTTGCCTGTTGCAATTCCTTCCATGAGTTCAATTTGTGTTTGGAGGACGTCAATTAATTTTTTGAGGTTTTGAGCGGTTGTAAAAGTTGTTTCCGCAAGCGCTCCATATGTGGAGTCCCAATATTTTCGAATGGATCTCGAAAGGATGCTTGCAAGGGTGGTTGCTTCATTTTGGGCGATGCCGTTTTTGGTGAGGAATTGCGGGAGTGAGAAGTTGGAGCTTGCAATGGAGAGTCGTGTGGTGATGGTTGAATATGTGCGCGTGTAGAGTTGTAGGCTTTTTCTCGCGGCGAGAAGGTCTGTTTGGATGCCTGCGCGCATTTTTGCGTCATTGATTGATTGGAGTGGTGTTTTGGTGACGAGTTCAAGTTGGACGTAGACGCGGGAGAGTTGCGGGCCGATGGTTGCCTTAAGGCCTTCAATTGCGGCGTGAATTTTTTTAAAGGAGTCTTGGACGTTCCCGTCAACAAACATTTTGCTTATTTGCGTGTATTCGGGAATGTTGAGCATAAACTAAGTTGAATGACGCATCCTTTAAAATGATTTTGACTGTTGAGCTGAGAACGACAAATTATATTTTGTGGCACGCTTTCAAATCTTTCTCGAACGCTCCTAGTTTTGCAGGGATTGCCATTCCGGGCAGCGGGGAATTCAGAGACAAAGTTTTCTCTTTCTTCGTCTTCCACACGAGTGTGTTAAATGCTGCAATCTCATCAACAAGCGTTAAATCACTCGTTGTTTTCTTCGCGCTCGGGAACGTAGCCAAGTCCAAATCCACGCCAAGTGCTGTGCCAATCACGGTAGTTACTTGCGGAACCACTGGATATAACAGGGTAATCATGCGTTCAAGCAGCCAATAGAGGGTGTATCGCGCAGCATCGCTTTCTTCAGGTGAAAACTCATTTTCCCGATTATACGCTCTGTTTTTGGCGAGTTCGAGGTAGTGTGATGCGAGTCCTTCCCAGAGGAAGTTGCGTAGTTTTAAGAGTGGGACGTGGAATTCGTATTCTTCGTAGCTTTTATCCGCAACGGAGGTGATGTCTTCAAGTAAGTCAACAAAGAGTTGGTCGAGTGGAGTTAATTTCGGCATCTTTTTCGGTCGTTCAAACTGTAAGACAAACTTAGACACATTAACAAGCTTATTGAGTGTTTTCAATTCTGCAGCAATCTTCTCCTCGGAACAGCGCAAGTCGCCTTTCGCCAAATTGCCTTCGGTTGCAGCCCAGAGTCGGAGTGCTTCAGCGCCGTGTTTGACAATAATTTTCTGCGGGTCTATCACGTTGCCGAGTGATTTTGACATTTTGCGGCCCTGTTCGTCAGTGATGTGTTGGTGAATCCAGACGTCGCTAAAGCAGGGTTCTTTGGTTTCAAGATATCCGCGAAGGAGCGTATAGTACAGCCACGTTCGCACAATTTCTTTGCCTTGGGGTCGAAGTGATGCGGGGTATGCTTTGTTAAAAAACGCAGAATCCTTTTTGTATTTCAAAATGACAAGCTCGCTGATTGAACTATCAAACCAGGTGTCCAATATTCTGGTCTCGCCGTGCCAGTGGTCTACGCTGATGTCTTTAACAGTGCCGACTTTTTGGCCTGCCTTGAACACTTCTGCATGAGCAGGGGGTTGTTCTTTCCAAGGCACATAATACCTGCCTTCTGGTGGAACTG
>CAYXXT010000006.1:5765-6797 GCA_964469145.1 uncultured Methanosarcinales archaeon | reverse complement strand
CGTATTCGCCTGAGTTCCAAAGGGGTATTGGTGTTGCATAATATCGTCTGCGTGACAGTGGCCAGTCGATACTTACTTGTGAAATCCAGTCTTCAAGGAGTCGCCTGGCATCTTCAGGGAAGAACTTCATTTTTTTGGAAATGCCAAGCAAGTCGTCTTTTAGGTGTGTTTGCTTGAGATAAAATTCAGGCATCTCAATGAATTCAACGGGTGCTTTGCTGCGTTCGCTGACGGGTGTTCGGTGGACAATTTTGTCTTCTTTGAGCAATAATTTCTTCGCGCGCAGTTCTTCAATCATTTTTTCGCGTGCTTCTTTTACCTTGAGTCCTTGCAATAATCCTGCATGTTGGTTCATTTTGCCATCTTGTCCGATGGCAATGACTGGTTTCAACTTCATTTCGCGGAAGAATTGGATATCGTGGATGTCTCCTGCGGAGCACATCATGACGAGTCCGCTTCCTTTTTCCGGGTTTGCGAAGGGGTGAGGAGTGATTGGTACTTCTTTGCCGTAAATGGGAGTCACCGCGTGTTTTCCTTTCAACTGTTGGTATCGTGCATCATCGGGATGATAGATGACCATTGCGCATGTGCAAATAAGCTCGGGGCGAGTGGTCGCAATGACGATTTCTTCACCGGTCTCTTTTACTTTCCATGAAACGTGATTGAAAGAACTCGGTAATTCATGATACTCGATTTCGCTGTCTGCAATAGTGGTCTGTAATTTCGGGTCCCAGTTGTTGATTCGGTTATCCTCATAAATAATTCCTTGTTTGTAGAGAGAGATGAATGTTGCTTGTGAAACAGTTCGATATTCTGGGCTATCCGTGTCATAAACCGCGCCGATGTGTTCGCCGTGGTTCCAGCTGGTAAACGAGATGCCAAGCTTCCTAAATGAGTCAACGCTTTCCGCCCCAATTTCGTTCAACAACTTCTGACAATATTCAATAAATGCTTCACGCCCGACTTTTTGCGGCGTGATGTTGTACTTTTTCTCAGCGCCAAGTTCAATTGGCAGTCCATTCCTATCCAGCC
>CAYXXT010000006.1:0-5755 GCA_964469145.1 uncultured Methanosarcinales archaeon | reverse complement strand
GAGCGGAAACAACACATCACAGCCTCGCATGCTTTTTGCGCGTGGTAAAAAATCCATGTAGCAGTAGGTTACCGCGTGTCCCATGTGGATTGGTGCGTTGATGTAAGGGGGCGGCGTGTCAATGGAGTAGATTGGCTTTTTGCTTGCCGTATTGAGCCTAAATCGTTCAGCTTGCTTCCAAGCAAGAGTGATGACGTCTTCAGTAGTCGGACTCCAGTGTTTTATGTCGAGAAGCTTTGGGAGGGTCATTTATAGTGCGCTCCCGTGGGTGTGTTTTATAAAAGTTGCTGAGCGCTGGGCTTTTCAGCGCTTACTAAGATGTATTCAAGAAGTCCTTTCTTGTAGAGTTGGAACATGAACCAGTCGATGAAGAATCCGATTCTGCCTGCGTAGAATCCTCTGATGCGGGCGAGTTCTGCGCGGATTTCCGGGCGTGCTTGTTCATAGTAGTAGCCGGGAATCACATCAGGTCCGACGCGTTCGATGTCGACGTTGATGAACCCGCTGCGTTCAAGTTTCATTTTGTAGCTATCAGGGGTGTCGATGTTTTGGAGGGGGATGTGCCATATTTTGGCGCAAGTTTTCACAAACGCTCGTTCGAATGCATTTTTTGGGTCGCGTGCCATGCAGAAGTCGGAGAGGCCGAGTTTTCCGCCCGGCTGAAGTACGCGTAGTGCGTCTTTGAAGAATTTTTCTCGCGTGTTGAAGTGGACTTCGCCTTCGATTGCAGTCACGTGGCTAAACGTGTTGTTCTTGAATGGCAGCTTCACCGCATTTCCCACTCGATACGTAATCCTTTTTGAGGGGTTGCGTGATTCTGCAAGGGCGATGTGTTTTTTCGTCAAATCGATTGCTTCGATGCGTTTGCACCCAAACGTTTTAAGGAAAAATCGGTCTTGTGTTCCCATGCCGCATGCGACGTCGAGCAGCTCACTTTTTTGGTCGAGTCCAATTTTATCTCCGACGCGAGTGAGCAGGTTCTCGGCAGCAAGGACGAAATCAGTGATGTTATTTTCCCAGAGTCCGAAGTTGAGGTAGTTGTCGTGGAATGTGCCGTAGTTTTCTACGCCGTGGCTGTAGAAGTGTTCGGTTGCGTGTTCGTGGCTCATATGTCGGAAACCTGCTGCGCGGAAACCATGGGCTTTGGCCCGCAAAGGGGCGCAGGGTTTCCGAGCATGTTCAACAACCACGAGTCATTAGTTTTGTATAGTTTCATATTATTCATTTCACTCGCTTTCGCGAGTGGTTGTTGACAGTTGGAGTGCGATTCCTTTGATTTTCTTTTCAAGATCCCAGTAGCTGAGTTTCGCAAGCTTACCGGACTGTATTCTTTCTTTGGTTTGCGCGAGGAATCGGGTCATTTTTTCTTCAAGCACGTCAGTTTCTTGTGCAAATCGGAGCACGATTGCGCCTGCGAGTGGTGAGTCGTCTAAGTTGAGCGTGGAGTGTTGTGCTTTGATTTTTTGTTTGATTTCAGAGAGCCACTCGGCAATGTGTGTGCCTGGTGTGGTAATGGTGAGTTGTTTTTCGATTGCTTTGTCTTTGCCGTCGTTGAAGACGATGCGGACTTTGACTTGGTCAAGCTGTGAGTAGTAGTCAGTGATTTCAATTTTTTTGAAGGTGATGTCGACGGGTTTCACGTTTTTCGTTGCTCTCGTTCTTGTATTTAAACATTGTGCGTCGCAAAACCTTAAGTACTTCCTGCAAAAAGAAAAAGGTGCATGATTTGGACGCATAAGCACAAGCCGAAAGTGTCTGAGATTCCTCAGGAAACAAAGCCGCTTCTTGACTTCATAAATGACTTCAAAAAGCAAAAAAAACACGCTTTGTTGCTGCATGGGCCGTCAGGGTCGGGAAAGACTGCGGCAGTGGTTGCAATTGCAGGGGAGCTCGGGCTCGAGCTCGTTGAAGTGAACGCTTCTGACTTTCGTAGTGCTGATGAAATTAACGCGAAAATAGGTCAAGCGCTGAAGCAGCAGAGTCTTTTCGGCACGAGTAAGCTCATTTTGGTGGACGAACTCGATGGTATTGCGGGTCAGCAGGATAGGGGAGGGGTAAAGGCGCTAACCGACTTGATTGCAGACGCAAAATACCCGATGATTCTTGTGGCAAATGATGCGTATGAGGATAAGCTTTCTTCCTTGAGGTCAAAGTGTCTTCAGGTTGAGTTCACGGCGGTTCCCGCGTTGAAGCTCGCGCCGGTGATTCAAAATATTTTAAAAAAGGAAAATATTATCGTGGATGAGCAGATTGTGAAGGCGCTTGCAAGGCGCAGTGGCGGTGACATTCGGGGTGCAATTATTGATGCGCAATTGCTTGCCGCGATTGGTTTTTCTGATGCCTCTCTTAATTCGCTTCATGAGCGTGAGCGTGCGGAAAGTATCATGCAGGCGTTAGTGAAAGTTCTAAAATCAACTGATCCGAAAATCGCGCTTTCTGCGTTTGATTCGGTTGGTGAGGATATTGATGAGTGTATGTTGTGGCTTGATGAGAATATGCCAAAGGAGTATCATGGCCATGATCTTGCAAGAGCGTACGAGTGTCTTTCTCGTGCTGATGTGTTTAAGGGAAGGATTAGGCGTTGGCAGTATTGGCGTTTCTTGGTGTATGTGAGTGCGCTCATGACTGCGGGTGTTGCAGTGGCAAAGGATAAGCGTTCGGGGGATTTCGTGCAGTATCAGCGTACTCAGCGTCTCTTGAAGAGGTGGATGGCGAATCAGAAGTATGCGAAGCGAAAGGCGGTTTCTTTAAAACTTGCAAAGGCAATGCATTGTTCGTCGAAGAAAGCGCTTGAGTCAACCGCGCACTTGCAGCGGCTCTATCAGGCAAAGCATCATTCAGCAACGCTCGTCACAGAAGAACTCAAACTTGAGGAAGAAGAAGCGGAATGGCTCGGAAAATAATTCAAAAGCAGTGTTCAACGCTCTCAATGACTGCTGCCTTAGCAGACAAAGAAGGATTATTTGATCAGTTGCGCGAAGGTGCGGTGTTCATTTATCCAACAGATACAATTTATGGTATGGGTTGTGATGCATTGATTTCTTCTGCAGTGAGGCGGGTGCGTGAGTTGAAGGCGCGCGAGCAAAAGCCGTTTTCGGTGATTGCGCCGAGCAAGGAATGGATTTTGGAAAATTGCGTGGTTGAACATGTCTCGTTGTTGGACTTACTTCCTGGTCCATACACGCTCGTGTTAAAGCTCAAGGTGAGTTCGCGCATTTCGCGCGAGGTATCAAGTACGGGAACAATTGGCGTTCGTATTCCAAAGCATCCGATTGCGTCTTTTGTTGAGGCGTACGGTCGGCCGATTGTGACAACGTCGGTGAATAAGACAGGTGAACCAAATGCGGTGTCAAAAGAGGAGTTCAAGCAATTTGCGGTTGATGTTTTGATTTATGAAGGGAAGAAGGAAGGAGTGGCGAGCACAATTGTGGATACGGTGGCGAAGAAGACAATAGTCAGGAGTATTCGCCGTCGTGAATGAGAAAGCTTTTTAAACCCCTCCCTTTCCATGCGTGCATATGAGTACCAAAGTTGTTGGCGCAGGAACAATCAAGGAAGGCAGCTATATTGTCATTGATGGCGTTGCGTGTAAGGTTGCGAGCGCGGAAACATCAAAGTCAGGCAAGCACGGTCACGCAAAGGCGCGTATTGTGGCAATTGGCATTCTTGATAACAAGAAGCGTGAGATTGTGATGCCGGCGCACGATAACGTTGATGTTCCGGTTATTGAGAAGAAGTCTGCCGCAGTGCTAAGCGTGACAAATGGCTTTGCAAACGTGATGGATGATGAAACTTTTGAAACTTTCGACCTCAAGATTCCTGAAGAAATGTTAGGCCAGGTTGTTCCAAATGGCAAGATTGTGTATTGGACGATTCTTGGTGATCGTGTAATGAAGCAAGTAAAGGGAGGTTCTGAGTGAAATGGTGAAATTCCCTGAGGCTGATGTTCGTTTATTCCGTAACAAGTTCGTGTGCAGGCGTTGCAAGGCAGTGATTCGTGCTCCTTCCCGTAAAGTAACGGATAAAGTGGTTAAGTGTCGCGCGTGCCAAAGCAAGAAGTTTAAGCCGAAGCGCAAGAAGTGAACATGTCTATTGACGCGTTTGCGGCAATTATTCTCATTTTTGTTCTTGGTATAGGGTTATTGCTCAAGCGCCGCAAACTCGAGGTTCAGCGCGCTTTATTCCCGCTCTTGTACGTGGTCATGTATCGCTCTACGATTGGCATTAAGGCGATGGAGCGGTTAGCTGTTCGTTTCCCTCGTTTGCTCAATATCTTGGGTCATGCGGGTACCGTGGTCGGTTTTGCGGGCATGGCTTTTATCGTGCTCGAGCTGGTTGTTGGCTCAATTATGCTTTTCACGCACCCAAGTGCAGTGGCAGGCGTTCAGCCTGTTTTGCCAATTGAGGCAAAGGGCGTTTTCTTCGTCCCATTCCTGTATTGGGTCATCAGCATCTTCCTTATCGCGTCAGTGCACGAGTTCGCGCATGGTGTCATTTCATTTTTGCACAAGATTCCGGTGAAGCGTTCGGGCTTTGCTTTTGTTTGCATTTTTTTGCCGATTATTCCTGCGGCTTTTGTTGAGCCTGATGAGGAAGTTCTGCGGCGCGCAAAGAAAAAGAAACAGCTTGCAGTGTTTGCCGCGGGTCCGTTTTCAAACGGTCTTTTTGCCGTTCTCTCGTTATTGTTATTCATCGCAATTTCGCCGGTGATTAGTGCATCTTTTGAGTCAAGGGGTGTTGAGCTTGTTTCAGTGGACGAAGCAGGTCCTGCGTTTGCGGGTGGCTTGCGTGATGGTATGGTTTTGACGGGTATCAACAATGTTTCAATCGCAAGCAATGCGAACATGTCTTTGGTTCTTGCAAAGAAGCATCCGGGTGATGAGGTTATTGTGCGCGTGCAAGATGAGTTGTTCCCTGTTGTTCTCGCGGCGAATCCAAAGAATGAGTCAAAGGCGTTCTTGGGTGTTCAGGTAAAAGACCGTGTTGTGCTAAAGGAGTCGTTCACGGAAAAATATGGCGAGTCGTTGCCGAAATTCTCAAAGTGGCTCGCAGGGCCTTTCTTCTGGTTGTTTATGCTCAATTTAGGTATCGGCCTTTTCAACCTCTTGCCATTAGGCCCACTCGATGGCGGGAGAATGTTTGAACTTGCATGCGTGAAAGTTTTAGGAAAGAAGAACGGCCGTAAAGTCTGGTCTGCAATGTCTTTGTTCTTAATCGGCCTTATTTTGCTGAATTTGGTTGCGGGTTTTGTGCGTTAACCCTTAATGTTTCCAATCGGCTTAAACCCGACTATCTTCTTAGAAATTCCTGCCTCATGCATTGTGTCCACAACTGATGGAATCGGCTTGTACGCGAATCCTGCTTCTTCAGCAAGTCCTGAATAACTCGCAGTTCTGACATAAATTCCGCGTTTTTCCATGTCTTTTTGCAATTGGTCGCCGCGTATTTCTCCGCGTGCTTGTGTTCTGCTCATCGTGCGTCCGCTTCCGTGTGCAGTCGAGCCAAATGTCTCTTCAAGCGCTTTTTCAGTGCCTAAGAGCAAATAGCTTCCTGTTTCCATCGATCCGCCAAGAATGACTGGTTGTCCTATTTTGCGTAAATGTGGCGCAAGTTCAAGTCGTCCTGGTCCAAAGCAGCGCGTAGCTCCTTTGCGATGTACGATTAACTTTTTATTCTTGCCGTCAACTTTGTGCTCTTCAACTTTTGCAATGTTGTGCGCAACATCGTAGACAAGTTTCATTTCCATTTGTTCTGC
>CAYXXT010000005.1:8938-24201 GCA_964469145.1 uncultured Methanosarcinales archaeon | reverse complement strand
AGGTAGTGGAGCGAGCGCAGCGAGAGCCCGAAGGACGGTTCCACTCACTGGCGCATCTGATGGATGTGCCGGCTCTGGAGCGAGCCTATCAGCGCATGCGCAAGGATGCGGCGGTGGGTGTGGATGGAGTCACGAAGGAGCAGTACGGGCAGGCCCTGGAGAGCAATCTTCAGGACCTGCACGCGCGGCTGAAGGCGTTGGCGTATTCTTTAGTGTTTTCTGCAGGGCTTGCGGGAAGTGTGAAGGCTGAGGGAGGGAGTGCGGCGGTTCAGGTGTTTGCTGATAAGGCGGTTTCTGGTGCCGCGCATATTGATTTGTCGAAGCGTATTTCGCTTGATGCTGAGTTTTCGTCTGCTGATACGACGTATGCGCGGGGTGTTTTGCGTGCGCATGATGTGGTTGTTGGTGGTGGGGCGTTAAGTGATGCAGTGGTTGGTCATGCGGGGTATGATTCGCGTGCGGTGTGGGAAGGAGAGTATGTTGATGTTGGTTTTCGTGGTCGGTTAGTTGGTGGTTTTGGTTCTGACCCGTTTGGTGAGGGTGTTGAGATTGGTGCGGCGAGTGGTGGTGTGAGGTTTGAAATTGCTTCGCGGGGGAGTGATTGGTTTTGTGCACGGGGCGGGGTGTATGCGGAGGCTTTGGCTGCAATTCCTGTTCGTTTGTTTGATGAGCCGCGTGCGCGGAATGGTTTTGGGCGTGCGCTTGCATTGTCTGAGGATAGGTTGGGGGTGTTTGGTGATGTTTCTGGGCGGTTCGTGAGTGGTCCGATTTCTCTTGAGGCGTCGCTTCGGGAAATTTACGAGGTGGTGCATGGTGATGTGGGGGTGTGGTTGAGTGATGTGTTTAAAGGTGACTCGGTTGAAGGTGACGCGTGGTCTGGGCGTTTGATTTCGCGTGCGCAGCTTGCGGCTCGTTTTGAGATGCCAAATAATAGGAATGTTCTTGTGGGTGGTTTTGCGCAGCACGTGTGGAATGGGTCGTTTTATGATGATGCGTTGTTTCGAAATGGGTGGTCGTTTGGCGTGATTGCGCGTGCGGAAGTTCCTCCGTTTCAGGCGTGGGTTGAGGCGCGGTGGTATGCAAGGAGTGAGCTTGCTGATTTTGGTGATGACGTGCGGGCAAGTGGGATGGCAGGTATTGAGTTTTTGATTGATGGTAAATACGCAAGTGCTCGTTTTGTTGCGGGTGCGGGTTTGAATTCTCAGAGGAGTCCGGATACTGGTTTTTTGGCGAATGATTTTGTTGGTTTTGTGGGTTTGGGTCTTGAGTTTGGTGCGCGAAGTTCAGTGAGGACGGAATTGCTTGATTATGCGAGGCGTTCTGCAAGTTATAGTGTTCAGCAGACGAGTAGCGAAAGTGGCGGGCGTCAAGTGGCGCAAGGCGTGCAGGGTTGGCAAAATGAGGACGTGGCTGGTTTGACGAAGATGTTTGATCCGGGTTTGCTTTCTGATGTGGAGAGGGAGAGTTTGTTGAACTTGGTTGACAATTCTGCATCAGTTGAGGATGTGCAGAGTGCGATTCAAAACGACCCGATAATTCAGGGCGTGTATACGCGTGCGCTTGATATTGTGCAGAGGTATGCGGCGAAGAATGGTCTTGCGCTTCCGCCGCTTGATTTGTTGCGTGGTCCGGTGTTGACTGCGTATGGGCGTCGGGTTGAAGTGCACGCGCTTCCTGCAAGAAAAGATGCAGTGCTTGCAAGGGAAGAGCGTGATGATGCGTCGCTTGAGGCCGCGCTCGCGCGTGAGGAGGATAGAGGTGGTGATGCAGTTGAGCAGGTGTTGACGTATGAGGGGTTAAATATTGGTATTTCATCAACGCGGGATTTGGCAAGGGTGATGCAGGGTGCGGGGCGAGGCGTGTTGCAATTGGATGGGCGAAGGTATGTGATTCGTGCGCCGTGCGCTGAGGCGTATGGTCGTTTGCTTGGGGCGGAGAGTTTGAGTGATGATATTCGGCTGCCGTTTTATGGGTGGAGGAGATGAGTTAAAATGAATGACCTTGAGAAAAAATTGGAGGGCGTGAAGGCAATTGTTCAGGCGTATGCAGACCGGCAGGGGCACGAGCGTTGTTGGTATTTGCCTGAGTTGTTTGATGAATTAACAACTGTTCTTGGAATTACGCCAACAAAGCCTGCGCTTCTTCCGCCGCGTTGTGAATTTGAAGCGGGGTGTAAAAAGTATCAGGATGAGCAGTACGGTAAGGGCAACGTTTAAAAACAGTCTTCTTCCTTCTCGTCGGTATGCCTCGTATTGCAATTGTGCGTAAGGACCGGTGTAATCCCCAAGGGTGTGGTGGATATCTCTGCGCGAGAGTCTGTCCGGTAAACATGGAGGGGAATGATTGTATAGTTCCCGGACCGGGCGAGGGGAAAAAACCAATCATTGACGAAAAATTGTGCACGGGCTGCGGTATCTGCCCGAATCGTTGTCCATTTCAGGCAATTGACATTATTAATCTTCCAGAACAACTTGAGAACCCTATTCATCGCTACGGCCGTAACGGTTTTCACTTGTATAATCTCCCAAGCCCGATTTTCGGCAAGGTTGTTGGCATTGTGGGCAAAAACGGCGTGGGTAAATCGACGGCAATCAAAATTTTGTCGGGGATGTTAAAGCCGAACTTGGGTACAGATAGTGATGCTAAGTTTGACGACGTTGTCTCATTTTTCAAGGGTAAAGAGGCGCAGGGGTATTTTGAGGCATTGCGTGATGGTAAAATCAAGGTTGCGTACAAGCCGCAGCACGTTGAGATGATTCCGCAGAGTATGACGGGAAAAGTAAGGGATTTGCTGAAAAAAGTTGACGAGCGTGGTAAGTTCGATGAGATTGTTGACGCGCTTGGCATTCGTGACGTTCTCGATAGAGACATCACTCAAGTGTCGGGTGGTGAATTGCAGCGAACCGCAATTGCAGCAACTGTTTTAAGAAAGGCAAACCTCTACGTTTTTGACGAGCCGAGCAGTTATCTTGATATCAAGCAGCGAATCGTGGTGAGTAAATTCATTAAGAGTTTGGCGGATGAAAAAACTGCAGTGCTAGTGGTCGAGCACGACCTTATTATTCTTGATTATATGACTGACTTGTTACACGTCATGTACGGAAGGGAAGGGAGTTATGGTATTGTGAGCCTGCCAAAACCCACGAGGACGGGCATGAATATTTACTTGGAAGGGTTCATCCGTGATGAGAACATGCGTTTCCGCGATCATGAGATTAAATTCTTGGCAAGACCGCCGCCGAAGCCGATTTCAAAGGTGGCGTTGACTGCGTGGGATGACTTGGTGAAGAAACAGGGAAGTTTCACGTTGAAGGCAAAGGCAGGCGAGATTGGAAGGAGCACGGTCATTGGTATTTTAGGTGAGAACGGGACGGGGAAAACAACGTTTGTCAAAATGCTTGCCGGTGTCTTAAAGGCAGATGAAGGTGGAGTAGATGCGAAGTTGAAGGTGTCGTACAAGCCGCAGTATCTTGATGTGCAAAGTGATGAGATTGTAATGAGCGTGTTAAGTGAGGCGACGCAGAAGTATGATGCGCAGTTGATTAAGCCGCTTGAGATTCGTCCGTTGTTGATGAAGCCGCTGAACACGCTTTCAGGTGGAGAGCTTCAACGGGTCATGATTGCGAAGTGTCTTTCGCAAAATGCTGACCTTTACCTGTTAGACGAACCAAGTGCATACCTTGACATCGAGCAGCGTCTTGCATTCAGTAAGGTGGTGCGTGATATTGTTGAACAGCGCGGCGTTTCTATCTTGATTGTCGACCACGACTTGTTATTCATTGATTATCTTTCTGACCGTATTGTTGTGTTTGGCGGTGAGCCTGCGAAGGAAGGTGTTGTCACCGGTCCGTTCCCGATGGAAGATGGAATGAACAAGTTTTTGACGCAAGTGGGTATTACGATGCGTCGTGATGAGGAGAGCAATCGTCCGCGCATCAATAAGCCAAACAGCCGTCTTGATCGTGAGCAAAGAGAGCAAGGTAAGTTGTATTATAGTTAAGCGTGAAAGGAGAAAAAGAGGTGTGGGCATGGTTGATAATCAAATTTTTGAGTTGTGGAAGGAAGTGTGTCCTGACCAGGCGTTTTCGGCAGGGATTAAAGAGTGTGCGGGGCAGGTGTGGGTTCCGTCGCATCAGAATGTGAAGCACGCGTTAACAAAGATTGCGGAATTGAAAAAAGATGCGGATCTTGTTGCGTTGAAGTGGCTGCAGTCGCTTGAACGAAGTCTTGTTTTCGACGAGGCGCACGGCCCGCCGTCCGATGTAATGGGTGTGTTTTTCACGCATTTGATTATCGAAGGCGTAAAAGACAAACATATGCTCCAACTCGCAGAACAATGCATTAATCTTTTGGCAGTGCAGCAGGATTTGTGGAATCATGATTGGCCAATTGAGATTCAGATTTTTAGCGCGCAAGCGTGTGATGGCGCAAATGCTTTGTTGAACACGATTAAGAAGGAGTGCAAGAAATCTGAGACGAAAGAGGCAATTACCGCGTTGCAAAAGCGTCTTGAGTTGTGGGAGGAGAAGACGTGTCTTGTGAAGCAGAAGAGTCCTGATTTTAAGGGAATTTATCCGCAGCTCAAAAAGCATAGTCGGGGTTTTGGTCGTAAGGATATTTATCCTGCGGCGATTCGTGACTGGTATGATTATCTTGAAACTCCTGAACAGATTGAAAGTCTTGCCGTCTCGTGGATTGAGAGCGAGTTGCCGTTGTTCAGAGATATTTGTGCAAAGATTGCAAGGAGATACAAGTGTAAGCCGTCGGTTGAAGACATCAATAAGGCGCTTGATAAGCATCAGAAGATTCCATTGAAAGCGCTGCTCAAAACAACGCAAGAGTTGCGTAAGACGTTCCAGAAGCTTGCAGAGCAAGAGTGGGTGAAAATTACGCCGAAGTATGATGTGCGCGTGATTGAGACGCCAAAATATCTTGTGCCGTTCTTGCCGACTGCCGCAATGCAGTCGTTTGCACAATTCAGCAAGCCCTTCTGCTTGTCGTTTGTGACAACGGACAAGAACGCATCACCGAGCACAACGCTTCCTGCAGTGATGCAAACACTCGTGCACGAAGAATATGGTCATTGTGTGAATTTTATGAACAGTTTTGCAAACGAATCGCTAAGAAAGATTGAAGTGCTTGATTCGTCGCTTTCAACGCCGCTTACTGAAGGGATTTCTTTCTATCGTGAGTGGGAGACGGTGCAAACGTTTGAACGCATAAGAAAGTCAGGTGCGAAGAACAAAGTCGAAAAGGATGCAGTCAAACTGATTGAAGAGTTCTGTCCGTTTGACGAGTTTGTGGATGGGGTTCGTTTCGAAGTCATGCAGTGGCGCATGGTGCGTTTCTTGCGTGCAGTCTCAGACGTTCGTTTGAACTTAGAGAAGCAAACGTTCCCTGAATTTATCGAGTGGGCGCACAAGAAGACCGGCTTAAGTCAAAAGCTCGTGTTCGACCAAACGTTTCACTTCCAGGAGAATCCGGGCTACGCGCCATGCTATAGTATGTTTGGTCAGCGGTTAAAAGAGTTGCAGTACCAAGCAAAGAAGAAGGGCATCTCACAAGTTGAATTTAACACGTTTGTTGCGAGCGCAGGGTTTCCGGCACGAAGTGTGTTTGAGGAAAATTTGAAAAAGAATTTTAAGCTTTGATTTTTCTTGCAAACGTCAAGAATCCTGAGTGCCCGATTCCGGTCGACTTCGGCCTTACTTTGCGTCCTTCGGTTTCCCACAATCGTTCGATAATCTCAACAGTCTTAAGCAGTAAGAATCGTTCATCTTTCATAATCTCTGCGGCAAACTCGTTTGCTTGAATGATGGATGGTGAGTAGCTCACCAAGAACCCGCCGACGCGTAGTGCTCCGCCTGCGTGGGCGACTGCTTTCCAGGGTTCTGGTAAGTCAAAAGTTATCAAGTCTGCATTTGTCTCGTCAATTCCGTCGTAGATGCTTTTGTGTTTGACGGTGATGTTCTTGATGCCTGCAGCAGTAATATTTTCCTGAGATACGGCGATGTGGTCTTCGCGGACTTCATAAGAAGTAACGTGTTTCACAATGCGTGCGAGCGCGATCGCGAGCGCTCCTGAACCAAGTCCTGAGTCAACGACTGTGCTTTCGTGGTTGATGCCGCTTTCGCCAATTATCAAGCCGATGTCTTTGAGTGGAATTGTTTGCGGTAATTTGCGTAATCGTTTGTATTGGTCGATATAGTCTGCGTCAAAGAGAATGAATTCTTTCTTCGTGTCTTTCGTCAAAACAACAGAGCCAGATGGCTTTTTGAGGTCTTCTTTTGCAATGCGTCCGTACTTAGTATCCACGTCCTTGTTCAAGTCTGTTACAAAGTAGTGCATTTCGTCGCCGACGATGTGTTCGCGGCCGTCGATGACTTGGCGTTTTTCTTTGTGGATTAAGAGCTTCATAGTCGAAGAACCAAGAAGGGGATTTAAAAAGGTAATGGAAAAAAGAAAGAAAAAAAGGGTTGACTTATCGTCGTTTCTTGCCCATCATTGCTACGCATTGTTCGCAGCCGTTAAACACGAGTGCGAGGAGTCCTGCAAAGTATGCCCAGTTGACTGCGGTGTTTCCGCCGCCGGTGTTCATGACCATGACTTCGCGGAGCATGCCAATCGTGCTAGACGAGTCGCCGAGTTTAAACGTTGAAACAAACGCGACCGCGATCAAGACGGCAAGGACTGCTGCTGCTTCCATGGTGTGCCATCCGAAGATGAGCATGAGTCCGCCTGCGAGTTCTGCGACAATGACGAGATACAAAAGTGGTGCGCCAAGTGTTGCTCCGAAGAGTCCTTGGAACATTCCTTTCATCATTTCCATGCCTAAGATTTTGTCGAGTGCTGCGACAACAAATGCGACTCCGAGCATGAGTCGTAAGACTAAAGGTCCGTATTGTTTGCATTTTTCCATGTCCATGAAAATCCCTCCATTTCAAATGTTGTAATAGTTATTGTTTCTTCTCGTTATAAAGGTTTTCCCAAATCCCGCACAAATTGAATTAGAGTCCCGTGAGGAGTGAGTCTCTTGTGGTTTGTCCGAAGAGGTGTGGGTAGAGGGAGATGAATTGTCTTCCGATTTCTGCCCATTCAACCGCGCTTGCATCGACCCAGGCGATGGCGAGTTGTTTGAGTGTTCTTGATTCTCGTTCGGGGATGATTTGGGCGAGGTCTTTCATTGAGTCTTTGATATTCATGAAGATGCGGACGAGGAGTGGTGCGCTGATGTGGACGTTTAGTAAGCGTTCGAGTTCAGGGTCGCCGCGAAGGTCAAGGAGGTCGTATGCGAAGGCGCAAAGCCAGTCTGATGCGACAAGCACGACTGGGTCTGCGAGGGGTTGCTCGTCGAGGAATATTTTGCGAACAGGGCAGCTGCGAACAAGGCGGCCGGAACGCCAAGGGGATTTTGTGTAAAATGCAGTGATGTCTCCTTCGATGAGGCAGGGTTTGAATAGTTTGTCTTGGATGTCTTTGGTTTGTGCGATGAGTGCTGCTTCCACTTCTGCTTGTGTTTCTCCGGTGCGCGTTCTGGCCTGCGTGCTGGTGCTCAGTGTTCGGGAGAGTCGAAGTTGGGTGTTGCGCGAGAGGAGTTGTTTGAGGGTGATGAGGTTTTGGAGGATGCTTTGCATGCGGCTGAAGCCGCGTTCGCTTGTCCAGAGTTGGAGGAATAGTCTTTTGCGCTCATCGGGGGAGAATGATTTGAGTGGGGGTGCTGTTGTTTTGATTGGTTGGTATGTGGGGTCGATTCTTGGCATGATGTCGATGAGTTGGTTGAGGTGGGCAAGTGCGGTTGGGAGTTTAAGGTTCGAGGGCTCGTTTGAGAATCGTTCGACGTCGGTTGCGAGGAGTTGGGTTTGTGTGAGCGCGAATCGCGTGTCTGCGGTTGGGCGAAGTGATAAGAGAGCAGTAAATTGGGCGTGGAGTGTTTTGAGCGCGATTCGGGAGTCCGAAATGGAGCCGGTGAAAAAAGAGTCTTGTTTGCATGTCCAAGGGTCATATCGTTCTGCTTGTTTTTTGGCTATCACGAGTTTTTCTTGGATTCTGTCAAGACTGCTGCGGATTTGGAAGAGAATGCTGCGTTCGTCAGTCATGGTAAAAAGAGCGTGAGAAGTGCTTTAAAATGTTGGGAACGGTTTGTCGTACTCACAACTGGAGGCGAAGAACAAGTTTTAAAAGGGTTACAGGTTTTGTTACGGTATGGAAAAGAGGTCTCACTTGCATAATCATAGTCCATGGATTCGTCAGTTGAAGTTGGAGCACCCGCTTGACACGTTGAAGTCTGACGCGCAGGCAGATGTTGTTATCATAGGTGGTGGTATTGCGGGTGTGGTGACTGCGTATTTCACGCTGAAGAATACGAAGAAAAAAGTCATTCTTATCGAGGCGGGTCGTGTTGCTCATGGCGCAACAGGTCATAATGCGGGTCAAGTGGTTGCGTATTTTGAGCGGCCGTTTGCTGATTTAGTAAAAGAGTTCGGGCTTAAGAAGGCAGGGCAGGCGCAAAAAGATATTTTGAGCGCTTGGCAGTTGCTTGCGCAGATTCGAAAAGATGCGTGTATGGAGACTCCTATTTCTGTTTTTGAGGGTTTTGCGGGCTGCGCGAGTATTGACCAGGTGAATGCGCACTTGCATAATCGTTTGCTGCGAAAAAAAGCAGGCATCGTGATGGATAGGGTATTTGTTTCTGATGAGGTTGATGAGTCTAAGATTGAGCGTCGTTTTCGCGGGCTATACAATGTGGTGAGTCACGCAAGTATTTTGGCAAAGCTTGAGACAAATGACACGAGATACGTTGCCGCGCTTGAAACGCAGAAGGGGTGTATGAATAGTGCTCTTTTCTGCGAGGAAATTGTTGGTTTTCTCTTATCGAAGTATAAGGGGCGGTTCAAGTTGTTTGAGAATTCTCCGGTGGCTGAATTGCGGCTTTTTAAGTCAAGTGCGGTGTTGAAAATTCGTGAGCATCAGGTGCTTGCAGGGCGCGTGGTGTTGTGTACGAATGGGTTTGAAAATATTCGAAGCAGGACGGTTGACCAAAGTGATATTGATGGGAAGTTTCACGAGTATGTGCATGGCGTTGTTGGTTTTATGGCTGGTTTTGTTGAGCACAAAGTGAAGCCGCCGACTGCGATTAGTTATTTTCGAAAGACGAGTATGAAGAGCAGTGACCCTTATTTTTACATGACGCGCAGGTTCTATGAGGAGGAGCATAAATCGCATCACACGCTTGTGTGCGCGGGCGGTCCTGAATTGATGCTTGGTGAGAAAGTGAAGTATCGGAAGGATAAGAATTACAAGCCGTCTGCGTTTGACCAAATTGATAGGTTTTTGAGGGGTTCGTATTATCAGATGCCGTGTCGTGCGATTTTGTATCGGTTCCGTTGGCATGGCTTGATGGGGTATACGAGTTCGGGGATTCGTCTTGTGGGCGAGGAGCCGTGCAACAAGACGCTTTTGTACAATTTGGGTTGTAATGGAATCGGAATTTTGCCATCCATTTTTGGCGGAAAGCGTATTGCAGACATTTTAGGTGGTAAGAAGGTTGCTTCTTCTATTTTTGACCCGCAGGAGAGGACGTGTATGCCAAAGAGTATGAGCGGGCATCGTGAATTAGTGAAAAAAGTGCACGCAGCTCATCATGGGAAGCGTTTGCACTTGTAAGAAAAATAAGAGGCGAGGAGGAGACTCGAACTCCTGAATCGCAGGGTTGCAGCCTGCTG
The DNA here is from genome assembly GCA_964469145.1 of uncultured Methanosarcinales archaeon. Classification (GTDB taxonomy): domain Archaea; phylum Nanobdellota; class Nanobdellia; order Woesearchaeales; family ARS49; genus SURF-65. The sequence continues at coordinate 14,479 of CAYXXT010000005.1, read as the reverse complement.
CCTTAGCCGCTTGGCTACCTCGCCAGAGGTTGTTCTTGGGCGCTCTTGGAGGGTTTATATATCTTTTCCTCAGAGTTTCAGTGGAGGTTATTCAGTTTTGAGAGAAGTCGAGGTGGAGGATGATGTTTCCTATTTTAAGATAGTCGTAGTTTTTGAGTGGGACAGGCGTATCATTCTTATTAACTTGAATGGGGGTTGAGTCCGCGGGGAGCTTGCGATTTGAGGACATCGGGCTTGGTTTCTTGCTGCGTAGAATGGTAGTGCCAAAGGAGGACGTGTCAAGAAGTGCCCAACCAATTCCTTGTTGGACAAGACTGCAGTGTTTGCGGGAAACAGTCTTATCATCAAGAGGAATGTCATTATCTTCTTCTCTGCCAAGTAGGATGAGGTGCTTATTTACATACACTTGGCGTGGGTTGATGCCGCGAACGCCGGGCGCATTTGAAGTTTGGAATGCGCTGAGTCCTTCGATGCGGAGTTGGGTTCCATTTGCAAACCAGGTTCCGCCGTCAACGAGAGTGATGAGCATGATAAAGAGGGAGAATGTTTAGTTGATAAATGTTTTGTGAACGCAATGTTTTTATACCGTCTTGCGCGGTTTCGGAGCATGTCTCTTGATTTTCAAAAAGTGGCGCGTCGTTGGCAGCGGAAGTGGAAGGCGCAGAGGGTGTACGAAAGTGACCCGCAGGATGCGAAGCCGAAGTTCTTTGTGTGTACGCCGTATCCTTACGCAAACGGTCTGCTCCACATCGGCCACACCTATACGTACATGCGTGTTGATGCGTTTGCACGTTTCAAGCGCGCAATGGGTTTTAACGTGTTGTTCCCGTTTGCATTCCACGCAACCGGGAGTCCGATTGATACTGCGGCGAAGCGTATTGCAGAGAATGAGCCGACTCAGATTGCGAGTATGAAATTGATGGGTTTTACGGATGAACAGATTCCTGCGTTTAAGGAGCCGGTCCATTGGGTGAAAACATTTTCAAAAGAGGCTGAGAAAGACTTGCAAAATTATGGGATGGGTATTGATTGGCGTCGTTCGTTTATCACAACCGACCTGCACCCAAGGTACAGCAAGTTCATCAAGTGGCAGTTTAACACGCTGAAAAAAAAGGGTCTTGTCGCAAAGGGCGAGCATCCGGTAGTGTGGTGTTCGAAGGAGGAAGTGCCGGTTGGTGACCACGCGCGTTCTGAGGGCGAGGGAATTATGCCTGAGGAGATGGTGCTTGTAAAGTTCAAAACTGATGGTCATGTGTTTCCGTGCGCAACTTTCCGTCCTGAAACCGTGTTTGGTGTCACAAACATTTGGGTGAACCCAAACCTCACGTATGTTGAGGCTGAAGTTGATGGCGAGCATTGGATGGTAACTGAGCCTGCAGTAAAGAAGCTTCAAGACCAAAAACATATCGTAAAAGAGCTCAAACGAAGGATGGGTAGTGAGCTTGTTGGCGCGAAAGTAAAGAATCCGATGACCGGCGCGGATGTTCCGATTCTTCCCGCGGTGTTTGTGAGCGAGCATGTGGGAACGGGTGTTGTAATGAGTGTTCCTGCGCACGCGCCGTTTGATTATCTCGCGTTGAAGGAACTGCAGGACAAGAAGGACCCTGTTGCCTTGTCCCTTAAACCTATTTCCTTGGTTAAAGTTGATGGCTTTGGCGAGTTCCCTGCGATGGAAGCGGCAAAGGGTATTCCAAACACGAAAGACCCGCGTGTCGAGGAAGCGACGCAGGCAGTGTACAAGAAGGAATTCCACACAGGGAAGTTGAAGGAAATAACAGGAAAATATCAGGGTCTTTCAATTCAGGATGCGAAGCCGAAGATTGTTGCTGACTTGAAGAGCGAGGGTAAGGCGGCAGTCATGTTCGAATTGGTTGGGACGGTTATTTGTCGTTGTCTTACGCGTTGTCATGTGCGTATTGTTGACAATCAGTGGTTTTTGAAGTATGGCGATGAGAATTGGAAGCAGCAAACCATGAAGGCGCTTGGTGAATGTAAGCTTTACCCGGAAAAAGTGCGTTCGCAATTTGAGTATGTGGTCGACTGGTTAAAGGACTGGGCGTGTACGCGAGAGTTCGGTCTTGGAACTCCGCTCCCGTGGGACAAGCAGTGGAAAGTGGAGAGTTTGAGCGACAGTACTATTTATCCTGCGTTTTACACGATTACGCATCATTTGAAGAGGGTGCCGCTTGGCAAAATCACGGACAAATTGTTTGATTATATTTTCTTGGGTGAAGGAAACGCTGACGAGTTGGGCGTGGACAAGAAGGTGCTCGAGGGGATGAAGTCCGAGTTCGCATACTGGTATCCGGTTGATTTCAGGAATAGTGGTAAAGACCTCGTGCAGAATCACTTGACGTTTTATGTATTCAATCATGTTGCGTGTTTCCCTGAAAAATATTGGCCGAAGGGGATTGGCGTGAATGGTTACGTCACGATTGGCAGTAAGAAGATGTCAAAGAGTAAGGGCAATTTCAAGACGTTGCGTCAAGTGATTGAAACATTTAGCGCTGATGTAACGCGTATCAGTATTCTGGCAGGAAATGAAGAGGTCAACGATGTTGATTGGGATAGTGAAGCTGCGGAGAGTATGAAGCAAAAGCTCGAGCAGTGGTTTGAATTCGCGGCAAAGCATTATGGTAAGAATGGTGAGTCGGGTGCGAGTCGTGATATTGATCGGTGGGTGGAGCACCAGTTAAACAAATGCATCAAGGATGCAACGCAGGCGATGAACGAAACGCTCTTTAGGACGGCGATTCAGCGTGGATTTTTTGACGTGCAGCGTCATTTGAAGTGGTATCAGCGAAGAACTGCAGGCAGGATGAATCAGGACATTTTGAACAAGATTATCGAGGCGCAAACGCTCATGCTTGTACCGTTCACCCCTCATTTGTGTGAGGAGATTTGGAGCAAGTGGGGTAAATCAGGGTTCATTGTGAACCAAAGGTGGCCGCAAGCAGACGAAAGCAAGATTGTGCCAACGCTTGAACAGTCAGAAGAGACGATGGTCAAGACGCTTGAGGATATTGGTCAGGTGTTAAAGCTTGCAAAAGTGGAGCATCCAAAAGTTATCACGCTCTTTGTCGCGGTTGATTGGAAGGCGCAGTTGTGCCGCAAGGTAAAGGAGCTTGTTGCGAACACGCGCGATATTGGCCAGATTATGAAGTCGGTAATGGGCGAGTTTAAGGATCACGCGCAGGAAGCGTCAGCGCTCGTGCAGAAGTTCGTAAAGGATCCATCGAAGATTCCGCTTGCGTCGATGCATCAAGAGGCTGAGATTCAAAACTTGAAGGATGCATTGCCTTTCTTGAAGGAAGAGTTAAAGTGTTCTATTGAAATTGTGCGCGAGCAGGACTCTCAGGAGCCAAAGGCAAAGCAGTCGCTTCCAGGCAAGCCTGCGATTGTTGTGCAGTAATATTTTGTTCTGAAGTCAAAAAAAAGTTTATTCACGAAGCATTTTGCAAATATCTACGCTCATGACGCCGTAGTCGCCGTCAATCGTCATCACACATTTTTGTTGGGTTTCCATGTTTCATCACCTTCGAGTTTTTAACGAGAAGGTTTCGGCGGCCCGCAGGTCGTCGCAACCTCATTCTCAATGATAGGTAATACGCCAATGTTGCTTATATAGTCTGAGAACGAAGAATCAGGAAGGCGTGTTCACAAGGCTTTTATTGATTCTAACTGAGGAGTGATTAATTATTTCTTGTTCACGACGAGGAGTTGCGGGCTCATGAGGAGTTGTTTCTGGAGGAGTCGAATGCCGTCGCGAAGCTTTTTCGCACTTACAGTCTTGATTTTGCCGTCCCAGGGGTCGTAGATTTCGTAGTTGATTTTTTTCTTTTTGCGGACGATAACATAGTGAGGGTAATGGATGGGCGCGGCAAGGACTTTGGTATCAATAAGCAATATTGGTTGCTTTGAAATGAGCGAATCGACAAAGGGGAGCGTGATGTTTGCGATTTCCACCGAGCCAAGTTTTTTCCTGCGTAAATAGCGTGCGAATGCGGGGAAGCCGACGTATCTGGTAACGCCAAATCCAAATTTCTTTTTGATGAAATCAGTATGACCCGAAACAAAGTCGTCTTTACTATAGTTCATTGAGTGCAGAATGCAATCGAGTTCGAGTTTTTTGGTGACTTTCTTTGTAGCCGAACTCAAAAGGCAGCACGCAAGACAGGTTTCGTACGTTGTTTGTGTATAAGGCATAATTTGTCAAAAATGCAGAGAGATATAAATCTATCGCCTGCGAAATATATTTTATAAAACATAATTAAATTTGTTTTAAAAATGTTTAGAGAATGATGAGAACCTGAGTTAATGTCAGCGGTCGAGACGAAACGCGTGTGTTGCGGCGCGAAATACCCGTTCGAGTTCATCTGTTTCCCTTCGGAATTCTGCGCTAAAATACTCTTGTGCGTCAAGAACAATGGTCCAAGGGTGCGCCGCAAGAATGTCTTCAAGTGGCGCGTCAGGAGACGAGGTGAGTTGGATAGTGCGTGGGCCATAAGGTGCGGTGCAGGGGAGCAAGTAGATACTTGCATAACGACCATGCGGAAAATTGTAGTAGTTGAGAAGTCCGCCAGGTGGAATTGTTTGCGCTTCGCGAAGCGAACCCAACTCGCAAAGTGTCATGTTAAGTTCGGCAAAAGCTTCAGGCGCAAGGCGTGAGTCTCTGGCCGTGTAAAAGTGAAGGTAGCGTGCGTTGCAGGTCATAATAAAAGGCGGGCGGACATACCACAGATGAACACACCAAGAACAAAAGAGTTGATCCCGCGCTTTCCTCGGTTCCGCGACCCATCAAGCACTATGAGCTGCACTAAGCGTTGCTCACTTCCGTGCCTGGCGCGGTTCGTGCAGTCACAATCCTAATGGACAGAACGTCGTTGTACGACGCAGGACTCAAATGTCCTTGAATGTGCTGCTCCGTGGCGGTCACTCCGTCTAAAGCCCGTTGACGGTGACAGGAGAGGGCTAGGTTCCCAGTCGAGTCCGCCCAAGAGAATAGCGCAGTTGAACCTTTTTAAAGGTTGTGGATGATTTGTCGTCTGCTGCACCTGTTGAATGCAGCCGTCGTCATTCCTCATTTTCACAGTCGTTTCGATTCCGCACAGAATAAAGTTTGTCACAATATTTATAAAGGAGTTATTGTTCAAAAAACGCATGCAAACAGTAAGTTGGACGCCGATGAATTTTAAGCGCTTCAATGTAGTTTGCATTATTTATTGAGCGCGTTTTCCGCTTTCTGGAGGGGAAAACGTATGCTCGTGACTAACTTCTGGAAAATGCGGAACTCGTGGGAGTGAAAACCATGGAAACCGAAAACCCGTATGTGGAACAGCCTGAACGAGTGCGTTACGATGCAAACCGTTCGGCGTCTGACCGTTTGCGCGCCCAAGAAGCAGCAAAAGAAGCTGTTTACGTGCGCCCAATGAGTGAGCGTTTGCTCTTGCGGGCGGCGTATGCGGAGGGTGTTGCGCGTCGAGTGCGAGAGAGTGTTAGCCAGCCAAGTGTTGCAACGCAAGTCTATCGCGCGTCTCAACC
>CAYXXT010000005.1:5139-8928 GCA_964469145.1 uncultured Methanosarcinales archaeon | reverse complement strand
AACCCGTAACTCATGAAGTCGTGGTTGCAATGCCTGTTTCGCTTGATAGTTTGCTTCCAAGACCGGTGGCGTAAGATGAACGCGTCTTATTTGCTTAATGCCGCGCGTCGTTCTCTTGATGATGCGGATAAGTTGATGGAGGAAGTGCGTGAGAATTGGTAAGAATTACCCGTTTCAGTATTGTCAAGCTATCCAGCGTGAGCACTATTATTCGGATTGTCAGAGCTAGTTTTCTCTAATAGTGATTACACTTTCTTTTATACCAGTATCGCATTTCCGATGTTATGGGTGCGCGGTTGCATTTTTTGGGTTCGGGCAGCGCGCGAAGTCGCGGTGCGCTAAGTGAAGGTGGGTTTCTCATTGTAGGTGACCGCTCGTCGATTCTTGTTGACCCTGGGCCTGGCGCGGCGAGTGCGCTTGCGCAGTTGAAAGTGGCAGAGGTGGATGCGGTTGTGGTGACGCATGAGTCGCGCGGTCATGATGCAAAATTGGTGAAGGTGAAGAAGAAGCCGTCAACTGAGTTTGATGTGGCAAAGGATGAGCATGTTGTTCGGGTGCGGTTGCCTGATTGTGTGGTTGTGTATGTATTTGGTGCCGAGCGGCGTGTTGAAGGTGCGGACGTGTTGATTATTCTTGATGATTTTGTGAAAGTGCTTGCGCATGCAAAGCCAAAGCTTGCGGTCTTAACTGGTTTTGAAAACGTTGACCCGAGTCCGGTGTATCGTGCGCGAGAAGTGCAGCAGTATTATGGCGTGCAGACAATCGCGGCGCAGGACGGCTTATTAGTTGACGTTCAGGCGTATGACGCGCTTGCGAGTCAGAAGAGTTTGCGCGGGTTTACGCAGGAAAAATAATATTCAATTTAGCGGTCTTTTCTATGATACATGTAGAGGGCGTAGATAAGGTACACAAACGACATGACTCCTAAGATGACTATGATTAATTGGTGGACGACGCGCGGGATGGCAAACGTGTCAAATGTGCCCATATAATAAACGTACATTGAGCCAACGGATGAGAGAGAAACGACAATGGTGAGAAGTGCGAGAATGTCGATGAGTTTTCTTTCGTGTTGTTTCATGATTTCACCTTTTTGTTTATAAGAGTAAGCTGAACAAATATCCAACCGTGCACCCGACCGTCAAAAAGGGGATTGCGGGGTAGAACTTGTTTTTTTGGCTGAGTAAGAGGAGGCATAGGAGGCTTGCGCTTGCTCCTGCGCTGACGAGGAGTGCTGCGCCAAGTGTGTGGTGTGCAAGAACAGTCCCGGAAAGCAAGAGAGGGAACCCGATGTCTCCTCCGCCGAGTACTGCGGTTTTGACTGGTTTCATAACCTGCTTGACATTTTTGCCGCTTTTCTTTGCAGGCATTGAAAGTCCTTCACTTGGGAGTAAGAGGCCGGCAAATATTCCTGATTTGGTTTGGAATTGTGCCATTTTAATCATGTGTTTGCTTTTCCAGACTGCGTATGCGTCGTAGAAGCTAAGCAAGACAAGGAGGACGAATGCTGCCCAAACGGAGAGGATGGGGACGAAGATTGCGGCGAGTCCGCCGTACAAGAAGAGTTCGGTGAGGTTGTGGAGGATGATGGTTGGTTTGAATGTTTTGAATCCTGCGGCGGCTGCGCTGATGATGATGCTGTAAAGGGGTGCGATGAATGCGGAGAGTGCGATGTGTAAACAAACAGTTACGGCGAGGAAGAACCAGAGTTTCCACAAGAGTATTGTGTTGAGTTTGATGATGAGTAAGATGAGGAGTGTGCCGATGATGATTGCGAGGGCGATGTAGAGGATGCTTTGTGATGGTGCAAGGTCAGGGCGTTCCATGGGCATACTTCCAATTGAGGGGAGTTGTTTCCAGGTGAGTTCGCCGGTTTCCGCGCTTTTTTGTGCGTCAACGTAGTTGTTGATAATTGCAAGCCCGATTAAATGTGAGACAATGAAGAGGAGGAGGAGGGTGACAGTGACGGGGAGCGCGTGTTTCATAGTGTTCAATAACGGTTGGTTTTTTATAAAGCTACCTTTTGCAGAAGTGTATGCGTTGGGTGCACAAAATTAGGGTTATGATGCTCGCAAAGGACAATGATGTCCATTCAGATATAGTGTCAGCAGTAAAGGAGTTTTCAGGACTTGAGCCGAAAGTTGAGCCGGTTGAGGAGAGTACGAATGTGATGGTGACTGCCGAATTGGCTAAGGAGTCTCAGCAAAATGACTTAATTAAGCGTATGCTTGCAGGTCTTGGTTCACAAACGAAGGATATCGTCGACCAGTTGGACTCTCGTCTGCATGAGGAGGAGGGCGAGTGGAATTTTTATTTGCGTTTTGATAAGAAAGAGTATGTGGCAAGTCGTAAGATGGTGTTAACTGACGGGGGTAATTGTTTGCATGTGCGTCTTACGCTTGCCGTGTTTCCAAAGAAGCGCGACGCTGCGGTTGAACTTGCGCGGAAGCTCTTTACCACTGTGGTGAAGAAAAGTATATAAACTGTCGAAGGCATCAATGGATTATGAAGTTCGCTCCGTTAAGTTCAGCGTTTCTCGCAACGAGTATGATTGGTTTCTTGGTGAGTGCGCTTTATGTTTCGTCTATTGATAAGACGTGGGCGTTCACGTTTGGGGTTGTGTTTTCGCTTATGTTTACGGCGAGCATGATTTCGATGGTGAATGCGGATCCTGAGGAGCAGTTAGGCGTTCGCAAATTCAAATAGGAGGGATAAGTTATGAAAAGGATAGTGGTTTTGTTATTGTTGCTTATGGTGTTCGCGTGTGCGAAGCCGGTTGCACAAGAGCAGGCAGATACGTTGCCGGATACTGCGTCTGAAACGGCGCAGGAAAATGCAAAACAGCCGGAAACGACAACGCAAACGACGACTGCGCAGTCTGAACCGGAAGTTGGCAGGAGGCCTCCTGCGATGACTCCGCCGTCTGAGAAAGTGCCTGCGCAGACTGCACCGACGACGTCTACTGCGCCGAAGGCAGATTTGAATCCTCAGATTCGTGATTTGCTCAAGCGTTCACAAGAGAAGCTCACAAGCGTCCAGTATTTGTATGGTGGGACTGCAACGAACAATTTGTTCTTGAACACGTACTTGCAAAAGGATGACAAGGTGAAGGTAAAGCTCTACGAAGAGAATTACTATGTGCGTGATGGCTATTATGACAATGCGTACATCAACTTGGGTGTTGGCTGTTGTGAAGAACTTTCGCGCTGTAAGAGCCACAATATTGACAACACAGGTAAGAAATTTGCATTGGAAGGGAAAGTGCTTAATTTGCCGAAGAGTCCGATGGACTGGATGAAGGAGATTAAGTCAAACGCAATCGTGGTTGGTCCGCAAACGTTCAATTCCCGTTCGGTGACGCACATTAAGTATGTGCAAGATGACGGTAGTGAAGTGTTGATGTGGGTTGACGACACGTATGGCGTTCCGCATAAGGTTGAAGTCCAGCGCGATGGAACTGTTCTTGAGAAATACCAGTTTAACGACATGAAGTTTAACGGTCTCAAGGATGCGGAATTCGACGCTCCGTGCGATTAAGCAAGACCTGATTTTTTTATTTTTATTTTCTTTTGGGTCCGAAGGAGCAAAAGAAAAGACAAAAATTGCGATTTAGCAATTTCTTTATTCTTTTTTTATTTCTCTCAATCGTTCGATAAGGTCAATATCATCTTGTAAGACATAAACGAGGCTTTTACGCTCAACGCAGAGCAATTTTGATTTTTCTGCTGTTGGTTTTGAACGGAAATAGAGTGTTGGCTTGGGGATGACGAGTCATGAGACGAGGAGGAT
>CAYXXT010000005.1:1421-5129 GCA_964469145.1 uncultured Methanosarcinales archaeon | reverse complement strand
TCCACGACGAAAGTCTGTTGGGAAAGAATGTGGTCGTGCGAGGTCGTCTGTTTCTTCGTCGGTGAATTCGTAGTCTGTTGCGAAGTGTTCGGTGTCGAATGCGGGGCACTTATAATGGTCAAGGCGTTCTTCAGTGAGTTCATCGAGTTTGTGGAGTTGGACAGGGTGGTATCCGGGGTTTTCGGTGATGAAAGTGTATTTTGCGACTTGGAGATCGGATGATTTTTTGCTCGTGCGAAAGAGCGTGCGTCCGAACTCGTCTCTATGCAAAATGACTTCGATGACGCTGAAAAGTTGCGGGAGTTTGTCCATTGAGGGCAAAAAGGAAGGGAGGGGTTTAAAGGTGTTTTGGCATATTCTAAGACAGCTGTTATTTCTGTTAAGCGAGGTATTGGGCGTGGAATCGGGTGTAGTGGTCTTTGAGTTGTTTAAAGCGTACGGCGTAGAGTGGTGAGTTGCATTTTTTAAGGACTGCTTCCGCATAGGCGAGGTATTGGTGCATCCAGATTGTGATTGCGTTGAAGTTTTTGAGGAGTTTTGTTTTGTTCTCTGTTTCAAAATTGCGGAGTGGGACTTTGAAGAAGCCGTTGATTGTGTTGCAGCCGGCGAGCGAATAAGTGATGAGGTCCTGCATGTCTTTTTGGTGTTGTGGGGCGACTGATTTGTCTTGGTGAGTGAGGTTAAGAGAAGTGAAATAGACGAAGTCGATGATGAGTTTGTTGAAGTCTTCGAGGAGTTGGAATGTGTATTGGATGTCTTTCATTGTCAGAACTTAAACGCCTCTTTTTTCTCCTGAATAATGGCGGGTGCTCCGCCGCCGTGCCAGCTAAATCGGGGCTTGATACGCATAGGGTACATGCGTTCGTTGACGTCGTCGACGGCGATTGCGGCGCCTGCAACGCGGGGGAGGTTGGCGAGTTCTTTGTCGAGTCCTGCGCGTAAATAACTCTGGAGCAGCGCGCCAAGTGCATCGGTGTCGATTTTCGCTGTGAGTCGGTGCGATAAGATGATGTCGCTTTGTGTCATTGCGTCGGTATGAATTTTTCCCGGCTGCTGTGTCGCTAAGACCATTGCGATTCCTGGTTGTCGTCCTTCTCGCAAAAGGGTTATGAGTGCATCTGAACTTGCGACTTTGCCGACATTCGGTAAAAACTCGTGTGCTTCGTCAATCATAATCCAGCAGATGGGCATTTTTTCTTCGCCTGGCTCGTCGTGTTCTTCGAGGATGTAGTGTTGTGCTTGATGAACCGCCCGAAACTCTTCATTTTTGCGTGCTTTCATGCGTTCGACGAAGAGTTTCATGCAAACGATGACTAAGACGAGGTGCTTAATACGCCAGCCATTTGGCATGACTGCGTATGCGCTCATGTCGAGAATCGTGATTTGTCCGCCTTTTGCGAGTTCTTTTACGGGTGTTGCGTCTTTTTTGAAGAGTCCCCATTCTTGGACTGCGATGAATCGGTTTTTGGCTGCGTTTTTGACCGTTCGTTCTTCGCTCGTGTCTGCATCAACTGCTGCAATAATGTCAGGGATGTCGTAGTCTCCTTTTTTTCGAAGTTGTGCAATAATTCGTTCGATAAAGATGGCGACAGGGTCTGATGATTCCATTTCGAATGTGAGGTTCCAGTCTTCGGGCGTCAACTCTGTCGGGTTGAGGGCGAATGGCACATCAACGGGAATTCCTTCTGCTTTCCACTTGTCATAAAAGCCGAAGGGTGTGTAGATTTTAACATTGGTTAACCCTTTTCCTTCGAGTCCCCATTCTTTAAGCACGCTTTCGTCTTTGTGGTTGGGGTATTTCATGGTCCAGTAAATGCCCATGGTGTCGAGAAGAATAACAGACAATTTGTCGCGCAAATCATCAGGAAGCAAGGAAATTCCTTCGGCGATGACTCCCATGCAATAAGACTTGCCTGACCCTCTTTTGCCGCAGACAAAGCAAACGTGTGCTTTGTTCAAGTCCAAAAAGACAGGCTGAGAGAGCGTAGTGACTGCGCCCATCTTGACGTAGTGCTTGCCAATCAAAACAGTGCCTTTCGTGCCCCATTTCTGCTGGTCGTGTTCCTCGCGTCCGAGGATGATTTCGTATACCATCTTTTGTATGGAGAAGGAGCGCGTAGAGTATTAAAAAGGTTGCTTAGGGTGGCGTATCTTCGCGAAGGGGCGGCACTGGTCCTGTTTCTTGCGCGATTTTGCGTGCGAGTTCTTCGAGGCTTACGGCGAGCGTTTCATCAAGCGGAGTGAGATTTGGCTTGTAGCTCGCGAATTCAGGGTCAAGGATGGATGCAGAAACAATGAGTGGGACGTTTTTTTCGTTTGGCAAGTAGCCGAAGCGTTCGTAGTTTTCCGTCATAGGAATGAGAATGCGTGTGAACTATTTAAGAATTTAGGATATTAAAAAAAGAAAATTGAAAAAATAAAAAGTGTGCTTAAAGCTCTGCTGCGGTCACGATGTTCAAGCGGCATTCCATCGGCTTGACGTGTGTGTCCATTGCGACGATGTGCTTGAGTGACGAGCGTTCTGCAACGTCGACAAGTTCTCGTTCGACTGATCCATCGAGCACAACTGCGTAAACGCCCTGGTTGAGCGTTTTAAGCGTGCTTGACAGTTCTGCGATTGGTACTTTGCCTAAGACGTTCATTTTGTCGTCGAGGACAAGTGCACCTTTCGTGCCGAGCAAGCCTTCAAGCATGGTGCCGATGGTTTTGCGTTCGGCGTCATTGAGTGTTGCTTTGGTTGGGCGCGGTGCTGCTGGGCGCATGCCTGGTGCAGTGCCGACTGGTGCGCCTGGTCGGACTGGTGCGCGAGTCGTGTTGTTCATCATCGGGCGTCGAATTGACTGCGATGTGTCAACGGATGACAATTCCAATTTCGCTTGTTCAACAGTGATTCGTGAACGGAGTGCCTTGTGGATTTCTTTCTTTGCGAGTTCTTCGACTTCTTTGCCATCTGGTGCGCGGGTGACGAAGTCGATTTCTGCAACGTTGAACAAGTCGCGCAAGATGAGGTTTCCGCCTCGGTCGCCGTCAACGAAGACGACGGTGTCTTTGCGGTGCGAGAGTTCAATAACCGTCTGCGGAACGGATGTGCCGTTCATTGCAATGACGTTTTTGAATCCGTATTTGAGCAAGTTGACTACGTCTGCTCGGCCTTCGACGATGATGAGTTCTTCTGCTTCTTCAATGCCGGGTCCTGCGGGGAGTCGGTCTTTTCCGTATTCGCAGACTTCCATGACTCGGATTGCTTGTGAGACTTCTTCTGCGAGTTCGGTGCTATCAGGCATTACCGTGTCGACCATGCTTCGGAGAAGTTGTTTCGCACGTTCGATGACTTGTGTTCTTTTGCTGATGCGGACGTCTTCGATTGTTTGCACGCGTACTTTTGCGTTGCAGGGTCCGATTCTTTGGATGACTTCGAGTGCTGCTGCGACGATTGCGGTTTCTGCTTTGTCAAGCGAGCTTGGGATGATGATTTGCCCGATGCTTTTTCCGCCTTTGACGTCGATGTTGACTTCGATTCTGCCGATTCGTCCTGAGCGTTGTAGTTCGCGCAGTTCGAGTTCTTCGCCAAGGAGTCCTTCGGTTTGTCCAAAGATTGCTCCGATGACGTCTGGTCGGTCAACTACTCCATCGATTTCGATGTTGCTGTTGACGATATATTTGGATGATACTGGACTGATTTTCCCCATATAAGACACCCTCCGCGTG
>CAYXXT010000005.1:0-1411 GCA_964469145.1 uncultured Methanosarcinales archaeon | reverse complement strand
ATTTTTCCCATTGTGTGCCCCCAGACGTTAGAAAGAACGTTTTTTGCCAATTAAAGACTAAATCGACCGTTTTTATTGAATTTCAGCGATTATTTGTCTCATTTTGGGCATTGCGGAATGATTTTGATTGTGAACGTTCCGTTCTTGTTCTTTCGTACGTCGTTATTAGTTTATCGTTCAAAAAAGGTCATGTGGCCCGAAACACTAACCCCCAAGTTCATAGATGGGATTTCTCCCTTTCTCCGCTGGGTACTCTCGTGTCGGGCCAGGAATATGACCTTTTGTGAGCTACATTTATACTGTTTTTAGGGTATTTAAGGGTTACGGGTGCCTAACAAGAGCAGGAATGCATAATGATTAAAAAGGGGCTTTTGGGAGGTTCGGGCATGCAAACCATACTCATCACCGGCGGTGCTGGCTTCATCGGCTCTCACTGTGTTGACCGTCTATTAGCACGGGGCGATAAAGTCGTGTGTGTGGACAATTTTAACGACTTTTACGACCCGAAAATTAAACGCTCAAACATTGTCCACCACCTGCAATCTACAAACTACAAACTCGTCGAAGCCGATATCGCTGACAAGCAGGCGATGTCCGAAGTGTTCGAAAAGCACAAGTTTGACCGCATTTTGCATCTCGCCGCGCGAGCAGGGGTTCAGCCGTCATTGAAAGACCCGCTCGAATATGTGCGTTCAAACGTGGTTGGAACAACTGTTTTGCTTGAGCTCGCGCGCGAGCACAAGATTGACAAATTCGTTTTCGCATCATCATCTTCAGTCTATGGCGGGAACAAGAAAGTGCCGTTCAGCGAGACGGATAATGTCGATAATCCGTATAGTCCGTACGCGGCGACCAAGAAAGCGTGCGAGATTATCGCGTCGAACTATCATCATGTGGCAAACATGCACATTATCGCGCTCAGATTTTTCACTGTTTACGGCCCAAGAAATCGTCCGGACATGGCGATTTCAAAATTCGCAAACGACATTTTGAACGGTAAAGAAATCAAAGTGGTCGGTGCGGGCGATGAGATTAAGCGTGATTGGACATATGTGGACGACATCGTAACGGGAATCATGAAGTCGCTTGACTCCGTCGAAAAATTCGGCTTTGAAGTGTTCAACTTGGGCGGGAGTAAGCCGGTGAGCGTGCCGTATTTTGTGGGCTTGCTTGAGAAAGCGCTCGGGAAGAAAGCGAAGATCACGCGTATCCCGCTGCCGGTTGGCGATGTTCCTATCACGTATTCTGACCCGTCAAAAGCGAAGAAATTGCTTGGGTGGGAACCGACGACGAGTGTTGAGGAAGGGATTAAAAAGTTTGTTGCATGGTTAAAGGATCTTACTTAAAAAGTTTCCAAAACCAATTTTCTTTTTTTGATTGTGGCTGCTGCGTTTGGGATGCTTCCTTGTTT
>CAYXXT010000004.1:6538-26031 GCA_964469145.1 uncultured Methanosarcinales archaeon | reverse complement strand
ACTGTTACAACGAACGGCGCAACAACTTGCAAGTTCAGCACCACTGACTTACCACAAGGCGCAATGACTTCCAATTTCAGCACGACCAACGGTACGACGCACACGGCAAACGTAAGCTCGCTTGTCCTTGGCACAAACAACTTGTTCGTCGCATGCAACAACCAAAGCAACGCAACCAATGCTGATTTGGTCTATTTTGTTGACAACGTCTTTGACGGCTCAGTGTTGATTGGTGCGAATAACGCAAACAACACCGTGTTTACCAACGGCACACTTAACGCGACCACTGCACTTGGCAGCAACTTCACAAGAACCGCAGCACACGCAAGCAACTTTGCAACCAGCAATGGAAGCAACAACACACTCCGAAACGTCACATCAACAGACAGCATAATCACCAACTCAGTCTTGACCAATTGCATCATCGTTTCAAGCACGGTCAAAAATATCATGGCGACAAACTGCAACTTTGCAAACTCCTTTGTTGACCCAAGCAACCTCACCGGAACCAACGTCAGCGGTTCAAGCACCATCCTCGAAAGCAACGTCACGTTTAGCCACGTCTTTAACAGCACAATAATCAACAGCAACCTCAACAACTCACAATTATTCGGCTGCACCGTATCAAACAGCCAATTCGCAAACGCAAACTGCCAACAAGCAACGATTACGAACAACGTCATCACCAACGGCAGCATTACTGTTGGTAACATCACTTACAACGCAACCGCTAACGGATCGGCAAACTTAAGCGCAGTCATCCCGCTCCCACCCGTTGCACGCTTCACACCAGTAACCAGCATCATCACAATAGGACAAAGCGTCGGTCTCACGAGCACATCAACTGATGCAAACATCCCCGGACCAATGAACGACAACTTAACGTTCTTCTGGCAGTTCAGCGACGGAACAAACGCAACCGGCCCAACCGTTTCAAAAACACCAACCACCGTCGGCGTCTTAACCGTCACCCTCACTGTTACTGATAGCTTCAACCTCACCAGCCAAGCAATCGGCGCAATCACGGCAAACAACGTCGCAGTATCAGGCGGCGGAGGCGGCGGCGGAGGAGGCGGTGGTGGAGGCGGCGGAGGCGGTTCAGTTCCACGACTTGCACTCACGAACATTCCAATTACCAGGCAAATCTTCGTCGGCCAACCAGTCACGTTCAGTATCGACGGCACTGCAACACCACTCGCACTCGTCTTACGACGCGCAGACTCAGTCGCACAAACAACCGAATGGGCAATCAACGGCGTCTTCGTCACCATTGCAAAAAACGCACGCCAACAATTCGACTTAACAAAAGACAACGTTCCAGACGTTGATGTCTTTGTGAGCGACATTGCACGAAACGTTGCAACCGTCACGTTCGTTGCAGCAAACGCAACCACGACTGCAAACGTACAAGTGCTTCCTGTTCCAACATTCAACTTCAACCCGACACCGACAAAAACGCCGGTAAAACCAGTCAACACGCCCCCCGTCACAACGGCAAAACCAGCACAATCAACCAACAACCAAGTTGACGTCCCAATAACCACAGAAGTAAAAGGACCATCACTCTTCACAAAACTCGGCAACAAACTAAGCGCGCTTTGGGATTCACTCACCGGCGCAACCGACGGCGTCCAAAAAGACAGCAGCAGCGTGAAAGCAGTTATTGTCTTACTCGTTGTTCTTATCGGACTCGGAACGTACGCAGTTGTGAGTTATTTTGAGCCTATCTGGTTCGATTAGTTTTTCTTATTTTTCTCTTGTTTTCTGTAAGATTTACCGCTTGACTTGTTAGAATTCTTACTTTATCGTCAATGAATTCTTTAATGCTATTTGGTGCTACAATATAGAAAGATTTAATAAGATGAAAATGTAGTGAAAAAGAGGTGAATCATGATTGTCCCCTGGGACATCAAAACGGTTGAGATTGTTGTCACCAAACATTTCGCCCTCGGATGGATGCGCAAGTGGGGATGGGATACCCAGACACTTCGAAACTCAATCGCACTCGCTTACCGATTTGAAAAAGTCGGAACAGAAAAGTTCGAAGTGTACGTCAACAAAGGCGGTTTCCGAAAGATAGTTGCCGTCTATTATGGGGCGGAGAATAAGTTGGTGTGCATCACCGGCTCACAAGGAGACAAACGCATATGAAAAAATGTCCAAGCTGCGGAATCGGCAAACTCACAGAAGCCAATGATATAGTGAATGATATCAACGGATACTTCTTCATCGTGTCAGGAGATAGATGCTTACGATGTCAAGAAGAATTCATCCACGAACGCGAGTTGCAACCCGTTATTAAAATCGCGAAACGTCTTGGCATTTGGGGACAACCCCTTAAACTCCACCGAAAACTCAGCAAAAGCGCACGCGGCATTGTATTGCGCGTCCCTGCAGACATTGAAAAAGAACTTTCGCTTAAAGGCGATGAAGACATTACTATTTCGAAGGTTGGTAAGAAAATAGTGATTGAAGTAGAGACGCGCTAAAGATCCAAAATCTTATCCAACTCTTCCGCTGTCTTTTTGAGTTCGGCAAGACTGCGCTCCATATCCTGCCTGATGTCATCAATTAGAGAACTCAGCGCTTGAGCGCGCATGACATAACGGCTCCCTTCATGAATGACCACGCCGTGCTCCATGAGCGAATTCAAGTGGTGAACAACAGTTGCCCGCGATAAGTTGAGTTTTACTGCCAGCTCATCGCTTGAGAGGCCGCCCGCTTCTTTTAAGGCCTTGATGAGTTCAATAAAGATGCGGAAACGACTCTTGTCACGGTCCCTGTCGCCCAAAAGACCAAGCGCGCTCCCAAACCATTGCAGTTCATCGTTTAAAGACTGCTCTTTAGGCCGCCTGACATTCACAATCGTTATTCGCCGTACGAACATAGTCAACCGAGATAGGTTGGAGTCTCTTGCTTTTCCCCTTTTTCAACAAGCTCCTTTTGCTTCTTCTCAGCCATCTCAAGAGCTTTTGGCTTTTTAATCTTGCCGAATTCATTCTCGTAACGCTCGACCACGTTTTGAAGAACGCCGATTAATGCTTTTGCGTGCCAGGGATCTAACATGACTACGTTGTGTTTCAACTGAAAGCTTGGTTTCTTGCTACGCATGTCGCTTCTTGGCGTGATGCACTTGAAATCTGCTGCGACTTGCGTCGGCGTGAAGTTTACCGTCACTTCGTGCGCGAAAAATGGGTCGCCTTCATGGATGTTTAGGTTGATTTGTTCTTGGGTCATGCTGATGCACCTCAAAAAAGGGTACGCGCATCAGCATATTTAAATCTTTTGCTTGAAAGAGAAAGATTTATATATTTGTAGTATCTTAGTTCAACCAAGTCGACGCTAAGTTGGCTTTGGTCACTATGAAACTACCAACCTTTCAAACAAAAACAACAGATAAGGCTGCGGATAAGGCAACGGAAAAAATAGCAGTGCCCCCCGCACCAACGGCTGATAAGCCACAAGACGAACTCACGCGCATCCGCGAAGAACTCGCCAAAAAAGAAGCAAGCCTTGCAGATTACACTGACCACTTGAAGAGACTTCAGGCAGAATTTGAAAACTACTGCAAGCGAACAGACAAAGAACGAACTGAATTCCGCCAATACGCAAGCGAAAAAGTCATTGTTAAGCTCTTGTTAATTGTTGACGACTTCGAACGCGCACTCGCACAGCTAAAAGACGTTCCTTCCGAAACCAAGAAAGGAATAGACATGATATTCAAAAATTTGCACAAAGTACTCGACGAAGAAAAAGTCGAGCCAATCAACGCAATCGGCCAAAAGCTCGACCCGTACAAACACGAAGTCATGCTCCAAGTCGAAAGCGAAAAACCAGAAGACACAGTCCTTGAAGAATTACAACGCGGATACACGATGAACGGTAAAGTGATTCGTTATGCACGCGTGAAGGTTAGTAAGGGAAACGGACAGGGACAAACAAAATCAAGCAAACCCTAATGGGAGGAATTACACCATGGCAAAAGAAAAAATAATCGGAATCGACCTCGGAACGAGCAACAGCGCAGCAGCAGTCCTTGAAGCAGGACGACCAAAGATAGTCCCTTCAGCAGAAGGCGCATCACTCTACGGAAAAGCATTCCCCTCATTCGTTGCATTCACAAAAGACGGCAACGTCCTTGTTGGTGAACCGGCACGACGCCAAGCGGTCTCAAACCCGCACGGAACCGTCTACGCGGCAAAACGCAAGATGGGAACCAATTTCAAATACAACATCTACGGCAAAGAATACACGCCGCAACAGATTTCCGCATTTATCTTGCAAAAAATCAAGCGCGACACCGAAGCATTCCTTGGCGAACCAGTCAAGAAAGCAGTCATTACCGTCCCTGCATATTTTGACGACAACCAACGACAAGCAACCAAAGACGCAGGAACCATTGCAGGACTTGAAGTTATTCGTATTGTCAATGAACCGACGTCCGCAGCACTCGCCTACGGCCTTGACAAAAGCGGAAAAGACCAGAAGATTTTGGTGTTTGACCTCGGAGGAGGAACCCTTGACGTCACCATCATGGAATTCGGCGACGGCGTCTTCGAAGTTGTCAGCACAAGCGGAGACACCCAACTCGGCGGAACCGACATGGACAATGCAATCATCAACTACGTTACCAAAGAATTCCAACGCGAACACGGCGTTGATTTAAACGAAGACGCAGTTGCAATGCAGCGAGTCCGCGAAGGCGCAGAAAAAGCAAAAATCGAGCTTTCCACCACGATGGAGACAGAAATCAATCTGCCATTCATCTCGGCAACAAACGCAGGCCCGAAGCATTTGCAGATGAAGATGACCCGAGCAAAACTCGAAGAACTCATGGACCCGATTGTCAAGCGATGCCAAAAATCAGTCGACCAAGCATTAGCAGACGGCAAAGTCACGCCAAAAGACATCGCACGCGTCATCATGGTCGGCGGACCAACCCGCATGCCAATCGTGCAGCGCTACGTTGAAGGATGGTTCGGAAGCAAAGTTGAACGATCAATTGACCCAATGGAATGCGTCGCAATGGGAGCTGCAGTTCAAGCAGGAGTCTTAAGCGGAGAAGTCAAGGACATATTGTTACTTGACGTCACCCCACTTTCGCTTGGTATTGAGACACTCGGCGGTGTCCTTACGAAACTCATCGACCGAAACACCACAATTCCGGCAAAGAAAAGCCAAGTGTTCAGCACTGCTTCAGACAACCAACCCGCAGTCACCATTAGAATCGCGCAAGGAGAACGAGCAATGTTCGCAGACAACAAAGCACTCGGACAATTCGAACTCGTCGGAATCCCGCCAGCACCACGAGGAATGCCTCAAATTGAGGTCACCTTTGACATCGATGCAAACGGAATCCTCTCCGTCACGGCAAAAGACATGGGCACGCTCAAGGAACAAAGCATGCGCATCACTGCACCGAACAAACTCGACAATGCAGAAGTCGAACGCATGCGAAAAGACGCAGAAGCACACGCAGACACCGACAAGAAGCGAAAAGACGACATTGAGACCGTGAACCACGCTGATACTTTAGTGTACCAGACTGAAACACAGCTCAAAGAATTCAAAGGCAAAGTACCACAACCGGAAATCGACGCAATTGAAGCAATCGTCGTAGAACTCCGCCAACTGCTCGCAGCGCCAAACCGCGACGTCGCACGCATCAAACAAGTAAGCGACGAATGCACCCAAGCAATGCACAAAGCAGCAGAAGCACTCTACGCCAAGGCGCAAGCAGCACCCGGAGCAAAAGGCGCAAAGGGCGGCGCGGGCAAGAAAGCACCAGGCGCAGACGGCGAAACCATAGATGGAGAAAAAGCATGATTGACCTCGACTGGCGCGTGATTGGCATGATCGCGCTTGTCTTTTTTGGTCTCGCAATCACTTTTCGCCTCCTTGGCCAATACGCAGTCCGCAAAGTTGTCGACTTAGAATTCGAACACGTCCTCAACTCAGACGAGCACAAAGTACGAGGCAAGTTCGAATAAGACTAGGCAAAAATAAAGCGGTGAAACAATGGCTGACTATTACCAAACTCTCGGCGTCGACAAAAACGCGTCGCCTGAAGACATCAAAAAGGCGTACAAAAAACTCGCAAAACAATACCACCCTGACATCAATAAAGACGCGGGCGCGGCAGACAAGTTCAAAGAAGTAAGCGAAGCAGCAGCCACGCTTAGCGACCCCGAAAAGCGCAAACAGTATGACACTTACGGGAAAGCGGACGGCGCGAACTTCTCCGGCTTCAACTACAAAGACTTCCAAGGCGGCGGAAACTTCGATGACATTTTCGAAAGCATCTTCTCAGGCTTTGGCTTCTCACGACCAGGCGGACGAGGACGAGGAAAACAAGGACGAGACCTTGCAGCAGAAGTCTCAGTCACGCTCGATGAAGTAAACGAAGGAACAACACGAGACATCCCGCTCTCGCGCCACATCCGATGCAAAACCTGCGAAGGACAAGGCGGAACAAACTTTGAAACGTGCAGCAATTGCCAAGGACAAGGAGCGGTCAGAACTGCAAAAAGAACCCCCTTTGGCGTGTTTGCATCAACAACAACATGCACTGCATGCGGCGGAACGGGCGAAAAAGCATCCGACATTTGCAAGACGTGCGACGGCGACGGACGACTCGTATCGCGCGAACCACTCTCGGTCAAAATTCCACCCGGCATTGAAGACAATATGAAGTTGCGTTTGGCAGGTGAAGGAGAAGCAGGCAGCATGGACGGACAAGACGGCGACTTTTACGTCATTGTCCGCGTAGAAGACGACAATCGCTTCGTTCGCGACGGATCGGACTTGATTATTGAACAATCATTACCATTTACGACCGCAGCACTCGGCGGAGAAATCAACGTAGACACTCTCAAGGGCAAGAAAAAACTCGAAATTCCCGCAGGAACGCAAAACAATGAAACGCTCAAACTGAAAGGCGAAGGACTGCCGAACTTACGCGCACGCGGACACGGAGACATCTTGGTCAAAATAAGCATTGACGTGCCGAAGAAGTTGAGCAAGAAGCAGCAGGAATTACTCAAAGAGTTCGAAAAAGAAGGCAAGAAAAAGTGGGGACTCTTCTGAGTCTGCCATTCATAAAGTTTAAAAGGGATGATACTGAATGAACACCCATGTTCAACGTCTACTTGCACGGACCCGAGTGGTTCTTGGGACTCGACGCAGCACTCGAAGCACTCGCAGCAGTCATCGCGTTCTTAGTCACCATCGTCAGCTACCGCGCATTTCGCGCAACAAGCGAGAGACGAACAGGATACTTCACACTCTCAATGGGCTTACTCACGCTGAGCTTCCTCTCGCGCTCAATTGCAGACTCACTTTTGCGCGGCATCTTCATCCCACTCACCGAAACAACCGCAGGACTCGTCTTTTACGCGGGCTACGTCGCACACATCATGCTCGCATTCATCGCCTACATCATCTTGTTATGCATCACGCACAAAGTCAGCGACAAACGAATCGCAGCACTCCTCTTCTTCACACTCATTCCAAGCCTGCTCTTGTCAGGAAGTTATTACCGCAGCTTCTACACGCTATCATTCATCTTCCTCGCATTTATCGCGCGCGCATACTACCAAAACTGGCGCCAAGTCAACAACAGAAGTTCAGCACTCGTCATGGAAAGCTTCCTCTTACTCACCGCAGCACAAGCACAATTCCTCATCCAAGGATTCAACGTCCTTCCCGGAGATGCGTGGAACGCGCTATTCGTTACGGCACACGTAACCCAAGCACTCGGCTACCTCTTCTTACTCTGTGCACTTATCAAAACCACGATGGTCTCCACCAATGAAACGCGCAAAAATCGACATCATCTATGACATGCTCAAGGCAGCGCTTGACAAAGGAGGCAGAATCCTCCCCACACACTTACTCTACAAGAGCAACCTCTCACACCAACGCATGAAAATTTATCTTGATGAGTTGATGCAGCGCAAGCTCATGACCACCGTTGAACACAAAGGCAAAATGCACTACGAGATAACGGACGAAGGACGCAAGTTCGTTTTGGACTTTGCGAAGGTTAAAGAGTTCACGAAGGCGTTTGGGTTGTGAACGAATGAACGGGCGAATGCTTCTGGTTGTCGCCTTCATCACCCTTGTTTTTGGATGCGTTCAACAGTCAAGTACTGATACTTTTGATTATAAAATAGTTAATGAAACCAGAGCAATCCCTCAGGCGGGAGGATATGTCTATCTTATCATAGTGACTCATGAAGGCGTCCAGTACAGTCTCCCGCTTGCAAAGCAACAAACATATCCGGAAAACGGACCGTTGATTTTCTATCATCCGGGAACAGAACACTTGTGGAACCAACAAGACCAAAAAATTGAACTCTCCCAAGTATGCGTTGGTGCATCCTGCTTACTTGAGTATATGAATATCTCCTTTCAAGCTTGGCGAGTTGAAGGCGACTATAAAGCAATAAAGGAAAAGTGCCGAGTCAATGTCAGATTAGACATTGCCGCAAACCGCGATATCGGTATCTATAGTGAATGCGTGTTCCGCTCCCTTGGTTGTGCAGATGACATTGATTGTTTGTTCACTAAATTACGTTGTCTAACACTCCGAGACTGCTATCGGGAATACGAGACCTTAGCGTCCTCTGTTGTTGATTATGATGACCCTCGCTATTGTGATACGTTCGACAGCAGGGATGATTGCATCACCCATGTTGCATACATGAAGGGAGAATCTGATTATTGCGGGAATATCATCGATGACGCAAAACGAAAAAAATGCGGGTATTGGGTTCAATTTTACTCACAACCATACCAGGTTAGCGTTGTAGAAACATTCCGCGCGGCAACGCGTGCACTTGAAAACAATACTGTTAATGGGTCATAGTAATTAGTGGTATTTTTATACTCGCCTTGTTTTCACTCTCCTATGAAAAAGACTTTGGTGATAGCATTCCTATTCTTCTTGCCCATGATTCTTCTTGTTCAACTCGTCACACTTAACAGCACAACAGGAGACGTTGTCAATAACTTGGCAACTGTTCGCCTTGAACGCTTGAATCTGGCACGCTCGCCGTTTTACGGCAGAATAGATGCAGAATGCCGCGCGTACGTTCGCACAATCGACCAACACTTACGCCTCGGCGCAGACGAGCGGTACTACTCGCAAAACGGCCTTGTGCAAAACCCCGCATATTTTGTCAATGAACGAACACTCTTTGAAAGACTCAACGGCTTGCAGCACGAAAACACGCCCTGCTCGACCGATTTGAAAGTACAAGCAGGACTTGTCGCGCAACGCATAGCTGATATAAACATAGATTTAGGCAACGTCACCATGCAACGCAAAAGATGCACAGCAGACGCACAATGGTACTTTGACCAAGCAGTGTTTTTAGCAAAGAACGACAAAATTGCCGCGATGAACTACCTGGAGCACGCACTCACTCTATGTTAGTCCGAACGCGGGAATCGATAAAAAATAGCCCGCGTCCGGCCAACATAAGAAAGAACTTTTATACTTCAAATCATGGTACTTTCTTATGCTAGCTAAACGATTCACAACCATCGAAATCAAAGAAATAGTCAAAGCATGGCTACTCGTCTCGCTCATGTTCGCAATCGCAATGGGCGGCTGGAGAGGAATATTGACCGTGCTACCAATCACGCTCGCCACTGCAGGCGCGGGCTTCTTATTCCACGAACTCGCCCACAAATTCGTCGCACAACGCGCAAAATGCTACGCCGAGTTCAAAGCGAATGACCAAGCATTGCTGATTGGAGTACTATTGAGTTTTACGGGATTCATTTTGGCCGCGCCAGGAGGAGTTTACATCCGCGGAGCAACACATAGACAACACGGACAAATCGCACTCGCAGGACCACTCACAAACGTCGTGCTCGCCGCACTATTTTGGCTCATCACTCCGATATTCCCTCTCGTTGGCGCATACGGCCACCACATCAACGCACTCCTTGCCGTGTTCAACTTACTGCCATTCCCGCCATTTGATGGGCATGCAGTGTTTTCTTGGAACAAACTCGCGTGGGGCGTGAGTATAGTTGTATCAGGAGCACTATTCGTCGCGGCAACTATTTAAGCGCAGTCAAGTGAACAATCCTTTCTGCATACTTGAGCACATCTTTTGGACGCTCATCTGATCGCGCATTCAAAATCCCAACGTATAGCTTCGCAAGCTCTGTTTCTTTTGCATCAATTAATTCTTCAAGAACACGACACCCGCTCGCTACCCAAGGCAGTTCGCGCTTCGCATACAACGACTCGTTTGCCACCGCGCGCTCAATATCACTCCCCTGCGCCTTCACACGCACCCGCTCATAATAGTCAACCGATTGTCCTGCCGCATCACTTGCAAAATCCTGCATCATGCGGCGAACTTCTCGACTCAAATTCTTCATCACATACATGCTATGTGAACTGAACTTTTGCGCGGGAACATCGGCAAACGGATTTTCGGCTACCCACTGCAAGAACGGAAATGCAGCAGTATCATGCTCCAAACAATGCCGAACCACCTGCTCATACCACTCAACCCAACGATCAAGCGGACTCCTCCCAACAGGCACGCGAAGCTGCATTGGATACACTGAAGACAAAAGCAAACCATCAGTTGGAGGAATCCTTCTCACATGAGGCTTATGAATTTCTTTACCCGTAATCGGTTCAAGCTCGTGGTGGCTCGTATCATCAATCGGGTAAATAATCGTACAGTTCAGAATTCTTGTTCCGCGATTATCCATTCTCGTTTGGTATTTGCACTGTTTTATTCAGTTGTCTTGCGTCGTACGCATTTAGAACGCAACTGAGAAATCCGTATGCTGTTCGGTCATCAAGGACGCCGGTGATGACGACGTATGCCTTTTTTGAATTTACAACGCCTGCGGCGAACCGCGCTTGCCCAATCAATTCTGCGATGGCTTCAAACCGGTCACCCGGCAAAGAATCCCACGCGCACTCAAGTGTTACCGGTGGTTGCTTCGCGGGAACATTGCCACCGCCACTTTGACCTAAAAATTCCACTAATGCCATATTTTTTTCGCCTGCATTTCTCACTTATAAGCGTTTATATATTCTACTATATGCGTTCACTGGACGGTGATTGGCGGAACTCTTTTATAGGTTCATTATTCTCGATAGTTTAAGCGAAAGCACTCTTATTTATTTTCAATATGGAAGCTAAAACCTACCCCCGAAAAGAGAACCCAGACGAGCCAAGCGTAGTCGAAGCACTCCTCACCCCAACCATCAAACAATGGTTCTACAAACGCTTCCCCTCCTTTTCCCTCCCCCAGCGATTCGGCGTCTCAGAGATACACTCCCGCAAAAACACCCTCATCTGCGCGCCAACAGGAGCGACAAAAACACTCACCGGATTTCTTTCAATCCTCAACGAACTTGTTGACTCCGCCGAGAAGGGAATCCTCCAAGAAAAAGTTTATGCTATTTACATTTCACCCCTCAAGGCATTGTCGAACGACATAAGCAAAAATTTGAAGGAACCCCTCGCGCAAATCGAAGAAATCGCCGGCAAAAACCTGGGAATTCGAGTTGGCGTTCGAACCGGCGACACCACACAAAGCGAACGCGCAGCAATGACTGCAAAACCACCACACATCCTCATCACGACACCTGAGAGCCTCGCCATCTTACTCAACTCAATCAAATTCCGCGAACACCTAAAATCAGTTGACTGGGTGATTGTTGATGAAATTCACGCACTCGCAGACAACAAACGCGGAGTACACTTGTCGCTCACGCTCGAACGATTGCAGCTCTTGTCTGCAGGCATGTGCAGAGTGGGACTCTCCGCAACCGTCTCACCCCTCGACGCAGTCGCAAACTACCTCGTCGGAACCGACCGGCCGTGCCAAATCGTCGACGTTCAGTTTCTCAAAAACCTCGACTTCCAAGTCCTGTCCCCTGTTGAAGACCTCATTGAGACAACGCATGCAGACATCCACAACAAAACCTACGCACTCATCGACGAACTCGTGACTGCACACAAGACAACCCTCATTTTCACTAACACGCGCGCGGCAACCGAACGAGTGGTTGACCACCTCAAGCACAAATACCCCGGAAAATACGACGGCAAAATCGGCGCACACCACGGCTCCATGAGCAAAGTGAATCGTCATTCTATTGAGGAACGACTGCGCAACGGCGAGCTCAAGGCAGTTGTTTGCAGCACATCACTCGAACTTGGAATAGATATAGGATACATCGACCTCGTCATTTGTTTAGGGTCGCCAAAATCAGTCGCACGCTTTTTACAGCGCGCAGGACGCAGCGGACATAAGTTACATGAGACGGTCAAAGCACGCATCCTCGTCATGGACCGCGACGACTTAATCGAATGCGCAGTCCTCCTCCGTTCAGCAATGCACAAAAAAATCGACACCATCCACATCCCCAAAAACGCACTCGACGTCATGTCCCAACACATCATCGGCATGAGCCTCGAACAAACATGGATCGAACGCGACGCCTATCACGTTATCCGTGGAAGCATGTGCTATTCCACGCTCACACTCGATGACTACAACTCAGTGCTTTCTTATCTTGCAGGCGAATTCTCGGAGCTTGAAGATAGGCACGTTTATGCACGCATCTGGCGCGAAAACGGAAGTTTTGGCAAACGCGGAAAACTCGGACGAGTCATCTATTTGACAAACCTCGGCACCATTCCCGACGAAAGCTTCGTCACGGTAAAAGTCGGCACACAAACCGTCGGCATGCTCGACGAAAATTTCGTTGAACGCCTAAAACCCGGAGACGTTTTTGTCTTAGGCGGCGAGACTTACTTATTCAAATTCACCCGAGGCACCGTCGCACAAGTCACGGCATCAGTAAACCGCCCGCCAACCGTTCCCCGATGGGCAAGCGAACAATTGCCTCTCTCCTATGACTTATCTCTTGAAATCGGCAAATTCAGACGCATCCTCCTCGACTGCTTCGCAAACCGCAAAACAAAACTAGAGACACTAACTGCAATACATGAATACCTCAAAGTCGACGACCGCGCAGCAAACGCAATCTACCACTACGCACGAGAACAATACGACTACTGCCGCCAAATCCCAACCGACAACGCAATCGTCATCGAGAGGACGAGTGATGGGCGCGAGCCGAAAACTATTTTTCATACGCTCTACGGACGACGCGTGAACGACTGCTTATCACGCGCGGTTGCCTTTGCCATCGCCAAAACACAACACAAAGACGTCGAAATTGCACTCAACGACAACGGCTTTGCCATCTCCGGAAGCGTCGACGCAGTCCGCGCATTCAAAATGCTCAAAAGCGACAAACTCGACATGATAATGGCACAAGCCCTCGAAAACAGCGAAGTCTACAAACGACGCTTTCGACACTGCGCAACACGCTCATTCATGATACTTCGCAACTATCTTGGCAAAACAAAACGCGTTGGAAAACAACAAGTCGCGTCCACAATACTCATGAGTGCACTCAAACGAATCGACAACAACTTCTCCATATTGCGCGAAGCACGACGCGAATGCCTCGAAGACTTAATGGACATCAACAACGCACGCCAAGTCCTCGAACACATTTCATCCGGACACACAAAAATTGCCGAGATAAAAACAAATTTGCCCTCTCCATTCGCCCTCACTCTTGCCCTCCTTGGCTACGTCGACGTCTTACGCATCGAAGACCGCTTCGAATTCCTCAAACGAATGCACGCGCAAATCCTCGCACACATTGGCGGCGCAGAAGTCGCAGCAGTATCAGCACGCGAATATTTAGACCGGGCGCACCAAGAAAACACTGAGTTGAAACAGAAACTACTCGATGAGGCAAACGCACTTACTGCGCCCGTCCACGTTAAAGCCGAACTCATCCGCATCATCAACGGCGAACGAACACAAATCGACTCACAATTCCTCACCGGCGTGACTGAACGCAAAGAAGAAATCGCCGCCTGGCCCGAAGAGCTGCGCAATTTCATTACCGCGGTGCTCCCTGACTTAAAGACGGGCGCGTTTAGTTATGACGACTTCTGGCACGAAGAAGAACAAAAAGAAACCGCCGGCGCAATCGATTTAAAACAGAAGTTAATCGAACAATTCAATTCAGGCGCGCAACACGCACGACTTGATTCACAGATACGTTATGACGTGTACCATATGATTGACGGCGACAAAGACGGCTTTCGGAAGGAAACGATTGAGTGGCTCAAGACAACCTTTGTTAAAGCCGTGCCCAAATATTGGGGCGATGACATCGCGAAGTTCCTCATTCAAAAACGAAAAGAACTCGTCTGATTCTTAAACGACTAAAAAATGTACGAAAAATTAAATAGTTCATACTGCGACTTCGGAATATGACTGACCCAAAACAACTCATCTGCGATCTCGGCCGCGAATTTTACGCACTTGGCTGGGTCTCAGGCACCGGCGGAGGAATCAGCATCCGAGACGGAGAACGCGTCTATGTTGCACCATCAGGCGTTCAAAAAGAACGCATCCGACCAGAAGAGATTTTCGTTCTTGATGCACAGCGAAAACTCCTTGAAGAACCCGGCGCTCCCCTCAAACTCTCGGCTTGCGCGCCCATATTCTTCGAAATCTACGACCGTACAGGCGCAGGAGCAGTCGTCCACAACCACAGCATTCACGCAGCACGCATCACGCACTCATTCGAAGAACGCTTCAAAATCACCGGCATCGAAATGCAAAAAGGACTCCCCGGATACGACGTGTTCGACGTGCTCCACGTCCCCATCATTCAAAACGTCAGCCACGAAAAAGACCTCGCTTTTGCAGTTGGCAAGTCTATTGCGGATAACCCCGATGTCCCTGCAGTACTTGTTCGCGGACACGGCATCTACGTCTGGGGACAAACCTGGGAAAAAGCAAAAACACACGCAGAATGCCTCGACTATTTGTTTAACATCTCACTTGCCGAAGAAGTGCGCGGAATCGACCTCTCAAAAGCACAGCGCAGATACCAACAAGCATACCACCTTGACACTGCAGTCCCCGCTCAACTCGAACACCTTGCTGTAAACAATATCGAACTCACGCGCGTCACCGACCCGCTTCGTTTTCTCCTCGAGAAACGAGAACAAGACAAGTACATTCATCAAGACAGCCTCGCAGTAGACGCGCGAAAACCACTCAGCAAACGACTCGGCCTCGAAGAAAAACTCTTCACCTTTGAACGCGAACACAAACACGCTGCTGAAGAAGCACGATACATTACAAGCGGCGAAGGCATCTTCGATGTCCGCGACAAAGACGGACGATGGGTGCGCATCGAAGTAGAAGCAGGAGGCTACCTTGTCATTCCCGCAGGAACATACCACCGCTTTTTGCTGACTCAAGAGAAGAACATCACCGCAACCCGGCTCTTTAAAGACAAATCCGGATGGGTTCCTGAATATCGAGCAAAAGACAGCACATAAGCAGCACCAAGATTCGAAAGTTTTATAAACGAGTATTACTTTTTCATACTCTATGGTAGGAATTCAGCTCAGTTGCACCGTTGGCGAAAAAGGACAAGTAGTCATACCAAAGCCTCTTCGCGACCAGTTTCAACTCCTCCCTAATTCAGAAGTAACCTTCACTCTTGAAGATAACAAGATAACTCTTCAGAAAAAAGAAAACGCGCAACAAATCCTCGACCAATTTCTTAGCGCAACACCCAAGAAAAAACTTCCGAAGAACATCGATTGGGACGCACTCTATCATTCGAGGCTGACCGAGTGAAGAGATACCTGGATTCAACTGTGTTCATCCTCGCAGCCCTCTCAAGTGAAGGACGCGGAAAATCAGCTGCGCGCATCCTCCAAGAAACAATCAACGGCGCTCATGCAGTTACATCAACAGTCACCATCGATGAGGTCCTTTGGGCGCTCTGGAAACAAACAGGCGATCGTAAAAACGCGATACGACAAGCAAATCGCATCTTCCACCTTTCCAACCTCTCAATTGCACCACTCACTTCAGAGATCTCTCGATTCAGCTTACAACTTCTTGAGGCAAACCCATCACTTAAACCTCGTGATGCCATTCATTACGCAACCGCCCTCTCTTTTGGACTCAGGACAATCGTGAGCGATGATTCTGACTTTGACAAAACAACATTGAAACGCGTGGGGCTTGCATGATAACCATCATCGGAAGCGGCAAGTTCGGCAAAGCAATAAGCCACGTCCTCCTCACGCGGCACACACTCGTTGACGTTGAAACAGACGGAACGTACAGCGAAGAAACAAAACGCGTGATTAACACTTCAGAAGCACTCATTGTTTGCGTCCCAAGCGCATACCTTGAAAACTGCGCAGAAATGCTCAAAAAAATCGTGAAAGCAAAACAACCAATCCTCTGCTGCACAAAAGGCCTGTTCTCGCAGCTTCGCACACCCACTGAAATCCTTGAAAAAGTGCTGTCAAATGACGTTGCAACACTCAACGGTCCGAATCTAAGCTCCGAAATGATGGCAGACAAGCCAACCATCACCACAATTGCAGGCAAACGCGCACAATACTGGACGAAACACTTTGATCGCGTGCGCTTTTTGCCTGTTATCGAACGCGACGCAGTCGGATGCGAATTCGGCGCGGCAGCAAAAAACATTATTGCCGTTGGCGCAGGATTCATTGACGGCTACTTTGGCTCGTGTAACACGATGGGCTCATTTGTCGGACTCGCCGCAAACGACTTGATGACTTTGTATCGCCATAAAACCGGCAGACACCTGCCCCACCTCTCATTTTACTCCGACCTCTTTGCCACCAGCATGAGCGAAGAAAGCAGAAACCACCACTACGGCCACGAATTCGGCACTGCGGTCAAACACAAAAAAACACTCCCAAAAGTCGAAGGAACCATCGAGGGACTCCGCGCACTCGACATGGTCGTTGAATACTGCCGCAAAAACAAGATTGAACTTACCGCGATTGATGCGCTCAATGCGACGCTTGCGCTCAAAGAAAAACCAGAAACAATTCTCTTACGCTCACTTGGGTGAAAATCACCTGGGCGAAAACTTATTCTTCGCTTGATTCATCTTCAAGCCAACCCAGTAGAACATACCGCCAACAAACAAATACACCGCGGCAACACTTAACACATCAGGAACACTGTGCACGATGTAGAATTCTGCAACCGGCTGAATGACTGCAAAACCAGTCATCGTCGGCTTTTGCGTGATAAACTCTTTTACGTTAAACACACTCGAAATGACGTTTAAGCCGCCCGGAATAAACATTGCAAAACCAAGACTTTGCAGCAAATCAGGAACGCTCTCTTTCACTCTATACAGCAAAAACGCGCTAATGAGAACCAACATTGCACCGCCAAAAAACGTCTCCGGCGCAACCTTCCACGGCTCAACACTCGTCTCAAGCGCCTTACTAACGACTGGAATCAATAATGCAAACCCTGCAAACAAGCCTAAATGAAACAAGACATGATGCGTTGTGTGACGAAGGATGCGCATGTCTTTATTCAGGAGAATAGGATATTTAAGACTAGCGCCGTACTTGCTCTATACCTGCTTACAACGCTCTTCACAATCGCTCAACAACAGAACCAAGCCCATACCCAATCGCATAACCCATTGCGGTTGTTGCCGCAGCAAAACCACTACCCGCACCTGCCGCAAGTATTCGTTCAAGTTTTGACATTTCGCCAAGTTCAATAATTTCAACCCTGCTCTCAGAAATACGTTCAACATCACTCGTGCTTTTTGGCTCGCAAAGCGACAAGTAAAGCCCGGAAAGAACCATCGGCACGCCAAGCGCGACCTTTGCGGTTGTACTCAAATCCTGTCCACGCGCAAGCATATACCCTGCATACGCGCCAACAACCGTTGCAGACGCCATCAGACTGCAGATGTTTAACATACTCAACTGCTTGTCTTCTCTTGAAATAGTGCCCTTTAGCGCGTCTGCAAATTCTTTTTCGTTTGGCTGTTCGCTCATTTTTTTCATCCCGGCCTGTTCTTTTTCGCATTTCTTCCTTTATAAATCTTTCTATTCATTGTCACTAATTAGTGGTATATTTATTGGAAAACCTTCGCCAAACCTTTATAAATAAACGCCTGCCAAAACTCGTTATGGCAAAGGAAGAGACCTCGCGGAAACCTGCGGTTCCCGGGAATTCAGGAATGACTGCATCCCTGAATCAAGGCATGACGGTCAAAAAATCAGCAGATATCTCCGAATGGTACACCCAAGTCATCCAAAAAGCAGAACTTGCTGAATACACTGATGTGTCCGGATGCATGATTTTTAGACCCCGCGTGTTTGCCATTTGGGAAAAATTGACTGCGTTTTTTGACGGCGAAATCAAAAAAGCAGGCGTTCAAAACAGCTACTTCCCCCTCTTTATCCCTGAAAAATTACTCACCAAAGAAGCAGAACACATCGAAGGATTCGCACCCGAAGTCGCATGGGTCACCCACGGCGGAAACACCGAACTCAACGAACGACTCGCCATTCGTCCAACAAGCGAAACCATCATGTACGACGCATTCGCAAAATGGATAAAAAGCTACCGCGACTTACCTTTGAAGATAAACCAGTGGGTGAACGTTGTCCGATGGGAATTCAAACACCCCGTTCCATTCTTACGCGGCCGCGAATTTTTATGGCAAGAAGGACACACCGCATTCGCAACCATTCCCGAAGCAAAAGAAGAAGTTATGCTCATCTTGGAGCTTTACCGTCAAGTGTTTGAAGACTACCTCGCAGTCCCCGTCATCAAAGGACGCAAAAGCGAAAACGAAAAATTCGCAGGCGCAGACTATTCGACATCAATTGAAACACTTACGCCATCCGGCAAAGCAGTACAGGCAGCGACGTCTCATCATCTGGGGCAGCGCTTCGCAAAAAGCTTCGACATCCAATTCCTCAACGAAAAAGGAGAAAAACAACACCCTTACCAAAATAGCTGGGGATTTAGCACTCGCTCAATTGGCGCAATGATTCTTTACCACGGCGATGACAAAGGACTCGTCATCCCGCCAAAAGTCGCGCCACTACAAGTCGTTATTGTTCCCATCATGTTCGACGACTCAAAAGAAAAAGTCATTGACAAATGCATCGAAATGTGCGATCGCCTCCAAGCAGCAGGCATCAGCGCAAAAGTCGACAAACGCGACCACCACACGCCCGGCTGGAAATTCAACGAACATGAGCTCAAGGGTGTTTGCATCCGCGTCGAGATAGGGCCAAAAGACCTTGAAAAAAACCAAGCAGTTCTTGTACGCCGCGATGAAGGTAAGAAAATTTTTGTCCCGCTTGAAGAACTCACTGCGACTGTCGAGAAACAGCTCGAGCAAATGCAAAAAGACATGTTTGCCAAAGCCAAAAAATTCATGACGGACAACACGTCACACGTTTCGGACTGGGCAGGATTCAAAAAAGCAATAGACGCAAAACACATCATTTACGCGCCTTGGTGCTGCACCTCTGAATGCGCTGAAACCATCAAGAAAGAAACCGAAGGCGCAAAAT
>CAYXXT010000004.1:0-6528 GCA_964469145.1 uncultured Methanosarcinales archaeon | reverse complement strand
CACACTGCCCTTTGATTCTCCATTGCCAACCGGAAAATGCATGAAGTGCGACAAACCCGCTACAAGTGTAGCGTTGTTTGCGAAGAGTTACTAGTTATCAGTTCAGTTATCACTGGAAAGTGATTTTTCTTGGTAAGTTTTATAAACGCGCATCAGGCGCACAAGACTATGCAAGAACTCAAGCTCACCGCAGAAAAAATCATTACAACTGAGCAGCCAGAAATCGGCAATACTGAACTCTTCGCAGTCTATCATCGCATCTTCAAACACCGCCAAGGAAAAATACTCCCTCCCGTCATCGTTGTTCGCGGCGAATTATATCACGACCAAATCCCAAAGACAACCCTTTCCATCCAAGACAAAGACGTCGCCATTGATGACCTTGAACTCGTCCCAAAAGAACAAGTGGCAAACCAACTTGCTGAATACGCAAGCAGCAGTCACCGGCACCCTGCATTCTCACGAGCAATCACCTTTTGCACTCGTTTTTATCGCTGCAAATCAACAGGACAAGTCATCCCCATACACCCAACTGATTTAGAATATCGAATCAGAGTCGCAAACCACAACAAAGAACAATTCCAAACCGCAAAATTACGCCTTGCAACACTCTACCATTCCGGCGCGCCTTACCTGCTTTTAGATGGAAACCACCGAACACTCGCCGCAGCACTCAACAAAAAACAAGTCAACGCCCTCGAACTCGAAACCGATTACAACCTTCGCACAATCAAAACAAAAGCAGCCAGCGGAGAACTCTTCGGCTTCCCACACGACCAAGAACAACTCGTCAACCTCGTACAATCATTCTACGAAGAAGCGCGAACCGAAGAACCAAACACCGTTTACTCGCGCGCACAACTCGTCAAGGAAAAACCAGACTTCCCAAAACACTACCGATAATATTTACGCTTCAACCATTACCATAGTCATCATCCCACTCTCCATATGTTCAGGAATATGACAATGCATAAGCCACATACCCGGATTTGAAAACTCTACAAGAACGTCAACACTCTCTCCTGCCGGAACAACAACTGAGTCTTTCCACACCAAATTTGTATCGCCAAGCACCAAGAAACGCTGACCGTGCAAGTGAATCGGGTGCTGCATCGGGTGCATTGACGTTGCAAGATTCGTGAATCGCACTTTCTTTAAATCACCCACTTTCGCATGCAGCATTGCGTCCATATTCTCCTTGCCCGTTTCCTTGTTGCGAATCGTCCACTCAATCATGTCCGCATTACTGCGCGCATTCATCATCGACATCGTGTCTTCCCACTCGATACCCGAATCGCTCCCGCCCATCATTCCCATCATACCGTGATTCATCCCGCCCATCATCGTCATTTTCATGTCGAGTTCAAACTCCACATCAGGAGACTTGTTGACAAACTTTGAAACATCAAACTGCCACAAATTCTTACGCAAACCATTCTTCACCATCACTTGCTCGCCCACAACAACCACTTCGCCCAAAATGTACGAATTCGACGGGTTCTTGTGCATTAAACGATACGTTCCTGACTTTTCAAACGCCACTTCAACAATTACGCGCTCACTTGGGCCTAAAATCACGCTGTCTGCAAAAAATTCATTCTGATACAACCCACCATCGCCGCCAACCACTCTTACTTTCGCGCCATCGATTGACAAATTAAACATACGCGTATTCGCCGCGTTCACGATGAATAGGCGAACAACCTCGCCTGTTTTTACGTTCAAAGAATAATTTGTCTTCCCATTCACCAACATCACGTTACCAAAACGACCCATCAGCACATGGTCAACACTCTCACCAAACGGCAAACCTTGCTCGGTTAAAAGCACGTCATCAAGCATGAGCACTTCCTCTTTACTCACATTATTGTAAACACCTGCTCGCGGTTCAACCAAAATCACGCCTGCTAATCCTTTCTCCTGCTGCACGTCCTCTCGAACGTGCGGGTGAAACCAGTACATTCCGTAATCAGGAAAACTCAGCTCGTATGTGAACGACTCGCCTGGCAGCACTTCCTTTTGCGTCACGCCTGCCGCGCCATCAAACTCATTCTCAACACGAACCCCGTGCCAGTGCACCGCACTCGGCATCGGCAATTCATTTTTGAAAGTGATTGTCAATGAATCATTTTGTTTTACCCTGATAATTGGACCCGGAATTTGACCATTGTACGCGAAAGCTTCGTACTTGACACCTGCAATTTCGTTTTGAACAACTGACGCGGTGAGGTTGAAATCACCTTGCGGGACAACTTCTTGCATCGGACTCGCTTGCAGGGCAATAGGAACTATCGGAGTGCACGACAACAAAAGCAAGAACAGCAAAAAACGTCTCATAACACTAATAGATTCACCAACGCTATAAAATAGTTTCCACTCTCACAATCGTTTAATAGTTCACTTACCTTCTTGCCTTTGTGATACGCCCTGTTCAAGAAACAAAACAGTGGAAAGACCGCGGACTCGTCGGCAGACTATTTACAACAGTTGCCCAACCCCTCTTTCGCTGGACACAAGGCACCATAGTTCCCCCACTTGAATTCATCTCACAAGCACCAGACGCCGCGCGCAACCTCGAACTCATCTTAGAACACTTAGCACCAATGGCAATCGAAAGCCCCGGACACCTCGCACGAATCGCTTGGGCAATCCACGACTGGCGCAGCAGGTACACCAGCGCACAAGACCTCACCTCCGAACGAGACTACTACGTCTTAACCACCCAAGAAGACATGCAGATTCCCTTCCGACCCGAAGCAGACACACACTACGCACACATCCTCCCAAACATCGCATCAACCGCCCGCGCACTCGCAAAAACGAAAAGGTATGCTACGCAATCACACTTCCGCTATTTGATTGGAACCGTGAGTGAGTTGAACAAAGAAGCAGAAGTAACATATCACGCTTACCCAACTAAAGTCCCCCGAAATACTGAACACAACCGCCTGACCCTCTCTGTTGTCCAAAAATACGACCCGCCACTCAACTGCTGCCCGTCCTTACATATTGCCTATTCTTGGTTCATGTACAACATTGCAAAACACGCAGGCCTAGACAAACGCGACCCTGCATCCTGGGAAAGCATCGAACAAAGCACACTCGGCATGGTCAAAACCGTCCTCGCACTCAAACAACACTGCATGCGCGACGTCGCATTCGGAATCACCGCCGCACGAATCGTGTTCGAACGACGATTCAAACACGACACGTATGATGATTTAACCGAACACTTTGCTGATTTGGCACGAGCTGATACGGTGACACCTTATGCGCGGATACGAGAAATACACGACGACGTTGTTGCGATGAGAGACGGCGACTCACTCAAGAACCTGCTTGGACGATACATTAAGAAATACGGGTTTCCCAAGGTTAGCGCGGGGATGGAAGCAGGGTATTGGGATGACGAGAAACGCGTGCTTCGGGTAGCGTAAACCCTTTAAAAGTCACCAAAACATTTATATAGTCAACCCATCCTAATATGCTTCAAGAGGGTGAGTATTTCTCATATAAGAGATCATTTATGCAACAAGAAATTAAAGATGTTCAATTGCAACACGGCACGACAACTGTCGGTATTGCATGCAAAGATTGCGTTATTTTGGCAGCAGATAAGCGAGCAACCGCAGGATTCGTTGTTAACAAGCACACTCAAAAAATTCACAAAATCACTGATACGATGGCAGTCACCATGGCCGGCCTTGTTTCAGATGCACAACTTCT
Source organism: uncultured Methanosarcinales archaeon (assembly GCA_964469145.1). Classification (GTDB taxonomy): domain Archaea; phylum Nanobdellota; class Nanobdellia; order Woesearchaeales; family ARS49; genus SURF-65. The sequence goes on along the minus strand of CAYXXT010000004.1, from coordinate 2,802 downwards.
CGTGAAGTTAATTCGTGCAGAAATCAAGCTCAAAGACTTGCAAACGCTTCGCACAACGAGCGTTAAAGAAGGCGCAAACCTGCTTGCAGGCATGCTTTACAACAACTTACGCAAGTTCAGCGCAGTCCCCGGCATTGTCAGCTTCCTCCTCGCAGGAAATGACCAATACGGCTCACACTTATACGACTTAGGCGTTGATGGAAGCATCACCAAAGTCGACGATTACGTTTCTGACGGCTCCGGCAGCATCTTCGCAATCGGAGTCCTCGAAGCACTCTACAAGAAAGGCATGACCCAAGAAGAAGGAATCAAACTCGCACAACGCGCAATCACTGCTGCACTCCAGCGCGACGTCAACACCGGAAACGGAATCGACGTCTGGGTCATTGACGAAAAAGGCATCAAGATTGCCGTAGAGAAAGACCTCAACATCCCGATGCCCCAATAAGGCGATTCTTCGCACACAATTTTGTAAATATAATTTGGTAAAATATGGTAGAAATCATCAAAGAAATACTGAAATTCGTCCCACAAACTAAAGTGAGCGATGCATGCTTCGAAGGAGCAAACATAGTCCTCTACACAAAAGACAAAAACTTCTTTTTGAACGATGAGGGCCTTATTCGCAGCACTGTTCAAGAATTCAAAAAACGAATCGAACTCCGTCCAGACCCATCCATTTGCCTTCCCGAAGAAAAAGCAGAGAAAGAAATTAGGAAGATTATGCCCGAAGATGCAGGAATCTCGCAAATCCTTTTCGACAAAGAAAGAAGCACAGTGATTATTGAAGCAGAAAAACCAGGCATTGCCATTGGCAAACAAGGAAGCCTGCTTCGCGAAATCCGCGAAAAAGCAATCTGGGTCCCCGTCATTCGCAGAACGCCTGCATTAAAATCTCAACTCATTGACAACGTCCGCGCAGTCTTGTACGAACACTCAGACTATCGCCGCAAATTCCTCGACAAAGTCGGACACCGCATCTACGACGGATGGTTACGTGAGAAAAAGAACGAATGGATCCGCGTGACTCATCTCGGAGCGGCACGACAAGTCGGACGAAGCTGCATCTTCTTACAAACACCAGAATCACGCATCCTCATGGACTGCGGAATCAACGTCGCAGGCGAAGTAACCGAAGCATACCCCATTTTGGATGCACCCGAATTTAATATTCAACAACTCGACGCAATCATATTGTCACACGCACACTTAGACCACTCAGGATTCATTCCATACTTGTACAAGATGGGATTTAGAGGACCGACATATTGCACGGAACCAACGCGAGACGTCGCTGCGCTACTCATGTTAGATATGGTCAAAATTGCAAAATCAGAAAACAAAGACCCAATCTTCGACACTGACGACGTCAAAGAATTCGTCAAACACTGCATCACGCTCAACTGGGAAGAAGTAAGCGACATCACACCAGACGTACGATTGACTTTGTACAACGCAGGCCACATTATTGGCAGCAGCATGGCACACTTACACATCGGCAACGGACTCCACAACTTGTTGTATACAGGCGACTTGAAGTACGGAAAAACACCACTCCTCGACCCCGCAAACACCATGTTCCCCCGCCTTGAAACCGTCATCATCGAAGGAACCTATGGCGGAAAAATGGACATCGGACTCCCCGCACACGAAAGCGACGACATGCTCTGCAATTACATCCGCGAAACCATCAAACGCGGCGGAAAAGTGTTAATGCCGGTGCTTGGTTCGGGAAAAGCACAAGACGTCATGGTCATGATAGAAGGAATGGTGAAGCGAGGAGAACTCGAACCCATGCCCGTTTATATTGATGGAATGGTCTGGGACATCACTGCAATTCATACCGCGTATCCTGAATTTTTGAACGCAATCCTGCGCAAAAACATCTTCCACAAAGACGAAAACCCATTCTTGAATCCAATCTTCAAACGAGTCGGTTCGCCAAAAGAAAGAAAACAAATCATCGAAGAAAGCGGACCCGCAGTCATCATGGCAACATCAGGCATGCTTGTTGGTGGACCATCAGTTGAGTATCTCAAACAGCTTGCGGATAATCCGAAGAATTTGCTCATCTTTACTTGTTATCTTCCCGAGGGAACTCTTGGGCGCAGAGTGTTTGGCGGAGAACGCGAACTCGTCTTCAAAGACGGCAGCAAACAAGAAGTTGTGACGGTAAAGATGGAAGTTGTGAAGGTTGCAGTTTCTGACCACTCAGACAGAAAACAACTCATGAACTTCATCTTCAAATGCGCACCAAGACCGAAAAAAGTTATCGTGCAACACGGAGAAAGTTCTAAAGTATTAGATTTGGCATCCGCCATTCACAAATTGGGACATATTGAAACAGTTGCGCCGCGCAACTTAGAGACGATTAGAGTAAAGTAAACATGGCATTCAGAGATTTTAGTGAACGAGTACAACAGGAATTTGACCTTGCAGAACTTTGTAAGAGCGCAGGATTTCACAGTTGGGAAGACTCTGAACAAATTCAAGCGCAAGCGCCCGGAGTCCGCACAATTCTCGAATCAATAGATGGCAAGAATCCACACCTGTTTTACCGCGCGCTCGGTTATGAGGGAATAGAAATCTTCACATTCGAGGTACCAACCGGATGGATACAAGACTCGCAAACAAGCGGTGAAGGCCTCGTTTATTTCTGCTTCCCAAATTACCAACGAGTAGAACTTGAAAAAGACATCAGTTCACGACCACAATTCGGACTTTGCGTTGAAGGCGATGAACTGTATGCAGAAACACGCACGCCAGCACACCGCAAACTCTACTTAGACTCAGCATTCCCCG
>CAYXXT010000003.1:23308-28061 GCA_964469145.1 uncultured Methanosarcinales archaeon | reverse complement strand
TTATAGCAAAGCCAAAAATGTTCATCGCACGCTCATTTGACGTCAACAAACCAGGAACAACCCCTGAGAAATTAGTGGGCGGCATCTTAGGCGGCTCAATTAAGGAAGGAACACTCAACGAAGGAGACGACATCGAAATCGTCCCTGGGTATGAAGTCACCGAGAAAAACCAAAAAATCTGGAAACCAATCCACGCCAAAATCTTAAGCATCATGACCGGCGGAGAAAAAGTTCCATCCGCAGTCCCCGGCGGCTCGATTGCGATTCTTACCCCGCTTGACCCAAGCGTCGTCAAAAGCGACAAACTTGTTGGAAGCATGATTGTGCGGCCAAAAGAAGCACCGCCACTTTGGTATGACCTAAAGTTAGAACCTCACCTTCTTGAACGAGTGGTTGGTGCAAAAGACAAACTCGTTGTCGATCCGATTAAGCTCGGCGAAATACTCATGTTAAACGTCAACTCAGCAGCAACCGTCGGCGTTGTAAAAGAACTCGGCAAGAATTTGATTAAGTGCGCATTACGCAAGCCGGTTTGTGCAGATGTTGGCTCACGCGTTGCGATGAGCCGCAATGTTGGGCAAAGATGGCGACTCATCGGGTTTGGAAATATTAAACAATAGTTGGTGGTTCTTTGTTTGTCGTTTGTGGAATAACGTAGCCCGGTTCGTACCGAAGCACCAATTTTTCCAATTCACCCAGTATATCACACCTCGCCTTTGTTGAAGCCGCACAATACACTTCGTCAATTCGCTCGTAGAATGGTTCCAATAGATACAGTGGTTTTTCAGAAAGACGCCGTGCGGAATCAAGCAAAAAATCTTCGTGCGTAGAATAGTCTTCCCTAGCGAAATAAGAAAGAAAATCGAGCCGTTTATCCTTACCTAACGCATCATAAAGCGCCCCGCAGAGCGCAGGCGTGACTGAAAATACGCCACGCAAATATGCAGAGACTGTAGGCTGCCTCTTTCCTATCTTATCCGCAAGTACGCTTTGGCTTAACGATTGCTCTATTCTCACCGCATTTATCAACTGCCTTGCAGCATCAGTGAGATGTAATACCCTCACACTCTGAAGACTTCGTTTGGCCATTGCCTACTCATGTCAGCCTCGTCTATCTAAACATTTACTCTCCAATATTGGAAAGTTTTAAAAAGAAGATTCGGATAACTGACCCCATGGATGTCAGCGCGCTTGAAGAGTGGGGGCTTTCAAATGCAGAAGCAAAAATATACCTTGCCTTGCTTCGCCTTGGACCTTCAACCACGGGAAACGTCATCAACTCAACAAAACTGCAAAGCAGCACCGTCTACCACGTCTTAGGTGCACTCCTTGAGAAAGGCATTGTTAGTTTCATCCTCAAAGGAAAAATCAAATACTACCATGCAGAAAGCCCAGACACGCTTCTTACCTTCTTAGATGAGAAGAAACGAAAACTCACTGAACTTCTTCCCGCACTCAAAGAAGTTGAACGATTAAGCTCTGAAAAACAAAGCGCACGAGTCTACCAAGGAATCAACGGCCTCAAAGCAGCATTCAACGGCATTCTCAACACAATGAAACAAGGAGAGACATACTACTTCTTCCAAGTACCCAAGGAAAAACTCTTGAACGACCAAGTTGTCTTGTTCCTACGAAATTATCACCTTAAACGCGCAGAGAAAGGGATTCACGTCAAAGGACTCGCTCTTAATACAAACAAAAAACTCGTGGAAAAAATATTTCACGGAATCAGGAGAACACAAATCCGCTACCTCGCCGAAATCACCCCAACGGGACTCATCATCTACAAAGACAAAGTCATCACGCTTGACTGGGATGCAACACCAACGGCTTTCATCATCGAAAGCAGAGCAGTTGCAGAATCGTATAAACAGTTCTTTGAACAAAAATGGCTGCAAGGAAACACATAATCACTGCGTTAACTTCTTTCGTTCCCGCCACAATTTCATAATAATGCTTGCCTCGTGCAAGAAGTCAAACTCGCCCCCCAAGACACGTTCGTGCAATTCTTCAAGCGAGAACGCCTTTACTTCTTCAATTACCGGGCCGTCGGGGTTTTCTTTCTTCTCAGGAATAAGACCATATGCAAGATAGTAAATGATGGGCAAAATGAACGTGTGACGGTGAGCGTGCTCGTGCCATTTCACTAAACGCTTCGCGCGAAAACCCGCCTCTTCCATAAGTTCTTCTTGTGCGACTTCCTCAGGACTTAGCCCAGGTTTGTCGCAAAAACCGGAAACAAACTTCCACCTTGAACGCCCTTCAATTTTTCGCTTCTCACGAATCATGACAATCTTGCCATCATCAGTAAACGGGATAACTTGCACGCTCGGGAGAAGATATGCACGCTCAAACTTGAAATCAACACCGTGCTCTTCTTTTACGGTGATAAATTTGCCTTGATAAACGGTCTTTTCGGACATAACGTTAAAACCTAAAGAAGCCTATAAAAAACTTACCTGCACACGCAGGGCAACTTCTCTCTTGCATCATTACTCATGTAGTTGCAATACGCACTCTCAAGACCAATTGGCTTATGGCTGCAATACGGAATACCTGAGGAAGCTCCCTGATACGCATCAACACACTCTTTGAAAACGCCGTCAACATAGAGCGGCTCGAAACCTTTACCGCAACGAGAGTCCCAGAAACGGCACGGAGCTGCATCATTACAGTTTACACCCACTGTAGGTGCGGGAACATCTATTTTTGGCTTTGAACTCCAAAGACCCTGCCACCACAGCACAAAGCGACGCCACGGCGACAACTTTTCAACGGGAGCGGGAAGTTCAAGCGCGGGCTTTCTTGGACAAACACACAACGTCTTTGCGTCAGATGCCATGTAATTGCAATCCTTGCTTAACGTTGCAATATTTGTCGAACCGCAATAATCAATACCCTGACCTGCCGCCTGATACGGACTCACACAACCGCTTGGAAGACCATCAACCATCAAAAGATCAGAAGAACCGCAGCCTGCGTAAATGCGGCACTTGCCCTGCACTTGACAATTCGGCGCAACACACTTGCAACCCGAACACGCAAGACCAGGAGTACAGTCGGCTGCGCGCTCGCACTGCTCGCCTGCTTCAACAATGCCATTACCGCACACTTTTGGCGGAGCAGCAACACACTTACAACCGTTGCACACTTGGCCTGCCGCACAATCTGCTGCCTTCTCACACTGCTCGCCCGGGTCAAGCACGTTATTACCGCACATTGCAGGATTTGGCTTATCGCACTTCATGCAATCATTACTGCAAATACCGCGCTCAAACGCAACAGGACCCGCACACAAACTGCCCGGAGGGTCACACCACTCGGGCTTTGTAATAATAGAATCGCCGCACTTCGCCGGCGGAAGAGGAACCTGAATTGGCTTCATTAACTTCTCGCGCTCAAGCGAAATAAAGACCTGACCGAAACTGCCACTTCGCACGACACGACCGCCGCCTGGAATGATGAGTTTGAGCGAATCACTATCACTTTCCGTATCCCAATCAAAGAGAATGCCAAACTCGGTAAGTCCCTGACGACGACCACCGCTTGAACTTGCAAGCTTGAAAATAGGACCTTGCGGACTTGGAACGTCAAGATCGATGTTGCTTCCGAACAAAATGTCAAACGTTGTTGTTTCGTCTGCAGTTGCTTCATCGAAAAGACGCTTTGGAGTAATAACGGTAACGGTAAAACCAGGACCCAAATCAAGCAAGTGGCCGCCAACAACTACGAAACGCGCCTCAGCACCGCTTATTGAATTGTCATTTGTTTGATCCATCGCGATTGCATTCGCCGCACCAATTTTGAACTTGTACGAACCATCACCAACAAGAAGCGTGCCTTCCATCGTTACCATGTCGACGGTTGCACGTTTCATATCGCCTGAAAGGTCCTCGAAATAAGCAACACCACCTGCCGCGTCAAAATGGTCGTAACGAAGCACGTGTGAAGAGCCGGAAATGTCATTCTTACTATTCACGAGGAAATAATCATCAAGATTAATGTTTGGCGCTGCACTATTTGCTGCTTCCACAAAGACCAAATTTCGACCCCTGTTTCCATACAGCCCAGGCAATTGCGCGAGCGGAATTGTGTACACTTGCCCCCTTGTGTTTTGCGCGAAAATACGGTATTCATCATCGCCAGACGGAGTGACTCTTACCTCATTTCCTGAAATTGATGCGACATCCGGAACTTCCTCCCCTTCAAAACCCTTGTAACAAATGTCGAATCGAGGAGAGAGAAGACCGGTTGGGTACTCAAGGAATTCACGCACGCAGTGCTGCGGAGTAACTTGCAAGTCGCCGAGCGCGCCGTTTGCTTCCAAAATGTACTGAATGGAATAAATGACTATTTCATCACCCACATCAGTCGCCTTGATTTTGACTTTCGCGTCGATTTGCTTGCCATTAACTCTCGCACCAAAGTCTTGGTAATTGTCATCCATGTAATTGTTGTCTTCGAATTCGATGGAACCAAAGCCGCCGAAGAAACGCAGCGTAAGACGATTTGTTGCCGTGTTCACCTGCGCCTGAACGAGCGCGTACGTGTCGCCGAGCATTTCGAACTCTTCATCCTCAATGTCGCGCAAACGACCATCCTGCGCAACACTCCTGAGACCAGAGCCGAACTCAATTTGATATTTGAACACTGCATCTTGGAATTCGAGAAAATCAGTCACTCGATTTTGCTCATCGCGACCGAAAACAATTTTACCACCGTTAAAAACACTCGCTTCATTGAAACGCAAGCT
>CAYXXT010000003.1:21569-23298 GCA_964469145.1 uncultured Methanosarcinales archaeon | reverse complement strand
TTCCGCCCTGCGCGTGAACGGTTCCACCGCGAAGCCCAGGCATATCGCTTTCGGTTAACGCCTCAACCTCATTTGCGAGAAACTCGCCAACATCAAGATTTGCAATAACCGTGTTGCCCTGCGCAACCGCCTGACCAACATAGCTCACCGCAAAAGGAACCGTTTCAGGATAATAAGTAACTGAAAGCATGAGAACAGAAATGCCAAGCAATGCAACAATTGCGAGAATACTCACCGGAACATGTTTTGTTGACACCATCTTTTTCTAGTGTGGAAAAAGGTATACCGTTATTTAAAGGTTGTCATACTGCAAGAATCGACTCTTCTTTTAAGACCCCTGCGCGCACAAGAGATTTTGCCGCCCGCACGACAAGCTCAGCATACGGAAGGTCGACTGCTTGAATATCTTTTACCGCCTGCTGAATTTCGAAGAATTGCTCGTTTTTTATTTCAGGAAACATACGACAGATTTCGGGACGGTCTTCGTATATCGTGCACTCATTGTCGCCTTTTAAAAACGGACAAATGTTATGGTCGACAAACCAATCCCACACTTGAGACTTGTCGTTCACTGCGTCGTAAATGACTTTTTTCGGGAGAATATTGATTTGGATATTACGCTCTTTTGCGATACGCTCAAGACGCGCTTTTTCCTCATGAGAAAGGCTAATCGTGTAGCGATTCAGCGGGTAAAGATAAAGAACACGCGTACGACGGTAGACTTGCTCCTTAATGTGATGCTCGTCCTTCACGTCCATACGGAAATTCTCGCGAATCTTGCAGCACCCCCCGCAACGATTGCAGGGTTCGCCATTTTGACACACAAATTTAGCCATAGAAAGTATCTCCTGCAAACTCTATATAAAAGTAACGATAAAAAGAGGTGACTTAGTTGTCCCAATCGCCTTCGTCGAACTCTTCTTCGAACTCCTCTTCGTCCTTGGTCCAGTATTGCATGGTCTGCACCTCCCTTGCTCTAAGACGTATGATTATTTTGTATTTAAGATTTGTGCATCAACCAGAAAAAATGCGCGGAAAGAACAAGATAAAAGAAAAAAAAGAAGAAAACTGCAAGCACTTACTTCTTTGCCTTGCCTAAGATTCTGAAAACGTTGGTTCCGCACTTCGGACAGACACCCTTCATGGCAAGCATACCGTTTGCCATTGTCGTTTCCTTACCGTCCTTGATTTGGACGCCCATCTTGCACTTCATGCATCTTCCTTCAACCATTGAGATCACCCTCCGTTTGAGTGTATACCCCTGAAAAACGCGGAAGCGTTTTATAAAGCTTTGGAGACTCGACGATAAATGGGTGGAAATGGGCGCGAGTCTTTAAAAGGAGTATAAAAAGAAAAACTGCATTCAACAAGTGCGGCAAACGAGCAACAACTCCTTAAACGTCAACGAAAATTCTGTGCTTCTCTTCACCTGCGAGCTCCATGATTGAACTTAAGAAGTTCAATCAAGCGCTTCTCGCTTTGGCTCAAGAAGCAATTAAAATAGCTGCCTTCGTCGAAGGCAGACTTAAGACTCTTCTTTCACCGCAGCGAAGTCGCGCAATCAGGTCTAGAAACGTCAAATACGAATGACAAAGCCTTAAACGTCAACGAAAATTCTGTGCTTCTCTTCACCTGCGAGCTCCTTGAAAATACGCTTCGCTACCAACTTCTCAGGGTCAGGCAAGAGTTTTACGCGCGCCTTAATGTCCTTGAAATTGTCAAACTTCTT
>CAYXXT010000003.1:19074-21559 GCA_964469145.1 uncultured Methanosarcinales archaeon | reverse complement strand
GGCTGGCTCTTGTTGAAAAACTCAACAAAACGAGGCTCGTTCTTTGAGACATAGTCTTTCACGATGAGGTCAAGCGTACTGCGCGCAGTCCCGGTCAACTTGTCAAGAGGGATACGGCCGATAATGTGGTGAATCACATCACGCTTCCCCTCACCAATATAGACTTCCTGAAGCGGCTGAATCACTGCCTCACGCTTTGGAACCAACTCTAAAAGGATAAGATGAACTTTTCCTATTGCCTGAACGATTGGGGTCTTTCGGTGCGCCGGACGATTATCTAATTGATTGCCATGCGGCAAGAAGTCTAACACGATTGCCTGCTCTTCCCGTACCCTTTCCATAGGCATCTCTCTGTGTTGCGAATCGTCCATAGTCCACTTCTAAACTGCTGAGTAACATTGTCTAAAGGTTGATAAGCAGAACGAGTTTATATAAGTATTGGTGATTATTGGCGCGACTTCTTAATAGCGTCCACAATAGCCACAGGCATGAACTCACGCTCAAATAACCAATCCCTACGCTCAGCAATCGAACAAGTACGCGGCTCGTGCACCCCAAAACGCGACGATGCAGTACTCAACACATACTCCTCCCATGCACGCACCACCTGCAAAAGAGTGTCACCTTCCGCATACAACTGCGGCCACTCGAGAGCCTCTGAACGCGCACGAACTTCCTGCAAATCAGCATCAGACTCGAGAACACGACAAGGAACATCTTTTTTCGCAAGAGAATACGCGAGCGCACGATGATTGCCATCTAATAAAAACCAAGGCGTATCTTTCGTCATCTGCTCAAGACTTTCAACCCTTTTCCTAAACGTCTCACGCGCATACGTCATTGGCACCTGCACGTGATCCATAAAAATGCGACCCTTCAAGAAAGAATCAGTTGCGGAAGTCGACCCCAAATCAAGCTCGCGCAACAACTTCTCCTGCTCGCCCAAATAAGACGCACGAGCAGTCATGACCCGCCCATCAACAACATAAACCGGAGCGAGCGGTTCTGCATTAGAAACCGCCGCAAAATACCGTTCAAGAATTCCAGACGTCTCAACTATTCCCGTATCAGTCGTCAAAATCAAGTCCGGAGACAAATCAATAAGACGCATAACGCACCAAAGAATTACTTCGCAAACTCTGCAATCGTGTCAGCGATTTTCTTGCAAGACTCTTGAGAAACCGTCACTTGGTAACCCTGCAAGACAACCTTGACATCCTTTGCACTCGTCGGCAAACAATCAACAAGCTTGTGAAAGTGAACATCGCGAAGCCTTGGCACTTCAAGCTTTTGCAACTTGTCGTACAACTCCTTTGCCTTTTCAGGAGCCAAAAAATCTCCGCCTTCCAAATAGTCAAGCGTCTTTTGCGCACGGAAACCGAGTTCGGTATCACGCGCCTTGATACGCTTCATCTCGCCGTGCAACTCACTTGCATTCATCGGCGTTTGAGAAATAACTTTCTGAGCCATTTTTACGCAACCTTCTTCACTGCAGCCTTCTTGACCGCAGGAGCTGCCGTTTTTGGAGCAGAAGCCGCTGCTGCCTTCACTGCCGCAGGCTTTGCCTTCGGCGCGTTTTCTGCTGCAAGCTTCTTCAAATGAACCGGATGCGAGATGATGATTTTCTTCTTGCCGCCATCGACAATCTCGAGTTCATAACAGTCACCGCGAGCGGCAACAATGAACCCCGCCTTACCGTGGAAACGCGCGTGATAGAGCGCAGACTGAACTGCCGGCTCTGCAACAAGCACTGCACGGTCGCCAATTGCGAACGGCATGAAATAACGAGTAAGCGAGATTTTACCTTTGCTTCTTGGCGCCTTACGGAAAAGACGCCTTGTGCCACGACGGGACCCACCTTTTCTTGATGACATATTCGGATGGGCAGAATGGTGGTTTATAAAGGTTGCTGTTTTTTGAACAAGTGTTAAGTATTCTTTCAATCAGCGAAGACTTTAAATATACGACCACCCCATTATGAAGTAGAGAAAAATAAAATTGGTGTGAGGTGTTGTGAACCATGGGACTCTTTTCCAGTCTGAAAGAAAAACTCTCCGCTCCAAAATACGAGGAGATGGAGAAACAAAACGAATACGTTGAATTAGAACACGATTCTGAAGTGCAGCGCTCAAAAGTGCTCGTGCGACCGTTCCTGCTCGACTCATTCGACGACTGCAAGCCAGTCTTGGATTCCTTACGAGAAGGATACACGATTGCACTTGTCAACATTCGACCGCTCAAGGACAAAGACCTTGTTGAATTGAAGCGTGCAATCAACAAAATCAAGAAAACTGCAGACGCAATCGACGGCGAAATCGCAGGATTCGGCGACGACTTCCTCGTTGTCACGCCATCGTTTGCTTCGATTTACCGCAGCAAACAAATGAAAGGCGTTGCATCAGACGAAGTACGCGTAGAACCAGCAGAATAATTTTTGTTTTTTAGGATTTATTCTTGTGATTCTAGTTCAGCAAGTTCTTCTGGT
>CAYXXT010000003.1:12175-19064 GCA_964469145.1 uncultured Methanosarcinales archaeon | reverse complement strand
TTTGTTACTTGTTCGTTTATTGCATTTTCTAAATCAGCAAGTTCTTCTGGTTTTGACGCATTACCCGTCCTCAAATCATCGCCCGCACGCTTTGCAACTTTTCGTGCAACGTGGAGCATTTCGGGAAGTTTGTGCGGAGGGATGACTGCTTTTTTTAGAATTTCAACAGAAGTGTCAATTGAGAGCATGTGGCCGGGAGAGACATAGAGCACGTTTGCGTGCTCTTTTGTCTTGAATGTTTTGCCGCGAATTTCATCTTCGCAGATAATGTTTTCGCCATCCACTTTTGCTTCAAAGAGGCTTTTTGCGCAGCCAATGGTCGGCTTGCCTAATTCGACACCGATAAAGGTTGCGGGGCCTGCAAGGCCAGGATGCGCGATACCCGCGCTTGGAATGACTATGACATCCGGCTCGTATTCGAGGTCGTAGTAGAGCTGACAAATTGCAGGGCCGTCGCGGAAGGCTTGGAGACCCGGAACATAGTTCATCTCTTGGTCAACCACGATGTGTTTTTTTTCGAGAATCTTAAGTGTTTGGAAGTTCATCACAACCGCTGAAACAACAACTTTGTGTCCGACGTATGCAACGTCAAAACCTGCGACATACTTGATGTTTTCAAGAGAGATTCGGTCTTCGGCAATCACTTTCTTTCCTAGCTCGAATTGCTGGTCGCGAATATCGCTGAAGTTGATTCTTGGCTTCATGGTTTTCCACCCTTTTCTTTAGAAGTGTGATGCTCGAGAAGTATTTAAAGGTTTCGTTGCTTCATCACACCACAGTAGTAACTGGCTCTGGAAGTCATCGTGTCAACTTTACCACAAATATGTCAATTTAGGCATAAAAGTGCTTCTCTTGTCACAGTCTTTAAGAGTCGTACTGCCCTATCATCTTATGTGAATGAAAATGAAACTAGCAGAACGCATCCAAGCCGCAACCGAACCATTCGTTCTTGAACGCAATGTTGACAAGGAAGCACTCAGGTTCATTCGCCGCGCACTCAAAACGACAAAAGATTCTGACCCATTCACTGAGAAACCGGAAGAATTCAAAACATACCACGCAGACGGAAGAGCCTGCGCAAGACGAGTGTATGAAGAACTTGGAATAACAGAAAACACCGGCAACTACGACGATGACTCACTCTATTTTGAGACTTCCGATAACGACCCTGACAAAGACAGAAAAGAAGCATTTCTCGTCCGCGCAGCATACAATGCCAATCAATACTATGCAAACCCGACTCAAGAAGTGCGCGCGGAAGCATTTCCTCAAACAGCAACCGCGCTCACGAGTGCAGAAAGAGACGACCTCCATGGGAAACTTGAACAAATATTTGACTACCTCAAAGCACGCCGCATCCGCAGATTTGTACGCGCCCTCGAACTCGACCTCACCACCGCAGAAAGACCAATCGATGTACTGAGAACATACGGAAAACAAGCAGCAATGCTTGGACTATGCGACTACGTTTTAGAAAGACGAGAACAATTATTGACAAAGTGACTTCTTGATTTTTGCTTCGATCGGCAACTCGCGCACAAACTTTCAAAAAGTTTGATCAAATTGCTCTTCGTCTCGTGTCGAGAAGCAAATCATAGACTGTTCGCTTCGCGAACATATTTGAAACTCCTCTCTCCACTCAACGATGTCGCAAAATTCAACGCAGTAATGTCTTCTTGACTTTCTGCTCAATCGGCATCTCGCGCAACCTGATCTGCTCGTCCAAATGCTCAAGAACCACGTTGCTTGAAACAACCTTGAGGTCTAAGAACTTGTCTGAAAGCAACGTATCCAACTTTATCTCCTTTTTTTCACGCATCATTTGAACTTCTCCCGCACTGCCCTGTCTGAGACAATCGCGCTGTTTCCGGTTGGGTCTTCGATGATAATCTTGAGCTTTTCAGTTCCCCACAAGACGTTTTGAATCTTCTTGAGCATGTTCTTGGCCTTCTTCTTATCCTCTTCATCTTCTGCAGTATCGCGCAAGGTTTCAATATGGTGCTTAAAACGAGTGATAAGGCCTTCGATGTTCGTCACAAAACCTTCCGCGTTCACACCCGGCTCGAGATTACCCACATGAGGAATCTTAACCGTCCCCTCGCTTGAACGAATGACCCGGACATTGAGATCGTCTTTTCCATTCACTTCAAATGTGAATTTTGAACCTTCCTTTGGCTCGGCAGCTTCAACATCCGCCTTATGATAATGACAACCGGAACAATGCATGCTGAACACAAAGAGCTTACCGAAGAACGGCACTTCCGTTTGACCTTCCATCAAAGTCAAGTTTTTGGTATTGCACATCGGGCACAACTGGCCGCCAAGAGACTCGGATTTTATCTCGCCTTCCTGCTGCTTTTCTTTAACCATTTCTTTCCCCATACATCACAAAAACACGCAGGATGCTTAAAAAGGTTACGCACATCTGACCAGTCGCAACGAATAATTGAAGTGCTGCGACTGGCCAGCTGACAATCATTGTGCTTGCCACCAGACCAGTCCAGTGGCTAAATGCTTAAATTTCACGCGCGTTGAAAGAACCACATGCGCATCCTCTCGCTCACCATCACCAACATTCGCAGCTACCAGAACGCAAAACTAGAATTTCCCGAAGGCATCGTGTTATTATCAGGAGACATCGGCGCGGGAAAAAGCACGGTTCTTCTCGCAATCGAATTCGCACTCTTTGGCCTTCTTCGCGCAGAACTCAGCGGAAACGCACTCTTACGCAACGGAGCACAACGAGGAATGGTTGAACTCGCATTCATGCTTGACGCTAAGACTTACACCATTGCGCGCACGCTCAAACGCACCAAAACATCCGTTGAACAAGAAAGCGGATACATCCTGCATAACGGCGTGAAAAGCGAAGGGACCGCGATTGAACTCAAGAGCAAAATTCTTGAGCTACTCGGATATCCTGCAGAGCTTTTGACCAAAGCAAAAAATGACATTTGGAGGTACACCGTCTACACACCACAAGAGGAAATGAAAAAAATATTGACGGAGACACCAGAAGAAAGACTCCGGCTTCTTCGAAAAGTATTTGACGTTGACAAATACCAACGAATTGCGGAAAACGCGCAGACGTACACCAAATCACTTCGCGAACGCAAACGCGCAACCGACCTCGTCATTGCAGACTTAGAAGAAAAGAAAAAACAACACCAACTCATCACAAACGAGCTTCTTTTGACGCAAGAAAAACAACAAACCATCAAACCTCAACTTGAAACGGCACGGGTGCAGTTTGCAACACTTGCACAAGAAGTCAAAAATCTCGAAATCAAACGCCAAGAATACGAAAAAACACAACGAGAATACGCAATCACCCAAGCAACACTCACCGCCAAAAAAACACAACACTCCACACTTGGAAGCGAGCTCAATACGCTCGCCGTACAAATTGCAAACTCGCCCCCTGTCCCGCCCGACATTCGCGCACTCGCCATTGAAAAGACAAAACTACACTCAGAAAAGATGCAGCACGAAACTGCAATCCGCGCAGCGCTCATGAAAAAAACAGAGACAACCACGCTCAAACAACAAAGCGAACTATTGACTCAAAAAATCAACTCACTCGCACACTGCCCGACCTGCCTGCAAACCGTGAGCGACGCGCACAAACACGCAATCATTCAGGCGGAACAAGAAAAAACAATAGCACTCAACTTAAACGAACAAACACACCTACAAAACGCGGCAAACGCAGAACTCCAACTCCGCACTGTCCAAACACAACTTGACACGCTCACCATTCGAGAACGCGAAGCAGCAGTCGCACACCTCAAACAACAACACCACGAACACAACCTCTCACGACACAAACTACTCAATGCACAACAGCAAACACTGACGCAAGAACTCCTCACACTCACGACCCGCATGACTGCACTTTCACAAACGCTTGCCGCAATGAACTCACCAAGCACACTTGCTGAGAAACGCGACGAGCACGACAAATTAGCAGCAGTCGAACGCGACCTCTCCATTGAACACTCGCGCCTCGCCCAAAAAGCAGAAACGCTTGGAAAAACGACAACACTCCTTGCTCAAGATATATTGCGCAAAGAAGACGCCAAACAAAAATTGGAGAAAACCCTGCAAGTCCACCACTACCTCACCGACGCATTCATCCCACTCATGAGCCATATTGAGAAGCACGTTATGGCAAAAATTCACCACGAGTTTGACGCGCTTTTCATGACTTGGTTCTCACAACTTGCAACAGACCTCATGACCGCACGGCTTGATGCGGCATTTACACCAACGATTTCGCAAAACGGATACGACGCAGACGTTGCGCATCTGAGCGGAGGAGAAAGAACTGCCTGCGCACTTGCATACCGACTCGCGCTCAACAAAACGATTAACTCACTCATCAACAATATAAAAACAAAGGACTTACTGATATTAGATGAGCCGACTGATGGCTTTTCCTCTGAGCAGTTGGACAAAATGAGAGACGTGCTTGCACAAACTCAGTTGAAACAAATAATTATTGTTTCACACGAGCAGAAAATAGAAGGATTTGCAGACCAAGTTATACGCGTGCACAAAAATGAACACTCAAGCAGTGTTTCTTAATCTCGACTTCTCACTTTTGAAAGGAGCCTGAGCACTTCAAGATAAAGCCAGACGAGCGTGACCAAAAGACCAAATGCGCCGTACCATTCCATGTATTTTGGCGCGCCATGCGTTGCACCCTTCTCGATAAAATCAAAGTCGAGCACGAGGTTTAACGCTGCAACAACGACCACGAACATGCTGAACGCGATGCCGATTGCGCCAGACTCATGAATGTACGGAATCGAAACACCAAAAAGACCCGCAATGAATGAGATGAGATAGACGACGAAAATGCCGCCTGTTGCCGCGATAACGCCAAGCTTGAAATTCTCAGTTGCTTGAACCCACCGAGACTTGTACGCAAACAGGAGCGCGAAAAGAACCCCGATCGTGATAAGAATTGCCTGCATGACAATGCCCGAATAAAGAGACTCGAATAATGCAGAGAGGACACCGAGAACGACACCCTCCAAAAGTGCGTAAATCGGCGCAAGAATCACCGCATACTCCCGTTTGAACACGAGCACAATTGCGACAACCAACGCGGCAATTGCTGAACCAATCACGCCAAAAAGCGCGAACTCAGGAAAAACAAGAAACGTCTGCCAGGAAAACGCACCCATAATAACTACCAACATCAAAAGAAGACCGGTTTTATTCACCGCACCCTCAATCGTCATCTTATGAGAGTCATACACATGACCAAAATTGGAAAACAACTTCTCGCTTAACGTCGGATTAGCAGTTCGCATGACCACGGTAAAACACTCCCCGCTTAAAAAGGTTGCCCGAAGCATTTAAGAGCGCGAAAACAAAAAAGAGACCATGCTCGAAACTATCGCGCTCGCCGCATTTGTTATTTTGGCACTCTTCGGACTCGGACTCTCTGCACTCGGCATTGCCGGAACATTTGCCATCCTCGGAGGCGCGCTCCTCTATAACTTGATTACTTGGAGCTTAACGATTAGCCCTGCACTGCTTGGAACACTTGCCGCACTTGCCCTCCTCGGAGAAGCACTGGAATGGGTCATCACTTACTTCGTCAGCAAGAAAAGCGGAGCGAGCAATCACGCACTTGTTGGAACAATTGTCGGAGCAATCATCGGCGCATTCGCGCTCAGCATCGTGCCCATCCTCGGAACACTTGTTGGGTTGGTTCTTGGAGGACTCATTGGCGCATACCTTGCAGAACTCATCCACACCAAAAACAGCGCACGCGCTTGGAAATCAGCAAAAGCAACACTTCTTGCGCGCGGAATCATCATGCTTGAGAAACTCGCACTTGCAATCGTGCAAGTCATCATTGTTTTGCACGCAATTCAATAATTCGCAGGAAGAGTATAGTCGTAAACCTGCTTACTCCACTGATACGCTTTAATCCGCGGGTCATCAAGCGGGAAAGGCGCCTGCAAACACTTCACGACCGTATTTGCCACACACTTGAATTTTGCCGCACGCGCATCCACAAAAAACTTCATATCCTCTGTGCCCGATTTGCCAAACGTTTGGAACTCAATTTTTTCCAGCACTTTTTTACTAATGAGAACACAACCAAGACCTGCCGCGCCAACTTCTAAAACCTGCGGAGCAGCAATACCATCATACGTGTACAACTGCGCATTACCATCACCCACGTCCTTAAAGACAAATGGAGCAACAACCGTTTTACCGCCGAGCTCGAACGCGTTAAGGTAAACACCTGCTACGACATCTGCTTGCGTTTTTTCAAGCAGCTCACGCGCGTCATCAGGAACAATAATGTCGCCGTTAATGAGCAAAAGAGCATCGTAGCCGTTTTGCAATGCGTGCTTGCGCAAAAGACGACGGCCTTGAAGCAACTGGTCTTGGAACGTTTTTTCCGGCGCAACTTCAAGCACGGAAAAGCCAAGCGACTTGAGAAGAGTGCCATATGCATTGTCTTGCTTTGGAACAACACACAAGACGTCCGCGCCCTGCGCTTTCAACGCCTTCGCCCAAAAGTCGAGCAAATACTTGTGGCCTTTATGCGTCACTGCGCCGATAAGGAGTTTCATACAAGAACAACGAAAGCCACCCTATATAAAATTAGCCTTCCAATTTAGAACGAAGACCACCTGGCAGAACAGTCTTCCTCTTGCCCTGACTATATATCAAAATGAGACCCGACACCACTCTTGTCGAATCTCTCACTTTTACTTTTTGGTCAAACCTCATTTCAGAATACTTACCCTCACGAATGTTCACAAGGTCGCGAATATTTAGCGTGGTTTCAACAACCGGTTCATCGCTTCGAAAAATCGGACTCCCACTCCACCGCGTCTCATCACGACTAGGCACGAAC
>CAYXXT010000003.1:720-12165 GCA_964469145.1 uncultured Methanosarcinales archaeon | reverse complement strand
CAATGTTGCCAAATCAAGACCCCTGCTTCGAAACAAATCCTCGTGCGCCTCACGATACCATCTGCGCGGAGCATCCCAGCCAACAACACCATAAATTGGATCGATGTCTTGGTCTTCGATTTGCACTTTGTAGAGGTGTGGACCCATATAGCGCAGCCGCCCCTCTTGCTTTAAAAACCTATCCGACACACAATATGTTTCCATAAAGAAAATAAAGGTGTTCTCTCCAAAACTTTATATCCACCCGAACACCCAACACGTCTTAAAAGATGGTGCGCATAACAAAAGTCCGCAAACGAGACGGCACAATTGCCCTCTTCGACTCGAAAAAAATAGAAACTGCCATTACTAAGGCAATCACTGCGGCAAAAGGCAAAACCGCACTCGTACCAAAAATCACCCAACTCGTTGTGAAAGAAGCAGAATCCCACTTTGGCGCCCGCGTTATCCCAAAAGTTGAAGACATCCAAGACCTCATCGAAGAAACACTCATCAAAAACAAGCTTGCGGACGCTGCCAAAGCATTCATTCTCTACCGCGAAAAACACAAAGAACTCCGCGAATTCAAAACGTTCCTCGGCGTCCGAGACGAACTCAAACTCTCCCAAAACGCAATTCGCGTCCTTGCCGCACGCTATTTGCTCCGCGATGACAAAGGTGCAATCACAGAAACACCCGCACGGCTCTTCCGACGAGTTGCAAAAGCAGCCGCATCCGCAGAACAACTCTACAAAAAAGGCGCAGTCAAAAAAACAGAAGACACCTTTTACGACACGCTATCAAAGCTCGAATTTGTTCCGAATACACCAACACTCATGAACGCGGGAACACCGCTTGGACAACTCTCTGCCTGCTTTGTGCTCCCCGTAGATGACTCCTTAAACGGCATCTTTGATACACTCAAACACGCAGCAATCATCCACCAAAGCGGCGGCGGAACAGGATTTAACTTCTCACACCTCCGAGCGCGCGGCGACCTCGTTAAGAGCACCAAAGGAATCGCTTCCGGCCCATTAAGCTTCATGCGCATCTTTGATGTGGCAACAGACGTGATTAAGCAAGGAAGCAAACGACGAGGGGCAAACATGGGCATCCTATCTTGCACCCACCCTGACCTCCTCGACTTCATCTCTGCAAAGCAAAATGAAGGCGCGCTTGAAAACTTCAACATCTCCATTGCTGCAACCGACCAATTCATGGACGCAGTCCTCAAGAAAAAAGAAATCACACTTGTAAATCCCAAAACAAAAGCTGTAGTGAAACAAGTGAACGCTGCGCAAGTCTTTGACCTGCTCGTCAACGCTGCTTGGAAAACCGGCGACCCCGGCCTCATTTTCATTGACGAAATCAATCGCAAAAACCCGACAGCCGCCCTTGGACAAATTGAAACAACAAACCCCTGCGGCGAACAACCCCTCCACGCATACGAAAGCTGCAACTTAGGCTCGATTAATCTCAATGCACACATGAAAAACGGAGCGTTTGACTGGACCAAATTCAAACACACAATTCACACCGCCGTGCACTTCCTTGACAACGTGATTGATGTGAATCACTATCCCCTGTCCCAAATTGAAACTATCACCAAAGCAAACCGCCGCATCGGACTTGGCATCATGGGCTTTGCAGAATTACTGATACAACTCGGCATCGCATACGACTCTCCAAAAGCAATCACATTTGCCGATAAACTTGCGAAATTCTTGAATGATGAAGCACGCAAGGCGAGCAATACGCTTGCACTTGAACGCGGCTCGTTTATCAATTTTGAACAAAGCAGCTGGAAATCAAAAGTTAAGTCAACGCGAAACGCTACAGTTACGACAATTGCGCCCACAGGCACAATCAGCATCATCGCAAACGCAACATCAGGCATCGAACCGCTTTTTGCAATCTCGTATGTCCGCAACATCCTTGATGGCGCGCAACTTCTTGAAGTGAACTCGACATTTGAACGCATCGCGCGCAAACGCGGATTCTACTCAAAATCACTCATGATGAAGATTGCGCACACCGGATCGGTTCAGAAATTGAAAGAAGTTCCAAAGGACGTGCAGAAATTGTATAAAACTGCGCTTGAAATTTCTCCCGACGCACACGTCAAGATGCAAGCTGCATTCCAAAAACACTGCGACAACGCAGTGAGTAAAACGATTAATCTACCTGAAGACGCGACGCCTGATGACGTCAAGAAAGCATATCTGCTCGCGTACAAACTCAAATGCAAAGGAATCACCGTTTATCGATACGGCAGCAAAAAAGACCAAGTATTAACATTTGGCAAACGCCCTGACGACTCGCTTTTGGCCGAGAGCGACTACTCAGGCGGACAACTCTGCCACGAATGCAACTTCTGAACAACCCTTCCGCAAACCTTATAAGCACACCCCCTCGAAATCCCACCCATGGTCAACAAAATTGAAGAAGCAACATCTTGGCTCCCAAAAGCACTCGCAGCATTCATCCTCCTCCTCTTACTCTGGGGAAGTTTCTACACGATTAGTGCAGGACACCGCGGCGTCTTACTCACCTTTGGCAAAGCACACCCCGTCCCCGCAGGCGAAGGACTCCACTTCAAAATCCCAATCGTACAAAGCGTCGTCAAAATGAGCGTGCAGACCCTCAAATACGAAGCAGATTCGGAAGCTGCAAGTAAAGACCTCCAAGTAGTCCACAGCACCATTGCAGTCAACTACCGCCTCAGCGAAGAAGCAGCAGCCACACTCTACACCAACATTGGAATCAACTATGAAGACCGCGTCATTCAACCCGCAGTTCAAGAAAGTGTAAAGTCAATTACCGCACAATTCACCGCAGAAGAACTCATCACGAAGCGAAACGATGTAAAGTCGAAGCTGCAAACACAACTCCACGACCGACTCCTCGAACGAGGCATCAACGTCGAAGAAATCTCAGTCACCAACTTTGACTTCTCAGAAAGCTTCAACTACGCAATCGAACAAAAAGTCACGGCAGAACAACTCAAATTAAAAGCAGAACGCGACTTAGAACGAATCGAAATCGAAGCACGACAAATCGAAGCCCAAGCAGAAGGACAAGCAAAAGCAATTTCGACTGTCCGCACCTCGCTTGGCCCCGGCAACTACATCGAATGGCTCAAAATACAGAAATGGAACGGAGAACTGCCACAAGTCACCGGAGCAACTCCCTTTGTCAATGTCGGAACAATCACCGGCGGACAAATGAGCCAAAACACTGCAGCAACTGCTACAAGCTAACTTCATTTTTTATTTCCCCTATTTATTCATGCAGAATTCGATTTTTCTTCACGACGACGGCGATACGCGTCAAGATTAAGCACCTTCGCATCATCACCAGGCACAACCAAACCTCGCCCGCCATTTGGACCATCATACGCAAAAAACTTCACCGCGTATAGTCCAACCTTAATCTGAAATTGAGCGCTAAATGCATCAGGAAGCCCGCTCACACCTGCTTCGACTAACTCATCAACAGAAACACCACCACTATACTGCGCTAACGCTTCAAGACATTTGTCTGTTTTCTGACGTCCGCGCAGCAATTCATTACCCGGACGACACTCGTACACAATTGTGCCCTTACGGAATGTTCTTCCAATGCCTAACAACAAATCATCATGCTCAGGATGATACCCTGCAAACACGTTACGCGCAACCCCGTCCTCGCCCCGCAACATATACTGGCGCTCAAACTTTTTCACCGTCTCAATTGGAAACCGAGTCGCATCACCCGGATGCACAAGACCAAGAACACAACCAAACTCACGCAACCGCTCAGCCCACGTCACCTTATCGACAAACGGAACCCACTCATACGATTGCATTCGGTTTATAAACGGCGACACAGTTAAAAGGATTATGACACGCTGTTTTTAAACAACTGACAGAAAAAAACAATTTTATGACGAGCCCTGCGGTTTTTGCTGCTGCGAAGGCGCGTGCTGCACGATACCCGGCACGGGTTGAACAATTTGCGGCACAACCACACGCTCAATTGGACGAATCACCCTCATCACTTCTTCTTGCTTCTTGTCCGACTCAAAAACAAAACCAGTATACGCACCCATCTGGTCACAAAGCTCAGCAAGCAACATCTGGAACGCATCCGCATACGCCGCATTCACCTGATCCCTATTTGCTTCCCACAAATGAACAAATTGAACGCCATGCACCTTCAAACGCGCCTCAATACTCTCACGCTTCAATGCAGCACTATTTGCACTCGCTTCCTGCATCTCCTGAATCGGAAGACGAGACGACGCTCGCGCTGCCGAATACCTCACCCCAGGATCTGCAATGTTGACATCAGAATAACACAAAATCTCAAGACGCGCACGCTCCTTTTCCGAATGCGGCACATACCGCGCATCAACAGGCACTTCTCTACCCAAGAAAAAATTAGTCAAAGAACGACCATAACACAAACGGTACACATCACTTGCGTGCGCCTTCCAAAAAGTTCCCATAAAAACACCACCCAAAAAATTACTCTTCTTCCTTATCCTTCTCTTCCTCAAAATCAGCATGCTCCTTGTCGTGGTCTTCCTGCGCGTGCTTCTTATCACGCTTTTGCAACTCGTCCCACAACTCCTGCACGTCCTTACCATGCTTCTTCTTATGCTCGGCAGGAGATTCTGAAGGTTTTGACATAGTTGAATCAGAAGTTCAGACGTATTTAAAACTTGCTGAACGAAAAACAGAGAAAGAAAAAAAGTGTAGAAAACGCTGAATTACACCACATACCCCGCGCTACTTTTCTTTTTTACTTCGGCGTCAACATTCGGTACAATTTCCACCTGAGAAAACTCAAATGGTCCGTGAAAACCGAAGCAACCCACGAAAAGCCAGCAATCGCTGTCAATCCTGCAGCGCTTTGCATAAACGAGTCGTCCCTTAGACTTTCAGTCGCTATCGCGGCCAAACCCGCATAGCACATCATCCCTGCTGAGAACACTCTGAGACCCAAGCTCGCGTAATCGCCGACTTTTGCGGCGAACATGGAACCCTGATAATCGCCAACCTCCGCAGGCAAAAACTCCTGAAAAAGATTGAACGCCGCATCGATATCTCTGAATTCAGCGCGCCTGTTGCCCGACATCCCGTGAACCTGTGCGCGAAAAAGATACACATACGGCGTTGCGTGCCCCTTATCAATCGCAGAAGTAAAATCCACTACTGCCTCATTTTGCTTCCCACTTATCCCTTGAAGCAGACCACGCAAGCCATATACTCGCGCATCATCGTGCACCTCGATAGCATCATCACAAGTGCGGATAGCACCCTCCAAATCATTCTCGCGGAACCGTTTCTTCACCCGCTCGATGTACTCATCGGCATCATCGGACTCATAAAACATAGAATCATTGAATAGAATCCGAGAAAAATCAGGAAGGTCACGGTCGAGATACACTTCATCGGATGAATCGTCGTCTTCCATAAAAAGAAACACAAAAGAAAAAATTTAACGTGAAGCGTCCGCTTGTCTTTCAAGTTCAACCTTCTTCGAGATTGCAAGCGACTTTGCGTCCATCTTGTACGCGTTCAAAATTTCGTCTGCAAGAGCTTCCTCGACAGACTTCTTCTTGTTAAACGAGTTATCGTATGAACCCTGCACGAAGTATCGGAGTGCGACATCGATTCGGCGCTGCGGCGAACAATCAACTGCCTTCGGATAACGCGCGCCACCATATTCGATTGCGACGATTTCCTCACGCGGAGCTGCATTTTCAAGCGCCTTCACAAAAACCTTGATTGGGTTTTCCTTCGTTCGCTCTTCAACCAACTTAAATGCGTGATACACAATCATGTACGCCTTCTCACTCTTGCCCGTCGTGTGACCGGATGAACGCAAGTGCTTCTTTGACTTGTGACCAGGAATCATCACTTTGTTGATTAAACGTTCAACAATGAACGTTCTGCTCTTGTGGAACTTGCGACCCGCGTATCTCGCGCCGGTCTTTGGCACATAACGTGCTTCCAAAGAAACATAACGGTCAAGACCCATGTCTTCGACTTTGATGCCATCAACAGCCCATTTGTTAAATACGAGTACCATTTTTTGTGTTCCCTTACTTTCGTGCCTTCTCAATCTTGCCCTTCAAAAGAGCATCGAGACTTTGACCATTCACTTTGATAACCGCCCAACGGATGCCCGGAATGTCGCCCTTTGCTTTTCCCTGACAGCCGCCAATTCTTTCGATTAACACTTCATCGTGTTCATCAATCATCTTCTGCGCGCCGTCGCGCGGCATGAATGCGCCAACCTGCTTTCCGTTCTTCACGAGCTGAACTCTGCAACACTTTCGCATTGCCGAGTTTGGCTGCTTTGCTTCAACCTGAATTTTTTCGATGACGATACCACGAGCCTGCGCTGCGCCTTCTAACGGGTCTGCCTTCTTTGCGAGACCAAGCGTTCGCCTGACATAATCTGCGTTGAGCCACTTACCATGGTGGCGTCTGCGCACCAATGCCTTTGCCGTGTTGAGACCGTTTGATTTGTTTCCCATTATGCTACCTTTAATTCGTCAATCGGAAAATACCGCTTCACGAGAGACTCGAAAAACCGAAGATTCGATGCTCCACGTCCGATGAGCAAACCACGGGTTTTTAAATCTTTCGCATCGAGAAAAACAATGCCGCCCTCCTGGCGCATCCCTGCAATCTCGAGCGGAGCGATGACGTTTAAAATGAACTTTTGAACTTCTTCTGCATATTCTACAATTTTGATTCGCTTTTTCAATTTGAACTCGATATTTCTCACGTGCTGTCCCCCTTTTCCAATCGCCTTCGCCATGTCCCCGATTTCAACAACAAAAACGATTTGGTCGTCTTGAATCACGCAATCGCGAACCAATGCGCCCGTCAATTGCTCAAACATTGCAATCGTTTGAAGTGTCTGCGTGTCAAGAGTTCGACTCATTCTTATACAACCGCGACAACAGAAATCGCAAACGGCTTCTTGCAAATCGCGCCGACTTCATCGCTCTTTTGAACGATCATCTGGCACTCAACACCTGCAAGCTTGCACAACCGCTCCGCATCATCGCGAACTTTCGGGTCAACATTTGCCGTGAGCAAAACTTTTTGCACCTTCTTTTGCCTAAGCAACTTAAGCGTCTCGTCAGTACCGAGCACCAACTTGTTTTGCGCGAGCAAACGCTTCAATTCCGTACTTGTATCCATTTCTGCCATATTACTTCTCCTTTACCGCCTTGGTATCTTTTGTCGCTAAGTGCGGCAGGCCTGTACCCACCGGCACGGTTTGGTTCAACATGACGTTTTCAACAACTGAGTTGAGCGAATCCACTTCGCCCTTCAATGCAGCATTAATCACGTGCTTGATTGGCGTTTCGAATGATGCACGCGCGAGAACTGATGCTTTCTCTGAAACAACACCATAACGCGTGATGCCCTTGATTTCGCCTGATGCAGTCATCGTGTCCGACACGAGCATGATGTGACGGATGTCCACGTCAAGACCCTGCGTCTCGATAACACGGAACACTTCGTCGATGATTGCCTGACGACCCGCTTCAACACCGAGCACTTCGCTGATTTCGTAAATGTCATTTGTCGTCGTACGTTCAGTATCGACAAAATCAAGCTCGAACACTTTTTTCAAGTTGCTTCCGAACGTGATAATGAGGTACTCGTCTTTTCGCTTGACCGGCAAAACTTGACGAACGCCCTTAATGCCTGCAACGTAAACATCCTTTGATTTTTCCTTCAAACGATAGAGTGCATTGAGACCACGGTTGTCTTCCTTTTCCTTAAGCTTGAGCACAAGCATGTCACCTTCAACTTTAATTGATGCATCCGTTGCAAGCGCCTTTTCAATTGCCTTACCCACTGACGAAACAGTCAAGCCAAGCTCCTTTGCACGCTCTGCATTCAACTTCAATTCAAGCTTCAAATCAACAATGTTCATGCCATATTCAGCAACAACATCGCCAAGCTTTGTTTCCTTGATTTGCATTGCGGCTTCCTTAATCTTGTCGCCCTTATTGTACGGGCTCTTCAAGAAAATTTCCATTGACGGCGTTGCAATTGACTTGCGACCGTCGAGAATTTCGATAATACGCGGAAGACCCATCGTCACGTTCATTTCTGCGACTCCTGCGTAGTGGAACGTGTTCAAGGTCATCTGCGTGCCCGGTTCACCAATACTTTCTGCACTGATAAGACCAACTGCTTCACCCGCGTCAATCTTTGCGGATTCATACTCCTCGAGAACCTTCTTCGCAACTTTCTTCATCTTGCTTGGCGGGCAGCTCTCTTCAATCTCAGCGAGCAATTTACCCGGCAGCTTTCCAACAAATTCCTCGAGGTCCTTGTGCATTTTTTCACTCCGTTGACTCAATAATACGTTTCACGTTGATCTTCCCGCTCTCTGAACGCGCGACATCAATACCATCTTCACCATAGGTGAACTGGATGATTCGACCGCTTGCATCACGAACAGTACCGTCATACTCGACCTTCAAGTCCTGCATTGCATTTGCCAAACGGCGATAGAGATAACCCGACTTCGGCGTACGCAAAGCAGTGTCCATCAGAGCGTCTCTTCCCGTAATTGCTTGGAAGAAAAACTCCTTCGGGTTAATACCCTGCTTGAAACTGTGCACGATAAAGCCGCGCGCTTCCGGAGACAAATCATCGCCCTTAAAGCAGCTGAGCGTTCTGCCACGGTAACCCTTTTCGATTCGCTTGCCACGCATAGCTTGTTGACCGACACACGCACTCATCTGAATGAGCGACAAGATACTTCCTCGTGCGCCTGACAAAATCATCACTGCTGCTTGGTTTGAATCATTCACGTGACCCTTAATTACTTGACCACACGCGTTACGCGCCTTGTTCAAACGCTCCAAAATCTTGAGCTCAAGCGTCTCGCGCATCGTTCTGCCCGGGAACACTTCAAGCTCACTCTTGTGGAACTGTGCAATCATTGTTGCAACATCTTCTTCAGCAGTACGCAAAAGCGAGTTGATTTGGTCGCGCGCGTCCTGCGGCAAATCTTCGTCAGCAATACCCGTACTGAAACCATAGTTGAACAAGTATTCAATACCCAGTCTGAAGATTTGGTGCAGCAACTTAATTGTTCTTTCAGGACCAAACTGCTTGTGCAAGTTACGCAAGAGAAGACCTTCGCCTTCTCCACCGATTGCCTTCGTATCGATTGTTCCTTCCGTAAGCTGACCGTTCTTGATAATCACCGGCTCGCCAGTTCTACTCGCGCCAACGAAGTTGAAGTCCTCAGGCATAAGCACGCTAAACACGTCCTTGCCAGTAATCTTCTTCTTGTTTGTGATGCGGCTGAAATCAGTCACGCCCACTGCTGCAAGAATCGCCGTTGCCTTATCCATTGGAAGTTCCTTGTTCTTTGAGAGCAAGTAGTTTCCACTGATTGCATCCTGGATGCAACCAATAACGGAAAGACCATATCTTGGCGAGATAAGCTGAGTTTGAACTTCCATCAAAATTTCAGCTTCGGCCCTTGCTTCTTCCGTCTGCGGAATGTGCAAGTTCATTTCGTCACCGTCGAAGTCTGCGTTGTACGGGTTACAGACTGCAGGGTTAAGACGCAATGTTCTTCCCGGCAAAACTTTGACTTTGTGACACATCATACTCATTCTGTGGAGTGATGGCTGTCGGTTGAAAATTGCAATGTCGCCATCCATAAGGTGACGTTCGACAACGTAACCCGGCTGCAATTCTTCAAGCGTTGCTTCCTTTGTTTCCTCAGTGATACGCTTCTTCTTGCCGTCAGGACGGACAACGTAGTTTGAACCGGGGTATGTGCCCGGGCCGTTTTGGACGAACTTCTTTAGGTACGCCATGTTCCAATCGTTTACGACTTCCGGAACGGTGAGCTTCATCGCAATCACTTTTGGAACGCCCACTTCGTCAATTGCAATCATCGGGTCAGGACTAATAACTGAACGTGCACAGAAGTTGGTACGCTTACCCGCCAAGTTGTGACGGATACGACCTTCCTTGCTCTTGATACGCTCAGTGATTGTCTTCAATGGCTGACCGGAACGGTGCCTTGCTGGCGGGAGCTGTGCGATACTGTTGTCAAAGAACGTGGTCACGTGATATTGCAGCAAATCCCACAAATCTTCGATGATGATTTCTGGCGCACCTGCGTTGATGTTTTCGAACAAACGCTGGTTGATACGAACAATGTCGCCCAACTTGTGCGTGAGGTCGTCTTCAGAACGCTCACCTGTTTCAAGCGTGATAGATGGACGAACAGTGACTGGCGGAATTGGAAGAATCGTGAGAATCATCCATTCCGGTCTTGCCGTCTTTGCATTCAAGCCCCAGAGCTCAATGTCTTCATCAGGGATTTTTTCTAAGCGAGCACGAACTTCAATTGGGCTCAGTCTGCGATCCGCTTCCATAAACGTGGTTGGCTTTTCAAGCGCTATCTTTACCTGCTTTGCTTTGCAATGCGGGCACTTGCCGCCCAAACGACCGCCCTCGATTAATGCCTTTACTGCAAGACGTCTTGCTTCAGGACCTTCTTCTTTCTCAATTTTTTCTAAGTGTGATTTTGCCTTTGCCCATTTCTCTTGTGCAATCATCAAGCGACCGCATTCTTTGCAGGTTGCGCGTAGCAAGAGGTGGATAACACGGCTGAACTTCACGTGCACAACAGGACGCGCAAGTTCAATGTAACCAAAGTGACCAATGCACTCCTTGAGCTTACTGCCACAGGTCTTGCAACGAAGACCAGGATCGATAACTCCAAGACGGACGTCCATAAGACCGCCGTCAACAGGATAACCTTCCTTATCATAAAGTTCCGGCGTCACAATCTTTGCGCTCGCCATCTTCTTAATCATCTTCGGAGAAAGAACACCGAACACAACACTTGCAACCTGCTTGTACACGAAGTGCTGGATTGCTTCCATGCGCTCACGCGAGAACTGCGCCTTGTCAATTTGCTTTGGCTCTGCCTCAACAACGGTTTCAGGAACAACTCCTTCTGTTGGAAGCGCTTCTTTTGCAACTTCAACTTGCTCAACTGCTGGCGCTGATTCCTGAGCGGCTTCTTCTTTTTTCTTGCGTGCCATGTTGTGTGTCCTCAATATTTGCTCTTAAGCTGAAGCCGAGGGTAGATACCCAACGACTTGAACTCATCCAAAATCAACTTGAATGCGTAGCTAATCTCGATGTCGCTAATCTCAACGTTCTCACCACAGATTGGGCAGTAACGCTTGTCCTTGAGTGAATCATGGATTGCGATAACACCGCAACCCTCACAGACCGGAACAACCGTTCTGTCGCTATCGAAACGCTCTTTCAACAACAAACTTGCGCCGTGCGCAACGAAAGTATCCTTCTCCATCTCTCCAAGACGAAGACCTCCTTCCTTTGCACGACCCTCTGTTGGTTGGCGCGTGAGCAACTGGATTGGACCTCTTGCGCGCGACTG
>CAYXXT010000003.1:0-710 GCA_964469145.1 uncultured Methanosarcinales archaeon | reverse complement strand
TGTTTGCAACCATGTGCTTCAATTTCAAATAGTACATGTTACCGACAAAGATTTTTGCTTCCAAGAGTTCGCCCGTGATACCGTTGTACATCGTTTCGGTTCCGCGCTCGCTAAAACCAAGAGATGCAAGCTCTTTACGGATTGCTTCTTCTGGTTCACCCGCGAAAATAGTACCATCAACCGGCTTTCCTGAAAGCGCAGCAGTCTTACCTGCAACGAGTTCGATCAAGTGTGAAATGGTCATACGCGACGGAATACCGTGCGGCGAGAACAACAAATCAGGAACGATACCTGACGCGGTAAACGGCATGTTTGATTCCGGAACGATAAGACCAACAACTCCCTTCTGACCGTGTCTACTGACAAACTTGTCTCCAATCTCCGGAACACGCTGGTCTCGCAGGCGCACTTGCACGAGCTTGTTACCTTCTTCGTTTTCGGTAACGGTTACGAAGTCAACAACACCCTCTTCGCCATGTCTCAAGGAGACTGACGATTCTCGGCGAATGTTACTTGCCAAGCTGTACTCTTCTAAGTTTGAAAGGAACCTTGGCGGTGAAGTTTTTCCGATGATGACATCCTCTTCCTTCACTTTTGCTTCAGGGTGCACGATTCCGTCGTCTTCTAAGAGACGGTAGTCACGCTCACTCTTGTAGCCCTTCACATCCTTGTCAGGCATACCAATCGTGTCCATGAGACCGCCTGAATAT
>CAYXXT010000002.1:25791-28226 GCA_964469145.1 uncultured Methanosarcinales archaeon | reverse complement strand
GCCCAGAGAATGGGGGAAGCGTGGCCCTTGCTTAAGACGAACTCGTCATTTGTGATGTTTTTTGGGTCGCTTGGGTTGAACCGCATCTGGTCGAAGAAAATGACCGACATTAACTCAGCCATGCTGAGGCAGGTGGTTGGGTGGCCGCTTCCCGCTTGCGTTGTCATATCCAAAACGTGGTGCCTCAGACGCTTTGCTATTTGATTTAGCGCGACCTCTTTTTGCATACACTTGTGATGCAGAGGGTGTTTATAAAGGTTCAGGAGAGGTGTGCGTTTATTGCAGGAGAATCCAAACATATTTAACTCATCATTCTCTTTTTTTCTCATGACCGTCTCAAAAGCACTTCGCGGCATGTTCGTTTTTCACTTCTTTATGGATATGGTGTTTGCTGTTCCGCTTCTTGTTTTTCCGTCACAGACGCTTGCGTTCTTTGGCATTGTTGGCGAGCCACTCCTTGCGCGGATAATTGGAGCTGCACTTGTCGGCATTGGAGGAGCGAGCCTCATTGAACGAAACTCAACGAAAGAGGCATACAACGCAATGCTTACGGTAAAACTCCTTTGGAGCGCAACTGCAAGCGCGTCGCTTCTTTACGCAGCAGTTGCAAGCGGGAACCCTGCACTGTGGATTTTGTTCTTGGTCTTTGCCATATTTTGCGCAACTTGGGCTTGGTTCAAATACTACCTTTCATAAAAACGAGCTATTCCTTAAAGAAGCGGTTGAGTCTTATATAACGCGCTCAAAACTTCATAATTATATAAGTTATATAAAATGTGAACGTTTAAATAGGTGAACCACATGTTATCCTCTATGGACACGAAAATGCTCAAGATGGTGCAGGACCCCTGCTTTGGGCAAAACTACGAAAAACAGCCCCAATGCCCGAGCTGCTGGATAAAAAAATCTTGCCTCATCACGTTTCGCAACCGCAAGTAAATTGTCATGATTCATCGGCAAGACTTGAACGGACACTTCTGCTAATTGATTAACAAACGCAGTGTTCCTTGGTATTTTCCCGCGACAATACCCTTAAATTCCCGCACTCTCACCCTCGCCTTGTATTCTTGACCCGCCTGCACGATAAACGATTCACCGCCTTCAAGTTCGACCGCCTCTTTTGGAATCATCGATGATTTACCCTGCAAGTCATTCATGTGCACAACAACTGCAATGTCTACTGCGCCATTGTTCTTGATGACCAGAGTGCCTTCGGGCTTTAGCGTAAGAGACTCGCTCACCTCGATAACGGGCAATCGGATGCTCACGTCTGCAGTAATTGGAACAAGAATTCCCGCGCCAAAGTCAGCTTGGTTTGCGATAAAGTCGCGGCTGTTATCATTTGCAGCCGAGACGCGCATTAGCGATTCGCCCGCGGCAGTTTCTAAAGTAGGCGAGCCAATAAATAATTCCGCATCCTCACCCCAGCCAACGACGTCAATCGTTTGGTTGCTTTGGTCTTTTAGTGCGACCCAGCTTGCACCATTGCCAAGCGTCATGGTTTGGATAAGGTCTGCATTGCGCCAAGACGCGTTGTCCTTCTTTTCATTCCAACCCTCATCTGCTATCAAGAGAGGCTTCATCGGGGCGAGAATTGTGCCGTCAGGAAAGATAACATCTCTTGCTGAGGACGCGGTTGCGATTGCCCAACCGGAAAGGTCGACTGCTTCACTGCCCCTGTTAAAGAGCTCGATTGCTTCCCCGCCGCTCTCTGAGGTCAATGGGTCGTAATAGACTTGCTGAAAGACCACACTTGCGCTCACTGCCGTGCTCACGCAAGGCAACAGGAGCGCTAACGCTAAAATGATTTGTTTCATGGGAGATACCTCTTTTCGCACAATTAGGAAGCACGAAAGACTATTTGGAATCGAGGTAGAACTCTTAAAGAACTTATTTATGAGAATGTGAAAAAGATACTGAGAAAAACAAGAAAGAAACTAAAAAATAAAGATTAAAAAAGAAAAATTACGGCTGCTTTCTGCGAACAAGCATCACAACCATGCTCACTAAGACGAGCACGATAACAACACTTGCCACAACCAACAGTGCAACATACGCGTTGCTGTCGGTGAAGCTTTCCGTTTTCTTCGTTGCTGCCTGAGCGCCTGACTGGCTTGGAACAACAACAGTCGTCGGAGTCGTGCTTGTCGGCTGCGTGGTCGTCGTGGTGCCGGTTGAAGGCTTCACAACAACTGGAGCAGTTTCGACTTCTTGGTCACACGCTTCAATCGTCAAGTCAACACTTGCCGTGTTGCTTGGAGCAACCGTGTCAAAGAAGGTCTGCACGTCAACACGAACAGTGCCCGGCTTCTGATTTGCAGGAACTGCGATATCGAAGTTCACTGTGGTTTCATCGTCCTGGTCGAGTTCGATTGGTGCGCTCTTCTTTACAAACTTGAAGTCTGGAACAGATGCTTCAACAGCTGCGTCATCTT
>CAYXXT010000002.1:23256-25781 GCA_964469145.1 uncultured Methanosarcinales archaeon | reverse complement strand
TTTCGCTTGCCCAAGTTGAGCACGCCAACAGTCAATTTGACATTGCTTGCATCACAGTTCGTAACACGGCTTGGTGAAACTTCAATACGCTCGATTTGGATGTCGTGCGTGACACGCTCGATTTCCATACGAATCGTTTGTTCTTCGCCGTGCACTGCGCCGTTTTCGTCGGTTGCGCTTACGCGGATATCGACTGAAACAGTTCTTGCATCTGCATCATCTTCGATGTTTAAGTCAAAGCTGAGTGAATCTTCATCGCCTGCATCGAGGTCTTCGAGGTCGTCGTTGTCGTCGTCCACGTCGATGTCGTTACTTGCTGAGTCGACACGGATGTCGATTGTGCTAAATTCAATACCGCTTGTTCTTGCAGTGTTTTCATCATCGCCGAAAAGGTTCTCAACCTCTACTTCGAGGGTGCAATCTTCTCCCGGCTTAAGGTTCTTGATTGAATCTCCATCATCGAGTGACTTGCTCGTTGAGTCGCACTGGACGCGAACGCGCTTCAACTCGAGTTGGTTCTTTGCTTGAGCAGAAACATTCACTGCTTTTTGGGTGACTGAACCGTTGTTTCCGGTAACAGTAATCGTGCCCACTGGGAGTGCTTGTTCTACAAGGGTAGATGGGTCAACTGCGTTGTGCGTAATTGGGATAGTGCCACTTAAAGTGACTGTTGCTGATTGACCTGCTGGGATGTCAGAAATGCTTGACGGCACAGAAAGGTTGTAGCCCGCGTTTCCCAACACTTGAATGGTAATTCCGGTCAACGGAGAAGTTCCGTCGTTCGTAACAGTGAATTGAGCAGTGACTGGCGTGTTTCTATCTTGGTTTGCATTTCCAAGCGTCGGAGCGCTAACCTGCAAAGCAGTTGCTCCAAGAGCCATCACGGCCAACATAACGATAAACATTGCGATTCTTTTCATGGTTTTATCCACCCCAATAGGTCTATTTGCTACTCCTGAATAGATAATGATATATAAAGCTTTCGGTTTTGTTAGCATTGCGAAGTGACGAAAGGTTCGAAATGGTGAAGATTACGCTGTTTACTTGGTGAACGTTAATCCAGAAAAAACGAACTTACTTCTTACCCTTCTTTTGCACTCTTTCGGCCTGCTTAACGATGGTATCCACATCCTTAACTGCGCAGTTGATGTCATCCACTTCGTGCAATGCATCATTTGTGTCGCCCTTTTCGAGCTTGTGCAATTTGCTCGTCGTATCAAGAGAAACTTGAACTTTCTTTGCCGCCTTTTGGTCACGCTTTGCCGATGCTATCTCCTGGTCTGTTTCGTCTTCTATACAGTGCGATGCAGCGTCGAGCTCTTTTCTTGACTTTGCCGTCTCTTTTTCAGCCGCCTTAGCATCCTTCTTGATCACGCCTGACGCTTCTTCCATCAAGTCCTTAATCGACTTGCCGTCATCTTCGCCGCCGAGAACCTCTTTTGCTCTCTTGAGCGCTTCTTCCATGGTTGATGCGAGATGGAGGTCTTTTAGTGAGCGCGCTAACTGGTGAAGCTTATCTTGGTGTTTTTCCCCTTTTGGCATAGGTTTTTGGAGAGAAAAGGCACTATATATAGGTGGCGGTTGAGTGGTGGTTGTTCGTTGTTGGTGATTCGTTATTCGTACGAATGATGAAGGACTAAGGACGAAGGACGAAAGATGAAGGACTAAGGACTAAGGACTAAGGACGAAAGATGAAGGACGAAGGACGAAGAAACAAAGACTTGCACAGGGAAATCCTTTTAAAGAGCCAACCCTGCAAAGCAAACATGGGGTATTTTTCGACACTAAAGACTGTTCTTTTCTCACCGCTTGACATGCCCGAACAAGTCCTCTCTGAAGAAGGATACCTTCACGCAACACTCTTCGCGCTTGCCTGCTGCTTGCTCTCGCTCCTCTTTTTCCTCATCGCGGGAACCATTGCGACTGTTGTTATCGGCAGCTGGCACATCATCGCAGTGATTGGCATATTCTCGATTGCAAACCTCATCTTCTTGCCCATTGGTGTACACTTCATGGCGCTTCTTTACCACGTATCCTGCAAACTCCTCGGCGGAGTCGGAGAATACAACGAAACATTTCGTGCAGTTGCATACGGCTATGGCCCGCTTGCGACAACTCTCGTGCCCCTCTTTCACCTCGCAGCAGGCACCTGGATGCTCATTTTGCACGGCATCTTCCTCAAAGAAGTGCACGACCTCAGTGATTTGCGCGCAATCCTTGCAGTCCTCATGGTTGTTTTCGTCCAACTCCTCATCGGCGCAACTATTGCCATCATCTTCGTCTTAACACGAAAAGAGGTGTTCGCATGAAAAAAGTCATCATCGCACTCGCCGCAGTGCTTGCAGTATTGCTCCTTACCGGATTTCTCGCCTTGCGCCCGGGTTCAGTCTCAAAAGGACTCATCTATCCGGACGGAATGGACGTACAGGTGAATTTGGGGTCAGGCTGGCAGGCAGCAACTGATGAAATGGAACTCACCGTCGGCTCTGCAATCAAAACAGGCGCGGATACTGCAACCGTTGTTC
>CAYXXT010000002.1:7473-23246 GCA_964469145.1 uncultured Methanosarcinales archaeon | reverse complement strand
TTGAAGGAGAAATTGTACAACTCCAAGCAAACACCCAAATTACGCTTGAAGAAATCACGAAAAGCGCGATTCGCATCAGCGTCCAAGCAGGAGAGACGCTTAACAAAATCACGAAATTATCCGGCATCAAAAGCTACACTATTGAAAGCCCAAACACGGTAGCAACCGTTCGCGGAACCACCTTCTTTTACAGCGATGATGAAGTCACTGTAGAAGACGGCGAAGTAAGTTACGGTCCAATTGCAAACCCCGGACAAGTCGGCGTGAAAGCAGGCAAAAAATCCAACAAAAACGGATTTTCCTTAATCGATTTAGACGAGAAGGACCGCGCAAAATTCGAACGCTTCCGAGAAAAACAAATCAACGCACTCAAACGCGTTCGCGATCGAGAAATGCGAAAACACCAAACCGCGCTCAAATTCGCAGACGCACAAGGATTCAACGAAGCAAAACGCCAAGAAAAACTCAACGCAGTCGATGAAGACCCAACACCATCTGAAGACTTGGCATTCGCACAAGTCCCCGCACCGCTTAAACCAACCGCGCAACGCACGTACCGCTTAACCAAAGAAATCAAAAAAGTACGCGCTGCACGACAGAATATGGCAGGCGGCAACGCGGGAACGCAAACGGGAACGCCGAGCGCGGGAACACAAGCCCAATACACTTGCGCCAACCCGAACGGGTGCAGAACTTATGACGCAGAATGCGGAGGCCGCGGAAGCGAACGCCTCTTTGTTGACGGCGTGTATCAACGATGCGTCGATGCGACCAAAGCAGCAGTTGAGGGCATCCAATACTGCGGACGCATGCCCCTTGCACAAAACGACCGCGCGTGCAATTACATGACAAACGACCCGCGCGAAAAGTCAAGCTGCATCTGCCCCGCACACCAATGAATCGGGCAGACAAGCACGCAATTTTTATTTCCTTTTTTGTTGCGCTACTTCTTAGCCTTGCACTCTCTTTTGGCGTGCTCTCCCACGCACAACTTCGACTCCAAGATACGCTCGTTGGAACCGCACCTGACCCGCAAATTATGATCATCGCAATCGATGACGCAAGCATCCAAGACATCGGACGATGGCCTTGGAATAGAAGCGTTTACGCAGATCTGCTGCCGAAACTTTCCACTGCGAAAGCAGTTGCTATTGACGTCGTTTTTTCTGAATCAGCAGACGCTTTTGGGGATGCCGCGTTTGCTCAATCGCTCTCACAAACGGACAACGTCATTTTAGCGGGAGAATACACTGAATTCGTACAAACCCCTGTCGGAATTGCAGGAACAAAACCACTCCTCCCCCTTGCGCAACTCCGCGACCACGCTCGCGTTGGCATGGTAAATCTTATCACGGATAGAGACGGAGTGGTTCGAGCGGCAAACACAGCACTTGACGGCACACTCCTTGCAGAACACGCAGCAAAACTCGGATTCAACGCAGAAGCCCCATCACTTAGCCGACTTCGCTTCGACTTTTCAGAACCTCACAGCTATTCGATAATTTCTTTTGCAGACATCTACCGCGGCAGAACAAAAATTGATTTCAGTGAACGCCTCCTGTTCATCGGCGCAACCGCGCCGAACTTGCACGACACGCACACCACGCCCGTTGGCGTTATGAGCGGCGTTGAACTCCAAGCAAACCTCGCAGCAGCAATCGTACACTCTCGCTTTTTTAGTGCCGAAAGAAATCTTACTGCGAGCATATTGGTCATCATCGCATCACTTTTTGTCGGACTTCTCGTCTCGCGTACGGGAGCTTGGATTGCAGCAGGCGCGACACTCGCACTGCTTTTTGCATATTTTTTCACGGCAGTTTTGCTTTCAAACTCATACGTTTTACTTGACTTAGTCTTCTTGCCGCTTGCGCTCATTTGCAGCTATGTTGCCAACCTCACGCAGACTTTACTCTTCGAACGCAAAGAAAAAAAGTACATTCATGATGCATTTTCACGCTACGTTGCACCAGAAGTCGTGTCACAACTCATGAAACACCCTGAAAAACTGAAATTAGGCGGGGAAAAGAGGGAGATAACAATATTCTTTTCTGATATCCGCGGGTTCACTTCATTCTCTGAGGCGCTCACACCTGAGAAACTGGTTCAATTGCTCAATGAATACTTGACCGCCATGACTGACATCATCATGGAAAGCGGAGGCGTTGTGGATAAATATATTGGAGACGCCATCATGGCATTTTGGGGCGCACCGCTTGATCAGCCAGACCACGCAGTACGCGCGGCAAACGCAGTTCTCACCATGCAAGCAAAACTCAAAACCATGCAGAAAAAATGGCACGATGACGGGTTCCCACTTGTCGAAATCGGTTCCGGACTTAATACGGGCGATGCAGTTATCGGGAATATGGGCAGTGCGAACAGGTTCAACTATACATGCATGGGGGACACTATCAATCTTGGCTCCCGCTTAGAAGGAATTACAAAAGAGTACGGTGTTAAGGCAATTGTTTCAGAGACAACACGAGTGAAATTGGACTCAACTTTTACCGTGCGCGAGCTCGATTTAGTGCGCGTGAAAGGCAAAAAAGAACCCATTCGAATCTTTGAACTCGTCGGACGCGCTTCTGAATTGACCGATAAGCAAAAACACATCCTGAAACACTGGGAAGCAGGCCTTGCCAAATACCGCGCGAAAGAATTCAGGAAAGCAATTGATGATTTTGCGAAAGCAGTGAACGAAGGAGACAAAACTTCTGCAATTTACATCGAACGATGCGAACACTTCATCAAAGAACACCCCGGAAAAGACTGGGACTGCGTTTGGGTCATGAAGACGAAGTAGGTATTGGTTTGTTGTTTGTGGTAAGCATTAAATACTCCGCTTTCCCGTTGAATATTATGAAAGCGGTGATACTGATACTTTTGCTCGCAAGCGCGGCGTTTGCCGCCCCCGTCTATTATACGGGATACGAAAAAGAACTCAAATATTCTACACGCTCAACTCTTGGAAGTACGACACGTTTGGCTCTTGGAAGCAACAATACTACAATTGGCAGCCTGATTGTCACCGGAAAGCAAGGCTCACTCATGCCGATTGCAAAAACGTACAACACGCGCAAGCCAGTTATTTCTGCTCCGTCAACCTTTAACCCAAATCGAAACGTCATCCATTCAAACGTAACCATGCAGACTTGGGACTACCAAGGATACTGCATCGAACAACCAAAAACAGTGCAGTTACGAGCCACAAAAATATCCTGTTCATACCAACGCCAAGACCGACAATGGAACACTTGGAGCTGCGAAACGCCAGGGTATCTGCGATGCGTTGGAACTTCCTGTCCTAAAAACACGTGCAGAACAAACGGCATACGCGTTTCTTGATTCGCAGGCAAACAATTATTAATTATGAACTCATCTCTATGCATTATGAAGAAAGAAACAGCTACTTTCGCAGCAGGCTGCTTTTGGGGAGTCCAAGCGGCATTTGACGGCGTGAAAGGAGTTCTTTCCAGCGCGGTTGGGTATATGGGCGGAGTTGACGGCAAAATAACGTACGAGCTGGTTTGCACGGGTAAAACAGGACACGCGGAAGTCGTGCAAGTCGTGTTTGACTCGGATGTTGTGACTTACAAAACGCTTGTTGAGAAGTTTTTTACACTACACGACCCGACACAAATGAACAGGCAAGGGCCCGATGTCGGGACGCAATATCGGTCAGCCGTGTTTTATCATACTGCCGCGCAGAAAAAAATTGCTGAAACCGTGAAAAATGCGTTGATGAAAAAAACGGGTGCGAAAATCGTGACTGAGATAAGTGCGGCGGAAACTTTTTATTCAGCCGAAGATTACCATCAGAAATATTTGGAAAAGAAAGGACTTAAAGTTTGCCACTGATTTTTGCGAGATAGTCTTTTACGACCATGGTGGCACGCACGTCGTCCTCATTATAATCAATAATTGTCTGCAACAGCTTTTTGTCTTTTGTTTTGAGGAAGTCAAGATAGAGAACGATGGATTCCTGGGCGTTTGCCATGCCGCGATATTTGAAGCCGAGAAACTTGCCGATGTCTTTTAGTGAATTGCCAAGCGTTGGGAACGCGACACACCTTCTCACGACATAAAGAATGTCGACCATCTTTTTTGTCACGTGGCTCAGGTCAAGCTTGTATTTTATCCCAAGTCCGCGCATGTGCGTCTTTTCATACGGACCATAATGATAGATGACTGCGTTTGGGTACTGCTTGATGAACTCGAGGAATTCATCAAGCATCTGTTTCTCGCCTTGCAAGGATTCGGAGACAAATGGGTGAAATGAAACGCTGCCTTTTTCTCGCTTGAGCACACCGATAAGATAATCAACTTTCACCATGCCTTCTTCCATCTGCATGTCGTCAGTCCCTTCAAAATCCAAATACAGTTCGATATCTGAATCGGGAAGCTTCGGAGTATCCATTACCTGCGGCTTTTTTTCCACAAACGCCTTCGCGTACGTCTTCATCTTCTCCCAAGTGCCCGGCGGAAGATCAATGTCGATGTCTTTTTTGAGCACGTCATTTACCGTGAAAATGCCAAGCTCATTTAGCTGTTTTTTCACGCTTGGACCTACACTTGGAAGAATTGAAACGTCATCCGCTTCAACCGCGCGCTTAAGACAATACGACTCCCACGGCCATTTGCAGCTCTTTGCCGTCGGAGAAATAACTTTACCATCCATGATTGCATAAATTTCCTTGATGATGTTTTGCAATTCATTCGCATAATCCGCATAGTTGTATTTGTACTCCTTTCCGTCGCGGTCGATTAAGTAAAAAATTTCCGGC
Organism: uncultured Methanosarcinales archaeon; assembly: GCA_964469145.1. Classification (GTDB taxonomy): domain Archaea; phylum Nanobdellota; class Nanobdellia; order Woesearchaeales; family ARS49; genus SURF-65. The sequence continues at coordinate 18,462 of CAYXXT010000002.1, read as the reverse complement.
GTGTACCCTTGCACTTTTCCGAGCAAATAATTGTAAAACGCCGCCTGCATGATGTATTCCGGCTTGATACGAATCGCACTTTTAATTTCTTTTACGACATAATGGAAATCACCGAAAACGCTCTTTTCGCCCATTCTCTTTTCCAAAACGTCAAAAATGCCCTCGAGCTGTTCGCTCATGAAAAAGAAAGGAGTCGCAGTCAATGCAGGCGCGCCTTGTTGGCACAACTCAACTACTTTTTTGAATCCATCCTCGAACGTCGGCGCCTCTATTTTTATCGCGCTCCCGTACTGCTCGCGGAGGATGCGCTTCTCGTGGTCAATACCGCGGTCAAACAAAACGTGCAAGTACGCACCCTTCTCATCGCGTTCGTCTTTTGGCGCGAAAAAATCACACCAGACCAAAAACGGACTCGTGACAAAACGAGATACGGTGTGGCCGGTGATGAAAAACTTCGGTTTCCCGCCCGCCATGCAACGCGTAAAGACATCCATATTGCTGAATCACAGGCGAATGTTTATAAACATGGCGGACTCCATTTGTTTAAAAGAGGTACTAGTGCACTATGCGACATCCCGTCTTACTCACGCTCAGCTTTTTCCTCATCGCATTCTTCACTCTTCTTCAACTCAATATTGATTACCGACTGGCGAGTCCGACGGGAGCGGTAGTTGCGGAAGAAGAAAAAACGCACTACGCATACACACTCGACCACGTCATCAACCGCTTTTTGCGAACCGCGGCAGTTTATTTCCCCCGCGGCGAATGCGGAGATACTGCGCAGGCGCTTTACGAATCACTTGCACTCCAACCCCTTGAAGTTACATCAGGCTATCAGACAACTCAGGAAGGAAGAGTTGCAGCGCTTAACTTCGGCATGGACAGAACAATCGGCTCACTTGACATGATAACCGGAGAAACACTCAACCAAAACAATCCCGAAGACACTTTTGTCTCCATCAATTCACACAGTACCATTCGCATGCCGCCAGGCGTCGCACGCCTCACCGGCCTTCGCATGAACCTCTACGGCACAAACAACGGACTCTTCATCGTTGAACGCGGAACATTCTCCACACCCGCACTCGAATGCTCATTTACCACTGAAGACGGCAACGCAAACTGCTCCTGCAACGTCTACGAACCAGAAAGCACAACAGATGACTCGTGGACAGAAGCGTAAATTAGTTGTTCGTTATTGGTAATTCGTTATTGGTTATTTGTTATTCGTATGAATGACGAACGACGATTGACGAAAGACTAAGAACTAACATGAGTACGACGCAATATTTATATAGCAACATGTGCTTTAAAACAACACAAAAGAGGGAACAGCATGCATAATACACGAAAAAGTATATTCAAACACAACAAAAAAGCAGCCCTTGAATTGTCCATCACTGCAATCGTCGTTCTCATCATCGCAATCACCGTTCTTGGTCTCGGCATCGGATTCATCAAAAAACAATTCGGCGCAGGAACAGAACTCGTCGGAAAAGAACTATCAAACATCAAAGAACAACTCAAAGAACAAGTACGAACAGGCGGAGAACTGCTTGTTTTCCCCGCACCTGACCAAGTGTCCGTAGGAAAGCCAGAGAACGTATTTGTCGGAGTTCGAAACACTGCAGCTAACCAAGAAGGCGACCGGGTTTGTTTTCGCGTTGAAGTTCGCTGCATGCAGCCATTCTCACCAGACGGCGAATGCGTCCGCGGACAACCATACCCCGTATCCGTTGGCGGATACGACATGACTGACCGACAAGACTACGTTGCACGCGTCAACTCAGAAGCAAACTGGTTCACCAGCATCCTCGGACAATTCGACTTGAAAAACTACGAAGGCGACGTCTTTGACGCAGTCATTCAAGTGCGCAACGTCAAACCAGACTCGTACAGCATGGAAATTAACGTCTACAAAGCAAAAGGCGACCAGTCCTGCGCGCAAAACCCAGAATTTGAAATATACGCAAGCAAGACATTCGTCCTCCCGGTGAAATAAAATGGCAGTCGGAAAAATCAAACGCAGACTCAGCAGCAACGAAGAATTCGAGATTATGAAATTAGTACTCGACAAGTTCCTTTGGATTGGCGCAGCACTCATGGGCTTTGGCGTATACCAAAGTATCGCAGTAGACATTCAAGACGGACTCTGGTACCTCCTCGCAGGCGCGCTTGTCATGGTGCTCTTTGCCTGGTTCGTCATCAACGAATTTGAACGAATCCGCTGATTTTTTTCGCGTTTTTCTCTCTCTCTTTTCTACGGCTTTTTCTCCGACGAAACCTTTTTAAATAAAGTTACTCTCTAATTCTTGTTATGAAAGGGGTGGAACTGTTCGTAATAGTACTAGTAGTAGCAACCGCTCTTGGAGCAATCGGCTACATGACTGCGCCGAGCGGAATTAGCGGGCTTCAAACGTTTAACTCACCGCCATCACAATCACTTTCTTCTGTGCTCGTTGACAATTCGCCATTCCTGCTTAACTTAGATAAAGTGTTCTTTGATTCAGATGGAAACGTCCTTACTTATTCTGCGTCAGACCCGGCAGTTCTTGTTGAAGGAAACACACTCACGTTTGTTCCACCCTTTGATTCTTCCGGTGAATACACCATCACCATCACCGTAAGCGACGGAGAAAATACTGTTGCAAAACCATTCACGTTTATCGCTCCGCTCATGCAGACATTACCAGGTGCACAGTTGCGCGGAACACTCGAAACAACACCTCCTGCAGTCTTAGCGCCAATCGCACAACAAATCGAACAAACAATCGTTGAAGAAATGACTCTCGTTGGAACAACTGCTGATGCGGCAGCGTCATCTGAGCCAGCGGAATCAGCGGAGATGCCGGAGTCGTCAGAATCAGCAGCCTCATCAGCCCCATCAGGCGGAATATCTGACATTACCATTTCAGCAACAAACCTGTCCAGCTGCCAGACAATTTCGAATGCAACCCCTGAAACGTATACGATGGATACGGATATCAGTGCGACCGGAACCTGCCTTACTCTTGCAACAGGAAGCATCATTGTTGACTGCGCAGGATTCACCATCACATTTAACACGGCAGGAGGAACTGCAACATCAGGAATTACAGGAACAGGCATAAGCAATATCACCATCCGCAACTGCCGCGTTATAGACAACACAGTCGCAGGCGCAAACAACGTTCCCCTTCGCTTCACCAGCCTCGCAGACAGCGAAATCCACGACAACACCATTCAATCAAACGGCACCAGCACAAACCACGGCATCCTGCTTACCTCCCCAAGCAACGTCAGCGTTTACAGCAACACTGTGCGCGCCACCGGAACGTCCTCTGACAATGATGCAATCCAACTCCTCAATTCACCCACAAACACAACTATTAACGTAAATAATCTCTTTAGCGAAGGTACCACGGGCAATGCGGGAGCGGCAATCATTCTCACCACGGCAAGCTCAACTGCCACCAATAACAGTATCACGGGAAACACGATAAGCCCTGGAGCGACAACCGGCGCCACCCAAGGTATTCAAATTGCAGGATCCGCAACAAACAGCCAAGTTGAACTCACACGTATCACCGGAAACACCATCACGCTCGCAGGAGGACTCTCAACACAAAACGATGATGCAATAACAATCGGCGCAAACACACTCTTCATTAACAACACAATTATCGAGTCAAACACAGTTACGCTCTCTGATGTCCTTGATGAGGGAATCGATCTCGTCACACACCGCAACAACACCCAAGCGCACATCTCCTCAAACACGTTTACCGGCCCCGGCTACGGTATCCGCGTCAGCAGACAAAATACGCACTTCAAACAAAATATTTCGACCTCCAACACGATAAACGGTGATACGATCTATTACTATGGCGGCATCGGGAATTCGCCCGCCTGCCCCGGCGTTCACATCGGCAATGCAGGAGAACTCAACCTTATTGAGTGCAGCATCAACACGATACAAGGCGGAACAATCGGACCCGTCTTCATTTACAACGTCTCCTTCCTCGTCGTTGACAATATCAATGTCCTGCCCCGCGGAGACCAAGATGTCGCGGCTTTTGGAATTTACGGCGCAGCAAGCAACTTCATCATCAATCGATCTATTTTTTCGTCATTTACCAATTTTGACCACACTGCATTCCTAGTGAATGTCGCGCTCAACGACTTTTTCGTCGCTAACAATACATTTAACGTCACCGATGGAAGCACCGGAGGACTCGCCTTTCGAGCAAATCCTGCAAGCGGCATCGGCAATGCACGCATACTCGATAACACTTTCTTCGGTAACAACACTGACGACGTCGTTCGCCTCGATGGAAGCATGGTTGTCTTTAGCAATAATACAGTCATTGTTGATGACTCAACCAGCGCAGACGCGGGCTTACGTAATTTCGCAGACAATATCAACATCACCAACAATACTTTCACAGGTATTGCAGATGAAAACATCATCGAGAGCATCGGTTCAAATATCACTGTTGCGGATAACTATTTCATCGGAGAAGTCACCTCGAACTCCTTTGCAGACTTTTCAGGCGCCAATTATAACATTACCAACAACATTTTTGTTGACAACGGCACAACTGACTATCTGGCAATGCTCGAAATCAGCGGCCTTTTCTATAACAACAGCGTGTATAAAACAGGAACGCAGGGATTTCACCTCCTCTTAGCAGGAGGCTCGAACTTGCAAGTCGTGAACAACACGCTTGTCATGGCATTTACCACCGGCAACGAATACGGAGGCATTGAAGTAGAAACAAACAGCAATGTTACCATTGCCGACAACCACATTAATGTTTCCGGCCGCGGAAGCGGAGAAACAGGACCGCTCTCAGCTGTGTTAGTCGATCGCGGGCGCGAAATCACAATCGCGAATAACACGTTCATCCTTAATGGCACGGGCAATATTTCCGCCATCGCTTTTGAAGGAGGCAACAATAGCATAGTCACCAATAACTCAATGACTATTACGAGCACAGGAAGCATCACTTACGGCGTCTTCCTCACCCTGCGCCCGACAACATTCATCAGCCAAAATAACACTTTCGCAAACAACACGATAACGGTAAACGGAACAAGCCGCACGAAAGGATTCCTCCTCCGATATTCATCAAATAACACCATTGAAAATAACAGCATTCAAGTCAACAGTTCAGGAGATGACAACAGAGGAATAGAAATCAACAGCAGCTCGTTTAATAACACAATCCGCTCGAATACACTCATTGTTGACGGAATCGGCGCTCACAACTATGGAATTCATCTCAACAACGGAAGCAACCAGACAACAATATCGTCTAATATCATCTCCACAAACGGAACCACAAGAAACTACGGAATTTTGATTAACACAACCTCTCACGACAACCTCGTAGACAATAACTACATCACTACATCAGGCTCTCTTGACGCAAACCACGGAATCCGAATTGATAACGTGTCAAACAGAAACACCTTGTCAGGCAACACCGTCATCACCGGCGGAAGCGAATGGGGAGAAGCAGTACACCTCGGCAGCTCTCAGTTATTGGTTGTCACGCAAAACACTATCTTTGCAAATAGCAGCGGCCAGTTCAACTACGGCATCGTCCTCGACGAATCAAATCAAAGCAACGTCACATTCAACAACATCACAACAAATGGAACTGATTTTGCCCAAGGCATCAAGGCAGAGTGGAACAGCCACACAAATAACGTCTCAGACAACCGCATCACAACCGACGGGACTGGCGCAAACAATGCAGGACTCGTCGTATCACAAGGAGCACAAAACAATATTTTTCAAAACAACATCATTTCAACTAACGGTGCGACAAGCGAAGGCATTCGTGTAAGAAGTCAGAGCAATAACACCTATTTTGTCAACAACACGATTTCGACCAACGGCACAAACAGTTACGCAGTCCAAATTGGCACCGGATCAGGAGGCGGAGGCGGAGGCACCGGAGCGGATCGCACATATTTGAACGATACCCGATTAGTGAATGTTTCGGAATGGATACAAAGCACTGCAAGCAACGAGACATTATTCATTAACACAACCTTTGAAACCCAAAATGGCAGCATCAATATTCCTCAAAATTTCAGCATCACCGGAACAATCAACATAACCAAGATACAGTTGAACACATCCTTCAACAATAGTTTCCTTAACAGCACCAATTTGACAAGTCTCAACACAACCGCGCAAATCACGCTTTACGGCCTTAACTTCAGCGATGCTTCAGTTGTCGTTGACTACGAAGATGATGGCTTGTTTGTTTCTTGCGTGGCGCCCACATGCAATAAATCAAGCTACAACGGAAGCACATTCGTGTTCAACGTTTCAAGCTTCTCAAGTTATGCTGCGAGCGAGGCGACTGTTTCGGGCGCGTGCGGAAACCCAATCACCGATTGCTGCGAGCTCAACGTTTCCGGCTCATACGCCGTTGGCAATAACATCACCGGAACAGGCCAAGACTGCATCAACGTCACCGCAGCAAACACCGCGCTCACCTGCGACGGGTTCACTCTCACAGGCAATGGTACGGGAACCGCGGTCCGCGTCGACACTTCGGACAACGTCACGGTCGCAAACTGCATCCTCATCAACTGGTCAAGCGGAATCACTTATACGCTCAGCAACGACGGTGAAGCGCGCAACAACACAATTGTTAATACGCCCGGTGCAATAACCATCAGTGAAGGAAACAGAACACTCATTCGCCACAACCGCGTGAACGGCTCGTTTGCGGGCATCAGCGTCAATGGAAACACATTTGCGGTCACGGTGAATCACACATTGTACAATAATACGGTTGACGGACCAGGAGGCACCTGCTTTAACCTCGACGGCTACCCAAATCCAGTCTCAGCCACGCTGCAAGACAACCTTGCGTTCAATTGCAATGACGCAATCAGCGTTAATTCAGCAGCGAGCGCGCTTGTTGAAAACTTCACCGCATACAACAGTTCAAGCGTCGGCATTTTTTCTGCAGCAACCGGCAATTTCACCAACATATTTCTCTTTGGCGGCGGCACGTTCGTAAGCTCAGCCGCAAACACCATAGTCAACAACCTTCACATCGCAAACGCCACCGGCGGCCTCAACCTGCAAAACTTCAGCGGATTCCCCGCAAGCGGAAACGAACTCATCCAGCTCACCAACGTCACCATCCTCTCCCAATCACCCCAATGGATGCTTGCCTCCGGATTCGAAGACATCGCAAACACCATCACCAACTTCACATTCGGAAGCAACAACGGCTCAGTCACCTGGACAGGAACGTACATCCTTCCAAACTCTGCGACCGTAGGCGACCCCCTCGACGGCTCCCTTGGCTTCAACGAAACATATAATCTGACTCAGCTCAACAGTTCAACACTTTCATTCCTCAACACATCAGCACGCGTGTCACTCTTCGGACTGCCCTTTACTGCCCCGATTCCTCTTGTTGATTTTGAGAACGATGGAACGTTTGTCGATTGCACAGCGCCGCAATGCGAAAACAGCACGTTCAGCGCGGGCAACCTAACCTTTGACGTGCTCAGTTTCACCGGATATGCTGCGAGCGAGACAATTGTGAGCAGCAACTGCACTCAAGTCATCAACACTTCCACAACGCTTGCAGCAGGAATTACCTGTCCCGCAACCGCGGTCATTATCGCACAAGACAACGTCACGCTTGACTGCGCCGCGAACACAATAGAGTACGACACTGCGGGAGGCGGATTTGACAGCGGCATCTTTGCCAGCGGACGCGAGAACGTCACCATCCGCAATTGCATCATCACGGACACAACGATAAACGGAAGCAGCACATTTGGCATCAACCTCACTGGAACAATCCTCTCCACCATTCACAATAACACAATCATGAGCAACGCAACCGCGAACAGCTCAGGCATCTTCGTCCACCAATCAAGCGAAAACAACACCATCGATAACAACACCATCTCGATGACCGGCAGCGGAGCCAACATTTCCGCACTCCACTTGTTCACCGAACCGCAATCACGCGCATTCATCCGCACCCTCGACACAGGACGCACCAACATTCAACCGCACCTCGCAATAGATTCAGACAACAACATCCACGTCGTTGCGGCCTGCCGCACGACAGAAATATTCACCGGCAACATCTGCTATGAAAAACTCGACAATGAAGGCAATGTCCTCTTCAACGATTCAGCATTCCTCACCAACGATGAAGAACCAATCAGGACACCGTTCCTCGCAAAAACCGCAAACGACACCCTCTTCATCGTTTTCACCGGAAACGACGTCGGCGGCGGCGATCCCAACCAAGTCGAAACCGTTATGGGCAAGTTCCTCAAGAACGGCACCATCCTCGAAGGAGCGGCCTTCGCCATCAACATCACCCCTGACGAGATTGCCCGATCCATCAACATGCGCATCGTCTCAGACAGCAACGGAAAACTCCACGGAGTCTGGAGCGATGAAGGCACAACAGGAGGAGGCACCAGCCAGTTCAGATTACGTTACACACGCTTCAACGATACGACCACAGGACTATTCTCCTCTTTCCCGAACCTTTCCACAATTATCGAAGTCGTAAAGGCCGAAGCCAACGACACTCAGACCGACCGGCTCGGATTTGACCTCGCCATTGACAGGTTCGATAACATCCACGTCGTCTTCCGCAACGAACCACGAGACCGCATTATGTACATGATGATCAACGGTTCAAGCAATACGAGCCAAATCCTCATCGCGCCCACCACAATCACGAACACCACACTCTCGTTCGCAAACTTCCCCCAAATCGCGGTCGACGAAAACCTCGTCGCACACGTCGTCATCCATGACGAAAGTTTAGGCATCGAAAGCTACATCACCCAACTCGAACCGTACAACGAAAGCTTGGACGGCAGTAATTCCAGCTTGGCCGCCATCGTGAGACATAACATGGTTCCACTCAGTTTAAACGATGGCTTCAGGTCAGTGAACCCTGCGATTGATGTTGACCGCATTGGCAACCTACACATAGTATGGAAAGAAGCATCGATTGGAACCAACGGCGGAATCGTTTACACACTGCTTGACAACAATCTCAACGTCCTCGTCCCGCAAACAACGCTCAGCAATTCTACCTCCAACGTCTTTAGCCCAGGCTCTCCTCCCGTGAAACCATTCATCAAAGTTGACAAAAACCAGCGCGCGCACGTCGTCTGGCACGATTTCGCAGGAACAGATTCAGTTTATTACGCAAACGTCCCTTCCGGCAGCTCACGCAACCTCATCACAAACAATACAGTCAGCGGAAACGGGCACGCCTTGTTGGTCAACAACGCAGGCAACAACACGTTTAGCACGCTAAACCTTCACACACTCAACACCAGCAATTTCGTCATCCTCGTGAACGGCTCAACGAACACCAGCATTCAACACACCACCCTCAACAACAGCTTTGGCTGGCTTAACGTCACCAACAGCACGACCAATTTCACAAACACCACCTTTGCAACAGATAACGGCAGCATCCGATTCAACGGAAGCCTCCTTCTTAATGACACTACCATCACCCAACAACAACTTAACATTACAAACAACCTCAGTTTCGTCAACAGCACAAACGTCAGCACACTCAACACCACAGCTCAAGTAACACTCACCAACATAGGATTCGCCGACCCGCAAGCACTTGTCGACTTTGAAGACGACGGCACGTTTGTTGTTTGTCCGAACTGCACCGAAGTCGGCTACGCCGGCGGAATTTTCGTGTTCAACGTTTCATCGTTTACGAGTTATGCAAGCGCTGAAACAATCGTCGCGGGCAACTTCACCATCATCAATTTGACGTTTGATAAAAACGATTCTGTTGACCCGGTTGTTCGCGGAAGCACGCTCAGTTATACAATTGAAATCAACAACACAGGCAACGCGACCGCCGAGAATTTGACCGTCGTGGAAACGTACCCGGCGGGTGTCAGCTTTGTCACGTCAACACCTGCGCCCACGAGCGGAAACAACACGTTTGCGCTTGGCAACTTGAGTAACGGCAGCACAACCACGATAAACATCACTGTGACCGTTGGTTCAAACGTTGCAAACGGAACACTCCTGAACAACTCGTACAACGTCTCGTTCCAAAACAGCAGCGGAACAACGACGAGCGGAAACGACAGCGAGTTGACCACTGTCATTGGCATCCCTGAACTCAGTGTTGTGAAAACTGACAGTCCTGACCCTGTGAATAACGGAAGCGTCCTGAGCTATACCATCACGATTACGAATACGGGAGATGAAATTGCGTACAATATCACCGCGGTTGATGGTTACGATGTTAATTTGACCTTCAACGGCAGTTCTCCTGTGCCTATTTCGGGCAACAATACCTTTGATGCAGGCAACTTGACGCCTGGAGCGAGCACGACGATTAACATCAAGGTAAACGTGAGCGGCAATATGACCTCAGGCGTACTCAACAACACGGTGAACGTGACATTTGCAAACACGAGCGGAGTAAATACGACCACGAACGCGTTCCAAGCAACAACCGTGACCACGCCCGCAGTTCCTGCCGCGCCAAGCGGCGGAGGCGGAGGAGGCGGAAGCAACTTCTTCCGCACTGCAAACGTTACGCGCGAACAACCGGTACAAACATACCCTGTCAGCTGGCCAACTGTTCTTCCTACAACAACGCCTCCCGCGCAAAACGTTCCCACTCCTAAAGAATCCATTGAAGAACCCGTGCAGCCAGAATCACAAGAAACACCTCAGATAATACAAGAGCAAGTTCAGTCAAACGACACTGAACAGATATCAAACACGACCTCGTCCTCTTGGACCATCGCGCTCCTCGCGCTCGTCGCATTCGTCCTTATTTCGGCAATCCTGCTCGTCATCCAAAGACGCCCAGCTCGAAACGGTACAATTTACGAACAACCATTGCCCCCGGCCCTTGCGATTAGGTCCAAACGAACGCAAAAACAATCACACTCCCCTCCAACAGACCTCCAAAAACTCGACCAAGACATCTTAGCACT
>CAYXXT010000002.1:6491-7463 GCA_964469145.1 uncultured Methanosarcinales archaeon | reverse complement strand
CGTCGAAACCTTTATAAACGGTCGAACCATTCTTAAATCCATTATGAAAGGGGTGGAATTGTTCGTAATAATAATTGTAGTAGCAACCGCTCTTGGAGCAATCGGCTACATGCTCGCGCCGAGCGGAATTAGCGGACTACAAACCTTTAACGCGCCACCCGTCCAACTCGCCTCTGAAATCGTCGTTGAGAACACACCCTTTGTTGTCAACCTAAACGACTATTTTATTGATTCTGACGGCGAAACACTGACTTACTTCACCGATGACTCCGCGGCTGCAATTGATGGAAATATTCTCACGCTCTTGATTCCACACCCATTCCCAGACTACACAATCACTCTTCTTGTCAGCGACGCGGAAAACACGATAGCAAAACCAGTCACGTTTATGGCCGCACGATCTTCTTCGACGGCGCCGGCTGTTCGCGGAACCGTGCGTGAACCAATAGCTGCGCCAGGTACACAAGAAAAACCTTCAGCACAAATACCTCTTTTCTCCACGCGCTCAGTCTCAGACGGAAGCAAATCAATTTCCGCCGGCTGCACGAACTGCACCGATTGCGACTTGTGCGCGGGAACCGTCGGCGCAACATGCACACTCCTGAACGATATTGTCGGCGATACGCCAACCTGCATTAACTTAAACACATCCGTCACGCTCGACTGCAACGGATTCACCCTCACCTCAAACAACACCGGCACTCAGCTCGTCAAAGGAATAAGCGGTGCAACTTCAATGACGGTGCGCAACTGCAATTTCCGAGAATTGCAGGGAGCTTCAAGCATTTCAAGCTTGCTTGAAATCGAAGGCAACAACAGCCTGGTAACAAACAATACCATCTTCGTCAACAATTTCAGCGATGGATCTGCCGTCATTGGAGGAACCGGGTCTCTCTTCTCAAATAACAGCATCTCAGGAACGTTCTTTTACGGAGTCTGGGTAAGCGGCCCCACCGGCGTCACGGTGCATCA
>CAYXXT010000002.1:0-6481 GCA_964469145.1 uncultured Methanosarcinales archaeon | reverse complement strand
GTAACCGGCAATACCTTCTCTCAAAATAGAATATCCAGCGCAGGAACCGCATCCGTCATCACTGTCCCATTCAATAGAAGCAATATCACCATCACGAACAACCAAATAGTTTCAAACACAAACAACAGCGGAGACAGAAACGGACTGCTTTTCTCCGCAGGCATCACTTCAGCCGTTATTCAAAATAACACGTTTAGCTTTAATGGAACCAACGGAAACGTACGCGGCATCTGGGCAAACGACGCGATGCTCGACACAACTATCGACCGCAACACTTTCACTTTCAACATCATCGGCGACTTCTACCACGGCGTTTTAATCAACGCAGGAGAACGAGTCAACTTGACCAACAACAGCATCGTGAGTCTGAGCGGACCAACACGCGGCTTTGAGATAGACAGCACAAGCGAAGTCCGCGTCGTCGATAACAACATCACGGGAAACGCATCCGGCCTGCAAGTAAATCGCGTTGATGACTTGATTGCGCACGGAAACATCATTCACTCAAACGACACAGCCCTTGGCAGAGGACTCTACATCCTCGTCTCAAACAACACCCTTTTTTACAACAACACCATCACTAGCGGCCTCAACGGAGTCCTCATCACGAGCGACTCTCTTACCGTTGACGATGGAAACAACACAATCGAGAACAACAGCATCAACGCAGGCAACGACGGAGTTCGGTTTGAATTCGGCGCGGGCAACAACACTATCCGCGGAAACACCATTTCTGCAGCAGACGACGGCGTATCCTTCGTCACCTGCGTCATCGGCGGAAAACCAAACGGCTGCGGAGGAGTACTCGTCCAAAGCAACACTATCACAACCACCGGCGGCACCACGAGCAGCGGCGTCGATCTTACGTCCACAACCAGCAACGTCACCATCCTCTCAAACACCATCACTGCTGCAGGCAACGGCATCTTCCTCTCCGGCAGCGCCAACAATACTTTCCGGCTCAACGGAATTACCGCAGGCCTCAACGGGTTCGACCTCGGCTCGAGCTCGACTGACAATATCATCGATAGCAACACAATCATTGCAACCGGCGGTCACGGGCTCAACCTCAGCAGCAGCAACCACAGAATCAACATCACTGGCAACAGAGTGACTGCACAAGTTGACTGTTTCAGAGATATCGGATCTGATACCATTCGCATCCAAAACAACAATTTCACTTGCACCGACGACGGAATTCAATACCAGTCCGGCTCACTTGGCATGCTCGTTTTGCAAAACAATATCAGCGCGGCAAACCGCAGCATCTACATCTCAAGCACGTCAAACCACGCGGGCAACATCAGCGGAAACAACCTCACTGCAAACCAGTCCTGCATCGTCATCTTAGGCTCAGACAACACCAGTATAGAAAATAACAACATGTCCTTCTGCGGCGTCTTTGGCATATTCATGAACGAAACAACACTCGATACTTCTGTCATCAACAACACCATCAATGCCACCAACACAGGCATAGAAATCTCCCAATTCAGCAATGGAAGCAGACTCACCAATAACACAATATTCACCAACACCTCAACCGCTTACGGCATCCTCATCAACGACTCCAATGGAACATTGTTCAACATGACCGTGCTCAACAACACCGGCCAATGGATTCGCACCATCTCCGCCCCAATGACCAATTTCACAAACACCACCTTTGCAACGCCACAAGGCAGCATCGCGATTATCAGCAATTTCACCCTCTTCTCGAACACAGACATTAACCGCTCTGTTCTCAACATCAGCGCCAATAACAGCCATCTCAACTCGACAGTTCTCAGCCTCCTCAATCAAAGCGGCATTGTAACGCTCAATGGACTCACTTTCACCAACCCCGGCGCGATTATAGACACAAATGACGACGGCGTATTTGCAACTTGCAATACCCCTGACTGCGACGAAGTGAGTTACGCGGGCGGAACATTCGTGTTTAACGTTTCACACTTCACGAGTCACGCGGCGAGCGAGACAACAATCTCGTTTAGCCCATCTTGTCCATACATCGCAAATGAAAGCACGACAATGGACGAAAATCTTACGTGCGACGGAACAGCCGTCCTCATAAATGCAGACAACATCGTGTGGGATTGCGCCGGATACTTCATCAATCATTCTAACGTGGACAGTGAGACGTATGGCATCGTCTCAACCGAGCACACAAACATCACCATTCGCAACTGCAACATCATCTTAGGCAGCCCCGACACGTTCCAACCGCACGACATCTTCCTCAACTACACAAATCTCAGCAGTATCACGAACACGACAACCCAGACAATAAGCAACTCCCAAGCGGACAGTTTGCGCATGAATCATGGCTATAACAACACAATCATCCTCAATACATTCAACTCGACTGTCGGGTCGGGAATTACTTTGTTCAATTCATCAAACAACACCCTGGAAAACATGAGTGCGACAAGCGATAGCTTCTATGGACTTTGGTTTGAAGCGTACAGCAGTGATAACGTCGTGCGCAATTACACCGCGGTTACGACCAGTTCTGAAGCAATGCGATTTGAAATCCAGAGCAATGATAATTTAATCGAGAACGCCAGCGGAGTCAGCATAACCGACCAAGGAGTTGAAATCGTAACCCTTGAAAACCTAACCATTCGCAACAGCAACTTCCGCGGAGGATCCGGCGAAGCATTCAGACTCGTATTCACCAATGACACTCTTGTTGACAACGTGACTGCCATAACGACGAGCGGTTTCGGACTCGACTTAGACTTCGCCCGCAACGCAACAATCACAAACTCATACTTTTACAGCGGAAACAACTGGGTCGTTCTTGTCCGAGAATCAACATCACGAGCAAACCTCACCAACGTCAGCATTGGAACAGACATAGGAGTCCCCTTACGATTCGGTCTCGTTACTCCGCCACCACAAAACAACACATTTGACAACATCACTCTCACCATCAACACCAGTTCAAGCGCGAGCTGGATACAAGCAACCACTGCAATCACTAATAATACTTTAAGAAACGTGCTCTTCAACGCGTCAAACGGAACAATCCTCATCGTGAACGCATCAGACGTACCAACCGACATCGACCTTAACGCCACACACCTCAACGTCAGCTACAACAACAGTTTCATCAACACGTCAAACGGCAACGCAAGCTGGCTCAACGCGAGCGGACAAGTCACGCTCTATAATTTGACATTCACCGACCCGCAAGCGCTCATTGATACAAACGATGACGGCGTGTTCTCCATGTGCAACACTCCCGACTGCGACGAAATTAGTTATACGGGTGGCGTGTTTGTGTTTAACGTCTCCCACTTCACCAGCCACGCGGCGAGTGAGACTGTGAATGTGAGCGTGTGTCCGCTTTATGTGAATACTAATACTACTTTGGGTGTGAACATTACTTGTCCTGCGACTGCTGTCATTGTGAATACGAGCAATGTTGTTCTTGATTGCGCCGGATTCAACGTGACTTGGAATACTGCGGGTGGTGATTTCGATGAAGGTGTCTTTGTTTCAGGTATGCGCAATGTCACCATAAATAATTGCAGGTTTGTTGATGGAAACGCGTCCGGTACGGGGAACACGGGCGCTAACGTTTCAAATAGTGAAAACGTGACTTTTTTCAACACGTCAATTGAGACAAATGGAACAGGAGGCACGAATTACGGCATTCACTTCACCGATTCGAATAATTCCGTTGTCAACAACGTCAGCATTTCAACCGACGGCGCTGGCGGAACCAACACTGCACTACTCTTTGACACAATACTCTTCTTGCCTTTTGAAAACGCGAGCATCAACAACACGCTCATCCGCACAGAAGGAGATGGCGGCTTTAACTTAGGCATTGACGGGTCAAGCAACCAACACTGGAACGTTCAAACCACCAACAACACAATCCTCACCCGCGGACTCAACGGCGGAAACACCGCAATTCGCATGCGCGCACACAACTCAACCATCACGCAAAACACCATCCGCACATTCGACAATCTAAGCGGGTTTGGCGGGTCAAACTACGGCATCTCAATTGTCACCGGCGGAGAAAACATGACCATACACAACAACAGCATCGCGACAAACGGAATGTCCGGCGCAAACTACGGAATCAACCACCCCAGAGAAAACGCAATCATCACCAACAACTACATCACCACAAACGGAGCAGGCGGAGGCAACCGAGTCATCACCGGCGGCTCAACCAACCTCTACATCTTCAACAACACCCTCATCTCAAACTCAACCGACACCGGCTCACTCGGCTACGGACTCGACATGTTCTTCAGCCCCGTCAACGGGACATTCGCAAACAACCTCATTCAAACCGACGGCCTAACCGCGGACAACAGCGGAATACGAATCGCCGACGGAACCTACAACCTCGTCGAAAACAACACTGTTCGAGTCAACGGAACCACCGCAAACAACGGAATCATCATCTCAGGACTCTCACACAACAACACATTCAACAACAACACGCTCACCGTGCACGGCAACGAAACCGACAACTACGGCGTCTATTTCCTCGGAGGATTCTTCAAACAATCAGACAACACCTTCACCAACAATTCATTCAGCACCTCAGGACCATACGCAAACCACGGAATCTACATCAGCAACGAAGGAACAAACACCAACACGTTCAACCACACCACCATCACCACCTCAGGCGACGAAAGCTTCGCAATCTATGTCATCAACTCAAACGGCACCGTATTCGAAAATACCATCCTAAACAACGCAACACAATGGGCCAACCACACTGGAACCAGCCAAACAAACCTCACCAACACCACATTCCAAACACCAAACGGCGCAATCCAAATCCCCGGCAACTTCACCATCACCTTAGAAGAAAACATCACGCGCAACAAACTCAACATTTCAACAAACCTCAGCTTTGTCAACAGCACCAACCTCACCTACCTCAACCAAACCGCACAAATCACCCTCAACGGACTCACGTTTATCGACCCACAAGCACTCGTTGACCTCGAAGACAACGGCACGTTTGTCATCTGTACAAACTGTACTGAAGTCAGCTACGCCGGCGGAATTTTCATGTTCAACGTTACAAGCTTCACGAGCTATGCATCCGCGGAGACCATTGTTGCAGGCAACTTCACCGTCATTAACTTAACATTCGACAAAAATGATTCAGTAGATCCAGTTGTGCGCGGAAGCACGCTCACTTACACAATTGAAATCAACAACACAGGCAATGCGACCGCTGAAAACTTGACTGTCGTGGAGTCGTACCCCTCAGGCGTTAGCTTTGTAACGAGTTCACCTTCTCCAAGCGCGGGCAATAACACTTTCAACCTCGGTAACTTAAGCAACGGCAGCACAACTACAATCAACATCACCGTCACTGTCGGCAGCAACGTCGCGAACGGAACAGTCTTGAACAACTCGTACAACGTCACATTCCAAAATAGTTCGGGTAGTTTAACAGCTGGAAACGACAGCGAACTCACAACCGTGCTCGGTGCGCCGGTTATTGTGTCCATTAAGTCAGACACTCCTGATCCCGTTGTGAAAGGAAGCACGCTCAACTATAGTATCCTTGTGAACAACACGGGTGATGATACTGCGTTTAACGTGACTCTTACTGAGACGTACCCCGCCGGAGTGAATGTAGTTTCGACGCAGCCAGCGCCGTCATCGGGCAATAATACGTTTACGATTGGCACGCTCGCGCCGAACGAAACTTTCCTTGTGAACATCACCGTCACGGTCGGATCAAATGTTGCGAACGGAACGGTGTTGAATAATACGGTGAACGCGAGTTGGAGAAACGTATCGGGACAACAAGGAACGGTTGCGGATAGCGAACTCACTACTGTTCTTGGAATTGCCGAACTCACCGTTGTGAAAACAGACACGCCCGACCCGGTGAATAATGGAAGCGTGCTTAGTTACACGATAACGATTACGAATACCGGCGACGAGATTGCTTACAACGTGACTGCGGTCGATGGGTATCCTGATAACGTCAGCCTGACTCTGACTGCACCCTTACCGAGCGCGGGCAACGACACTTTCGCGCTTGGCAATTTGTCATCCGGCGCGAGCACGACAATTAACATCACCGTTACGGTAAGTTCGAACATGACAAGCGGCATCTTGAACAATAGCGTCAACGTTACGTTTGTAAACCTGAGCGGTGCGAGCTCGACAACAAACGCATTCCAAATGACAACAGTGACTGTACCAGGAGTTATTGCAGCACCCGCAGGCGGAGGCGGCGGAAGCGGCTCAGTTGGTTTCCGAGCGGCAAACATTACGCGCGAACAACCAACCCAAGTCACACCAGTCACGTTCCCAACTGTTGAAACACCACGCGCTTCACCTATACAAACAGAAGAACAGGCCACTTCTGAACAAACAGCACTGCCTGAATCCAACATCATTGAACAAACCAATACATCAGACTCGAGTACCACTCAAACTCAAACAGAACAGAAAACAATACGAAAATATTCGATAA
>CAYXXT010000001.1:24242-29074 GCA_964469145.1 uncultured Methanosarcinales archaeon | reverse complement strand
CATCCCAACGGACTGATACCGTAAGGTATTTGAACCCGGATATCCGTTAGGATACCAGCTTCGCAGGCTGGCGAGCAACCAAGTTGCTCAACGGTGCCGTCTTTCGCCAACCTTCTTTGGTTGGCATTTTTTCTTTCATCTCTCCTCTTCAAGAACTCATCGACTATAAATCAAGAAAGGCACTGCGGAGAATTGGAAAGTTTACTTTTATTTGCACTAACGGCAGAATAGCTATACCAAAAGCTATTAAATACCCCTTCGTATAATAGAGACTAAAATGAGGCGATACATCGGCATTATTGCACTTCTCCTATTATTAGTAGTTGCATGCTCGAAAGCAGAATGCAAAACCGCATCAGACTGCACCGGCAAGCCAAGCAGCGCGTTCACTCCAAGATGCGACGAAGAGAAGCTCTGCCAGTACACACCAATACCTAACACCATTGGAAACGGTCAATGCGAGACCGGCGAAAACCAGTGCACCGCGCCCGCAGACTGCATGCCGCTCTGCCAAGGCAAAGTCGCAGGAAGCAACTCACTCGTCCAAAAATGCGTGAACAACGAATGCGTCCAAGACGTCACGTCCTCAAAAGGCGTTCTCGTCACCTCTGAAGCCTCAAGCGCGGGAGACAAGTTCAAAATAGACACCGAGTATAATCTACCATTCAACCTCAAAAAAGACCTCTTCACCACCACAATTGGCCTCACGGCAAGCGCCCAAAACAAAGACCACATCATCACCCGCGCAGAAATTACCGCGCAAACAAAAGAAAAAAGAACAGT
Source organism: uncultured Methanosarcinales archaeon (assembly GCA_964469145.1). Lineage (GTDB taxonomy): Archaea > Nanobdellota > Nanobdellia > Woesearchaeales > ARS49 > SURF-65. Next base: position 28,291 of record CAYXXT010000001.1, on the reverse strand, counting down.
CACGCTCGCACGAAAGGACATCAACAAACCCCTCTTTAACGGCGGAACCGTCCTCGAAGAATTCATCCTCGACTTCCCCGCAGACATCGAAGGCGACCTCACGACTGTCGCGCTCGTCGTCAACTACGACTACAACACCGTCTCCTCGGGCAAAAAAACGCCAAAACAAGGAACGGCAAAAATCACCTACCGCGAAAAACTCACCTATGTCAATCCGAATACAATACCAAGCTGTCCTTCGCCCACTGAAGCCGCCAAAAAGTGTGATGACAAAAACGCAGGCACACGAGACACTTGCGACTCGGCAACAGGCTTTTGCAAACACGAACCACTCCCTGGCGTTTGCGGTAACTTCAAATGCGACACAACCGAAAACAGATGCAATTGTGCACAAGACTGCGGAACCTGCTCGGGAAGCGCAGGCGCGTACACTGATTACTCGTGCCGCGGCGGACAATGCTTAACATCACTCAAATCAGGAGTCGCACCAGACGCGCAAAGCATCTTTGACGACCGAAACATCGGCCCCGTCCATTTAAACAACAACTACAAATTCAAAACCCCATTCAACACCAAAAAAGACAAACTCGACATCGACTTCAAAATCTACCAACAAGACCCCACAGTAACACGGGTTGTTATTGAAACCGTTCGCGTGCTTCAAGGACAACAGCAGCTCGCCGAAGCAAACGTCAACCTCGAACTCGACACGACCTCTGCTAAAACCGCAAGCATCCAACTCCCCGCACCAACCGATGCGGAAGAAGAAACCAACCCCTCAATTAACGTCTGGTACATGTACGTCCAAAACGAACAAGAAAAACGCGGCACATTCCAAAAAGCACTCGGCAAAATAACACTCATCGCAGCAGATTAGTTTGTGGTCTTTAGTTCGTAGTTTGTAGAAACTGCGAATAAGAAAAGATGAATGAAAAATGAAACATAAAATGAACAAACGCGGAATCGAATTCGCCATTTCTACTGTTGTCATGATAATCATCGCAGTCATCATCTTCATGCTCTCCATATCCATGCTCTTCAAATTCTTCGGGTCAGCAGAAGAACTCGAACAAGAAATCGACCGACAAACAAAAGACCAACTCATGCAATCCCTTCGCTCAGGCAACCAACTCGTCTCCATCCCACTCGCAATAAAAGAAGTTGAACGCGGAAGCTTTGCCACGTTCGCGCTTGGCATCCGAAACATCGGCACCGCGCGCCAGTTCAGCATCTCGACTGGTTTTGACGGCGCCTATACACCCGACGGACGAGCAGTCTCGCAAAAAGACGCCGCGCACATCGAAGAAAAATGGCTCGGCAACTTCAAAACACAACCACCATTCACTCTCACCAAAGGCGCAACCGACGTAAAACCCATTCCTATCAAAGCAGACGTCAACACCGCAAGCGGCGTTCAAACACCCGTAGGAGATTACGTCTTTAACGTCTGCGTCTTCGCACCCGAACAACCAGGCACAAGCGCGCCCCAGTGCAAGCCCGAAAACCGACGCTTGTTTTATACCGAAAAAGTGTACCAAGTGACGCTACGCGTGCAGTAAAACTCACATTAACACCCTTCTACACCCTTCTTTTTTTCCGCGTCATTTCTCGATAGAAGCATTTAAAAAGGAAAAGCAGCTATGAGCGCGTATGAAAAAAGAGAGCGCAGGCATCATGCTCGTCTTCGCAGCAATGCTCCTCACATTCGCATTCTTATCCCAAACAAACACCAACACGCCGACAGGACAAACCGTCGATGGCACCACCATAGATGGAGCGACTTTACTTCCTGACGAATCAACCGTGCCCTCAAATGAATCATCCGTAAGTCCCAGTGCTGCCGACCTGCCTTTGCAATCTGAACAAACAACAAACTCACGAGGCGAACTCGAAACACAGCCAACCGAAGTTATGCAAAATCCAGACAATGCAGTACCAACAATTAACGAGCCTTACCAGTCAAGCTCCACAACCTCTGGTTCAGCATCAATTTCCGCAGTGGTCACCGGCTGTCCATTCACCATCAACGATTCATCAACGCTTGCCGGACCAATCAGCGGAACAGGCAGCTGCATTACTATCGGAAACAACAGCCTCGTCCTTGACTGCCTCGGAAACTCAATAACGTTTAACACTGGAGGCGGCGACGGAACATTTGGCGTCTTCATTCCCAGCTCACGAACCAACATCACCATCCAAAACTGCATCATCATCGACGGCAGCGCAGGAGGCTCCGCAGGAAGCGGAATAGTTGCCGACGGAGGACTCGACACGCTCATCGCCAACAATAACACAATCACGGTAAACGGAACCGCAACCACTCGCGGAATCCTCCTCGCAGGCGTGGATAATGCAATCATCAGCGAAAACACTATCACCGCACGCGGCACCCTCGCAGAAACACAAGGCATCCTCTACTCGGGAGACAACAACGCCATTTTTGACAACATCATCATCGCGCTTAGCACTTCATCAGACGCAGACGGAATAGAACTCGGCACCACAAGCAGCGCAAACAATTCAATCTACAACAACACAATCACCACCAACGGAACCACCGGAAACGCAGGCGTATCCATCTTCACAGGAACCGGCGGATCAATCACGTCCAACACAAGCATCGAGAATAACACAATAACCGCCACAGGAACAACCGGCACCACCGAAGGAATCCACATTTCAGGCACAGGCGCAAGCGCGGGACGACAAATGATAGACACGCGCATCTTCGGCAACAGCATAACTGCACAAAGCCAAAGCGCAACATCCCGCGGCATCGCAATCCAACTCGCACCCGCCTCCTCACTTATCATCAACAACACACGCATCGAATCAAACACCATCACGCTTCCAAGACTCATTGACGAAGGCATACAAATCGACACGACACTCGTCAACGATAGCGTCCAAATCATAACCGGAAACACAATCACCGGACCAGGAAAAGGACTCGTCTACCCAATGGGCACCGAAGTCCAAACACGACAAGACATTTCAACCACAAACACCGTCAATGGACTCTCCATCTATTACTATGGAGGAATCGGCGCATCACCCGCGTGTCCGGGAACACACAGTGTTGATGCCGCCCACGTTGTCTTCTTGGAATGCAGTTCAAACACGATTGCAAACGTCAATGTCGGCGAAGGAGTATTCCTCTTTAACAGTTCAGACATGCTTGTCAACAACGTCACCACGCAGGCACGCGGAGGCTCAGGACTCATCGACGTGGCACTTGGAATTTATGGAACAAACCCTTCCGGAATCACGGTACGGTCAAGCAGTTTCACCTCCCAAAGACGAGACGGCTCAGAAGTCATAGAAATAGCCACTGCCACCGGAGGCATCACCAACTTCCTCCTCGAAAACAGCATAATTAATATCACCGGCAGCGGCGGAAGCGTCGAAGGACTCCTCTTCGATTCGCCCGGAACCATCACCTACGGTAACATCCGCAACAACGCATTCTATGGAAACGACACTGATGATATTGTCAGCGGCGACGGCAGCTTCGTCAACTTCACCAATAACACATTCTTCATGCAAGCCGCCCCAAGCGGAGGAGACGTCATCTTACGACTCGACACCGTCCACAACCTCCTCATCAACAACAACAGCTTTGCAGGTTCAACCGAAGAAAACTTCCTCGAAATCAGAGGACAAAACGCGACCATAACAGGCAACACAATCATCGGCGTCTCCGCCGAGAACCTCTTCGAATTCCTCGATTTTGATTCCGTATTTAACATCAGCATCACAAACAACATCATCGCTATCAGCAACCAAACAAGAAACGTCATGGACTTCTCAACCGTCTCCGGAATCATCGCAAACAACAGCATCACGAAAAATGACAGACTCGACACTGATTCGGCAATTGATTTCTCCTCCGCGCAAAACCTCTCAATCACCGGCAACAACATAACCGTCGCCCACGAAGGCACCGCAAGCGAACACGGAGGCATGGAATTCTTCGGAGCGCAAAACATCACCGTCCAAGACAATAATCTCACCATATCAGGAACAGGACTCTCAGAAACAAGCACACT
>CAYXXT010000001.1:0-24232 GCA_964469145.1 uncultured Methanosarcinales archaeon | reverse complement strand
AGCACACTCTACGGAATCATCATGACCGGATCAGGAGCGTTTTTCCCGGTTCGAGAAATGTACATACGCGACAACAGAATCAACATCAACGGCAGCAACTTCACCGCAGCAATCGTTGCAGAAGCGATAAACAACAGCATCATCTCAGGCAACAATATCACCCTCACAAACACCGCAGGAACCGGCGGGGCAATACAAATAAGCGCGTTCTCAATTGGAAGTTTCAACAACACCATAGAGAACAACACAATCGATACAACCGGAGGCGGCCAAAACGACGCCCTCGTCATGCGCGTAGGCTCAAATAACACGTTCAGAAACAATTCACTCAGCGCGCGCGGCACACTAAGCTACGCGGTATCCGTCCTCACCCTCACCGGATTTAGCGCCCCCCAAAACAACACATTCACCGAAAACCTATTCAGAAACAGCACCAACTGGATACGAACCAACGCAAGCACGATAACTTTCTTCACCAACAACACATTCAACCTCTCAAACATCACCGTGAAATTCTTCAACTTCACCATCAACGACAGCACCAGCATCACTCGATCAGTCTTGAATAATACATTCGGAATCGGCGGCAGAGACCAAATCTTCGTCAACAGCACCAACGTCAGCGTCCTCAACACCAGCGCACAAATCAAATTCTTCAACATCGCATTCGTCGATCCTCGGCCGCTTGCTGACTTCAACGACAACGGCAGCTTCGTCGACTGCCTCTTCTCAACTTGCACCGAAGACAGCTACATCGGCGGAGTATTCACATTCAACGTCACCGGATTCACCGCCTACGCAACAATAGAGACATCAAGCGGAAGCAACGAAACACTCAACGTCAGCGCAAGCAAAAGCGACACGTTCGATGCCACAAACCAAAGCAGCATTTTGAACTACACCCTTGAAATCAACGTCACCGGCGGCACCGCATTTAACGTCACCGTAAACGAAACATACCCCCCTGAAACCACATTCATAAGCGCAACACCTGCGCCAAACATCAGCAATAACATCTTCCTTCTTGGCGATTTAACCAACACCTCAACCACGATTAACATCAGCGTCCTTGTCGCATCAGGAATACCAAACGGAACACTCATCAATAATACTGCACTTATCACGTTCCAAAACTCAAGCGGCGCGTCACTAAACCTCACCATAACCGAAAACACAACCGTCCTTGGCTGCGTCATATCAGGAAGCAACGTCACGGGCAGCAACACGACCGACTGCACAATCACAACAAGCAACGTCACCAATTCAACCATTGACAACAGCACCGTCACCGACTCAAATGTAAGCAACAGCACCATAAACACGAGCACGATAACCAACACGAGCCTGACCAATACAACTGCAACCAACACCACGATAAACGGCTCAACCATTTCGAACACGACAATCACGAATACGACTGTTACAAATACCACGACAAACGGCTCAGTCATCACCAATACAACCGTGAACGGTTCAATCATCACGAACACGACAATTAACGGCTCAGTCATTACCAACACCACACTCAACGGCTCAAACATCACGAACACCACGCTCACAAATACAACGGTGACGAATGCGACAATCAACGGGTCAAACATTACAAACACGACCATCACGAATACCACTGTCACGAATACGACCATTAACGGCTCGACCATCACGAACGCCACGATAAACAGCTCAAACATTACAAACACGACAATCACGAACACGACTGCGACGAATACGACACTCACGAACACAACTGCCACAAATACAACGCTTACGAATACGACGGCGACGAATACGACGCTCACAAACACGACTGCGACGAATACGACACTCACGAATACAACACTTACGAACACGACCGCCACAAATACAACACTCACGAATACCACTGCAACGAATACAACATTTACGAACACGACTGTGACGGGCGGCAATGTCACCGGAAGCAACATCACCAACACCACAATCATTGATACAAACGTTACGAACAGCAGCGTTGTAAACACAAACCTGACAAATGCAACGATAACAAACATGTCCGTTATCAATGCCACAATCATCGGCGACACCTGCCTCACGGGAACCATCGTTTACAACGGCCAAACCTTCACCTGCCCCGCAAACCTCAGCACCATCTACGCAAGCGCGCCACCTGCACCACCAGCACCAGGAGGCGCAGCAGGCGGAGGCGGCGGAGGCTCAGGCAGCGCAGGCAACACGCCAATAGTGCGTCAAAACCAAACACCATACGTTGCGCCAGTCACCTTCCCGACAATAGGACGAACAATTGAAACGCAAAAAACAAGCACGAACACTACGACAACAGAAGCAACAGAACCCGCGCCAATCGAACAAGCAGCAGATATCAACGTCGAAATAACAAAAGAACCAGCTCCACAATCAACAACAAAACTAAACCCCACCACTGCACTCGGAATCACACTTGGCATCCTCCTCGCAGTACTCCTCGCAATAATTCTACACTCATCACGCGGACACGAACGCAAACAAGAAAGTCATAAAATACCAATCGCGCCAAGAACAACACTAAAACCAGCAGTTACACCAACAACACCCAAAAAGAGCTGGCTCACATTCCTCAAACGAGAACCAAAAGCGCCAAGTAGAAGTTTAGACGCAGACCTCGCCAAACTCAACAAAGAACTCAAAGACATAGAAAAAATCCTCAAACGCAAATAAGTTCAGTACTTTTTCTCACTTCTGTCCACGATTAAATACGCAAACTTTATAAAGGGCAACTGTCAGATATGTCTTAGTACGTAGAACGTGTCGAAAACAACCGAATTCTCGTGTGCCTTAGGACAAACCTAAGACAGGAGAGTAAACGATTGTTTTCCAGCACGATTGAACGCCAGTGGCGTTCGACGTGAAACTCGTTCTCACGTAGGTTAGGAGGAAAGAAAATGAATCAATTCCATGGCGGCGGTGGATTCCGCAACGACGGACCCCGAGAAATGCACGACGCAAAGTGCGCAGAATGTGGCAAGGACTGCAAAGTCCCGTTCAAGCCTCGAGAAGGCAAGCCAGTATACTGCCGCGACTGCTTCCAAGCAAAGCGACCAATGTAATACTAGGACAACACGCTCCTATATTTCTTTTATTTTTTTCAATTTTTCTCACATTTTTACCAACAATTAAACGATGACTTGAAGATAGGCTCTTTTCGCGCGTGTGAAGTCATGACATCTGGGCAAGTCTTGATTATAGAAACAAAGAAAAGACGCAGGGGCGGGGAGATTCAATCCCCAGCCAGAGCCGAAAGATATTTGAACCCCGATATCCGTTAGGATCAGAGGTATCAGCTCTGTGACCAACCAGGTTGGTCGTCCCCGGCGTGCCGGCTTTCACCGGTACTTTTTCTTTTCTTTCTTCCCTTTATGAGTTTGCCGACGATAAATCGAGAAATATGCTGAGTGGATTCGGAAAGTTTCCAGTAATTTAAACTCAGACTAGAAGAATTAGAATTTAACGAATAACGCCAACAAGAATTCCTTTCACATTACTAAACTGCACTTCCCACGGGTCTTCATCGGGATTTGCCACTCCTTTTGTCTTATAGTATGTGTTGCCGTCACGACTGCCCACTTCCGTCACCAAGTGCAGCACAACCGAGTCAACTGACGGCTCGTAGAAACTAATGATGTCGTTTACCTTGATTTCGTCTGCAGAAGCAGGAGTTCGCTCGAGAACAGTAGACTTGTCGGTAATGACTGGCGCCATACTATTAGATACGACCTTTGCATAGTGCAGACCTGCCACATCAATAGTCGCGTGGTCAGGGTACACACTAATAGAGTCAAAGGGCACTTGCTGTACTGATGCAAAATCAGGCCCGCCAAGCGCAGAACGCTCGGCAGTTTTCCCTGAAATACCCCCTATTAATAGCAGTCCTAGTATTGCTAGGGCTGTGAATAATACCTTCATTCAATATCCCCCACTCTAAAACATAGGTTGCTCCCTTAAATAATGTCATAATCACCGCGCGGTGAATCGACGGGCAAACACTACGCCAGTATACTAAAATGTAACATTTATATACTTGTACCGTCTTCGTGTTTTTCGTGAGTATTGTGAGAACGCCAACCATAGTATTGATGTTCATCGTCCTTGCGACCGTTGCAAACGCAGCAACCGTCACCCTTCTTACCAATCAGTTCTACGAAACTACGACTCCCTGGCTCGTCCTCGATTTAGACAACCGCGGAACAGGAAATGTTGTCACACTCGTTACCGCAAACAGCACGCTCCCCATCCTTCAAGCAGCAAACTACACCGGATGGGCAACTGTTCTCTCATCACCAATTGTTAGCTGGACAAACGGCACAATCGAAACCAACGTCCGAAGCGCACTCTTCGAATATCAAGCACGACTCCCACTCGTCACCGGAAACGGCGTCATCCAAATTGAAACACGCGTTGATGGCGTCCCGACACTTCTCAACTTAACCGTCCTTAACGACAACACCCCTCCCACAATCGCGCTCTTATCACCGGTCAACTTTGTTGGCCCAACGCAAACGCAGGTACGAATCAACGCAACAGACTCTGAGACAGGAGTTGCAAACGTCTCCTACCGCTTCGGACCGTGCACAGGCACGCAAACAAACATAACACTCGCGCTCACTAACGGAACATATGTTGGACTCGCAAACATGAGCAACCTGGTTGAAGGCGACACACTCTGCTTCACCGCAAGCGCAACCAACAACGCAGGCGAAACCGCAACACAAAACGGAACCCTCTTTGTTGATGCAACAGCACCAAGCGTCACTGCAATTGCACCAACGAGCTTCACCGACGAAACAACAACCTTCACTATTAATGCAACCGACAATTTGGCTGCGACTCTTACCTGCAGCATCACTGTTGCAAACACCAACGTTGCAAACTTCACGGTAGCAAACGGCACACAAAACAGCACGAATGCGAACCTTGCATCAATTACGGAAGGAGCACAAATCTGGCAGGCAACCTGCACTGACGGCGTCGGCTTAAACGGAAGCGCTGTTCAAAACTTAGTCCTTGATACACAAGCTCCACAAGTCGTCCTTAGCGCGCCAAACACGCTCGGACGCAACCAAAACGGCAACGTCATTGCAACAGTCACTGACACCATCGGAGTTGCAACAGTTAACGCAACCCTTGACGGCGACTCGCTTGTACTCGCGCAAAACGGCAACATTTACACGACCACCGTTTCAAGCAACACGCTTGGACCGCATGTGCTCTCTGTCAACGCACGAGACAACGCGGGACACGTCACGACCACGACCCGTACCGTCACCGTCGTCCCCGGACACAATTTAACCCTCACACTTACACCAAACAGCGCACAACCAGGCAACCAAATCATCGCCTCAGGCAACGTCTTATCCGACGGCACAAGCAGCGCGACAGCAGTTACGCTCGCACTCCCAAGCGGCAACCAAACAGTCCTCCTTAACTCAGGAAGTTTCGACCTCGCATTCAACGCGCCAGCAACAGATGGAACATACACCATCACGGCAAGCTTCACTGAAAACAACCACTCATACAGCACAAGCGCAACGCTCACGGTAGGAACTGCAATCTCAAACAACGACCCGCCACTCATTGTCAGCAGCAGCGGATACAGCGTAAACCGCGAACGAGGAGTGAGAAGCGGAAACGTCGACGGCGGAGTAGCAGCACCAACAAATGATGCAGGCAACAGTCAAGAAGAAACAGAAACTGCAAAACCAGTCACGCCCCCAACATACGAGCCAATCGATGCAAGCGAACCAAGACGAGCACTCACGCCTAGCGCGACCGGAGTATTCGCACTCAACCCAAGCGTCAAATGGCTCGCCCTCTTCGTCGCACTCTTCGCACTCGCAGCACTCGGCGCCTACGCATACCACAAACGCCAACCCCCAGAACAAGGCGAAGCAGGCGTCAACTGGGACAACTATTTCGACAAGTAAACACTTGAGCCACGCACGCTCAATTCCGAGAACGGTAAATTCAAATTACAAACAAACCCACGCGCGGTGAACCAATGCTCGAACAGTTCCTCCACAAAAGAATCGTGCGCCAACATTTTCCCTTCCTCTTGCTCTTGAGCACGTTTTACGTTCTCGTCGCCTACGGCGTCCAACAAGTCTTCTTCCCCGACCAAGGACTCGCAACCGTACTCCTTGCAACCATCATTCTTGTCCCATCACTTCACCACTTAATTATTGTTGAAGAAACAATCGAACGAAGCGGCAGCAAACAATTCATTGCAAAACACAAAACAGTCATTCGCAGCTATCTCGGCGCATTCTTAGGACTACTCGCGGGATTTCTCATCTTAGGCTTCCTTGACCACACATTCCTCAGCTACCAACACTACCAACTCCAACTCGAACATTTAAAACCAGAACTCATCACCAACTTCGTCAACGACTACCAGCCAACCATAGACTCCGCACTCGCACTCTTTACGCACAATCTGCAGTATTTGCTCGTTGGCCTGTTAATCAGCATCGCATACGGCGCAGGCAGCATATTCCTACTCGCGTACAACGCAAGCTTCTTTGCCGCATTCGTCCTTGAACTCCACATCCGATTCGCAGATACTGCATGGAGCCTCGGCCTCGTGTCACTCGGACACCTCCTCCCCGAAAGCGCAGGATTCATCTTGACCGCAATCGCAGGCGCAACATTCTCGCGCGCACTCATCAAAGAAAAAATCGGCTCACAACCATTCAGAAACGTTCTCCAAAACTGCATCCTCCTCGTATTCATCGGCGTAGTACTCGTATTCGCCGCAGCATTCATTGAAGCATACGTCACCGCCCCCGCATTCCAAATCATGCTCAGATAAACATGACGACCACAACAGAAACAAACGACATTGAAGCCCTCCTCACTGTGATTACCAAAGAAGACCTCGAAGGAACACTCGCACAACTCCGCGCGGCAATAAACGTATTCGCGAAAAATCCGAAACCGGCCATTGCAGAAAACGCAAAAGGACTCATTGAAAGCGCCTTCACCAAAGCTAAAAACATCACTGCACACGCGCTCGCCGCCCACAAAACACTTGACCAATTCGAAAAACAAGCAGAAGCAAAAGCACTCGCGAGCAACGCAGAACGCGAACGACAATGGGACGCGTACTCCACCCACCTTAAAGAACAACTCGACACGTGCAACCGCGAACTCGCAGCCGCGCAAGGAGGACGAGCACGCCCATCAAGTCAAGCAAGCCATGCAGAAACGCAAACACCAATTCGCAAATCAAAATTCGACTTCACCCCAAGCCAAAAAATCGCAGTCCGCGAAACCATACGCAAATCCGGGATGCACCTTCAAAAACCAATCTCATACTTACTCCGCGTTGACCAGCCAATAACCATCGAAATCATCAAACAAGTCATGCCCCTTGACCGCCTCGGACTCCACTACTCAGTCCACGACGTCATCTACTACGCAACGTACAAATCACTCCTCGACGAACGAGAAAAACTACGCGCACGCATGCCCTACGAAAAACTCAGCAACTGCATCTCAAATGTCTTCCATGCGATGATGAACGCGGTCGGGTACTAGACGGGTTACTCGTTTTTCGTTTGTGGTTATTCGTTGGTGGTTTGTAGCGGGTGGTTCGTTGTTTGCAGAAATCAGAGAATTACTTTTTTTAACTCGGTGACGTCTTCAAAGTCTCTGTCTTTTGTGATGAGCGTCAGATTGTGCTCGATTGCCTGAGCGGCGATGAAGAGGTCATTCATTGATTTGGTGAGCTTCTTCTTGTCATAATCGTGCTTGAGCTTTGCCAATATCAACGCAGTCGCATTTGTCGTGTGAAGAATCACAAACTGCCAAATAAATTTCTTTATTTCTGTTTTTTTCTCAAGCGTGTATCCCTCCGTTCCCTGCCAGAACTCCACATACGTCATAAACGATATGCGTGCGGGCTGTTCGCGAGTGAGGTATCTGTCGAGCAGCTCAATTGTTTTCTTTTCGTCCCGCTGCAAGTCTATCAATATCGACGTATCAAGCATGAACGTCATATGCGCCAGCCATACTCCTTGCGTATTCTCTTCACTGACGCTTCCAGTTCATCGCATTCTTTCTTTGAAAGCACCGGCTTTTGCGCGCGCACGCGCTCCCACCATCCTGCTGCGCGTTTCTGATAGTCATCAACGATTATCTTAAGCATCTGCCCGGTTTTCGCATTATTCGCAGCGGCGATACTCTTGAATTGCGCCCAGGTCTGGTCGTCCACGTCTTTGATGGTTTTGACTGTTTCCATATTGGTATTACTGTAATACTTGTATTTAAAGATTACTCTTTTAAGATTGTCTCTCATAAGTGGTTAATTTAGAAAGCTTTATAAAGGCAAAACGCGTGTTTTCGACTATGGACGACGACTTACGCGCACTTGAACGAGCGTCGGTAAACACGCCTGACCTTGTCCCGCGACTCGCCCGCGCAGTAGAACGCGCAGGCGGAATACCATACGCGCTTGATAGACTCACAAGAGAGCCTGACAGTTCGCTCTGGAGAGACGTCTACATTGCAGTCGGCGGAGTTTACGTTCGGCTTGTGAACGACAACATGCTCGGAGAATCCATTCGCATCACCCTCCCTGACTATGAAGGCAGACGCGAAGACCTCATCGTCGGCATAAACAACTTAGAAGACGGACCACAAGACATTGAAACTATGCTCACGCGCTATACTTCTGTCGCAATCGGCGGCACACGCCAAGACGGCGTCATCGTCATGCCGCTACGCCTCGAAATCGCAATCGCAAAAGCAATGCACACGATACGCGACATCCCACTCTTCTCACGCGAACAACTCGCATACCGGGACTCATTTGTGATATCAGTTCAACAATCACAACCCGCATACGGCAAAATCATTGAAGGAAACACACTCACAAACGCAACACTTGACGAACTCACCCTTGATGGAACAAGAGTCAGACACGATATTAACATTCCCTCCGTTGGCACCACTCCCTGCATCATTATCGCCCCAGAAGAAGGAGAAAACCAACCGTACACGCCTGGCTTCAGGGACCTTAGAGAATTAGACCTCATGATGCGTTCAGCAATTGAAGAATCACTTGAACAAATCGGCGGCGAGAAAACCCCAGGACTAATCCTTCAAACATTCGCCACTCAACAAAACGGCAGAAAAAGACCTATCGTCTACGCAACTGCTGAAGGAGACATCCGAGAAGAAGGAAGCGAATCCGTACTCGGACTCGGCTGCATTGACTATACTCAATCCCTCGATGCATTCTATGTCGACGTATGCGGCGGCGAAAACGGCCCCTTAAGATACACCCGAGGCTGCAGACGAGCAAAGGTGCCGCAATGACTGATGACGAAATCCGAAAGCTCGAACGTGAAAGCCCAAACGACCCCGCGCTCGTCGGAAGACTCGCTCGCACAGTACAACGCGCAGGCGGAATACCATACGCGCTTGATCGCATTGAACGAGAGCCAGACAGCAAACTCTGGCAAGAAGTCTACTTAGGCGTTGGAGGAATGCTTGCAGAACTCGTCCATGACCCTATTTTTGGACAATCACTTCGCGCAACCCTTCCCAACTACCAAGGCAGACGCGAAGAAGTCATCTTGAAACTCAGCTGGAATGGAGAACTTTTCGACATTGAGCAATCCCTCACACAATATACTGCGCGCGAACACGGCGGAGCAAGAGACGACGGCATCATTATGATGCCGCTACGCCTCGAACTTGCAATCGCCGACGGCATGCGACACCTCATTGGCAGCAGACTCTTCCGCCACGAAGTCGCCGCGTACAACCACTCATTTGTTGAATCAGTACAACAAGCACAACCAGCCTACGGCAAAATAACCGACCAACAAGGAACGCTTGTCACACTCGATGAGCTCACCCTTGACGGCCGACGAGTCCAAACACGATTTGACTTACCATTCCTTGATGGTTCAGCCAATCGCGTTGTCCTCGCACCAGCCCAAGACTCACTCAGCAGAGAACCACCGATTCTCTCGTCTACCGTCGAACAAGCACTTGAAAACCTCACTGACTTGAAAAATCCAGGACTTGCGCTTCAAACCTGGGCGTCACCGCAAGCCGGACTATACCGAGAAATACAGTTCATCACCACAAAAAATTTCAGAGGATTAGGAACGGTTCGCGCACTCGGCCTTGGCACTATCGACTACCGAGACACAACCGACATCTTCTACATTGACGCGTGCGATACCGGAAACGGACAAGAACGACCAGTCAGACGGTGCAAACGGGCGAGACCATGACTGACACTTCCCTTCGTGAACTCGAACGACGCGCACGAAAAAGCGGAGACGCAAACGACTGGAAAAACTACTTCGCAAACTTACGCATTGAACCAGAACACACAAGAGAAATCTGCTACAATATTCTTACTGAAAACCCAGAAGGAGCAAAACAGGCCGCGCTTGAAAAGTTGGTTGAGAAAGGAGGAGTTTGGGTTGACTTCAGCGGCAGTTCAAACTTTATCATCACCGGAGTCAGACACCGAGGGCCAGGCGATACAATACCCGCCCCCTACGTATTCAACTGGCAGACAGATGCATTACTTCGAGTCTCACAAATACGCGAACGATCACCACCTTTTCCCCACACGCAAGACGAAGCAATCGAAGCACTCCGCAACTATCGCGACCCAAACGGCAACACGTTCACACTCCCAACAATCGCAGAAATAGACGCCACAGTACGCGCGCTCCACACGGCAACAGCACAATACTCCACGGGCGACGTTCGCGACGCACAAAGCCGCATAAAAAGCTCATTCAAAATGGGATTCGTCACCTGCGACCGCATTGTCACCGTACCTCACCTGCTCGCAGGCTCAGAATGGATAGATGAAGACGAAGAACAACGCTACATGCGCGCATGCGGCAGACCAGAACAATACACGAGCGATTCAGCAATGGGCGGCAATCGCCCGCTTAATTCGCACGACATCCAAGAATACTTCACGACCGATGAGCCAATAGACACAGTACAACAAAGATACAACGACCTCTTCGAAGAAACACGCACGCTCTTTCAAAGCTACCAGTACACCGCGCCACACCCCACACAACCACTCGTCATGATGACTGCCCGCGACATGGCAAGCACCCGATTCGTCTTATCAATCACCGGAGTCGCTCCCGACAGCAGACGCCCCGCACGACTTGTTCAAGTGAAACGAATGGGTGAACAATGACTGACACCCGCACCCGCGAACTTGAACGACGCGCACGAGCAACAGGCGATGCAAAAGATTGGCACGCGTACATCGAAGCCAACCGACTCGGCGAAGAATACGTCCGCGGACTCTGCTACGATTTACTTGCAGAAAACCCAGACGGAGCAAAACGCCCTGCAATCAAATCACTCGTGCAACGCGGCGGAATCTGGCTTGACCAAGATGAAGACTGCATTCACGTCAATGGTGCACAACATTGCGGTAAAGGCGACGAAACACGACAATCGTACCAGCTCAGCTGGCAACGAGAACGATCAATTTGGTCAGCAGAAGAACACGCGAGCTTACTGCCAATCGTTCGCTTCACCTACGGAGAAATACCAACACTCCTTGAAATCGACGCCACCGTTCGCGCAATCGAACACGCGAGACTTGTCGGCAAACAACCAGAACTCGCCGACACCCTTGCCGAATTAATACGCGCTGACATCACAAACGGCACACTCACATCAGATAGGATAACTTATCAAGAAAGCGCAATCAAACAACTAACCCGCGCATATAGCCGACGCGACCAAGAAATAATCGACGTCAACTTGCGCAGCGGATACGGCTCGCCCGCCGAAGAAATGATACAAGCACTCTTCGGCTTGCAAGAAACCCGCGTAGAAATCGACCGAAGATACAATGCATTCCTTGGCATCAGACACGGAACCTGGAGCTACTTCATGCACGTCTCAACCATGCTTGACTATGATGGGCCACAAACCAGCCCACAAGAAGCAATTTTCCTCCAGATACGAGAGTGGGGCGAAGAACCACGAACAAGAGTCATGAGCATCACCGGAGTCGACCCCGGACAAGGAACATTCAGACTCATCAACAGCCAAAAAATGCAATAATTACTTGTTTAAATCGTGCACAAACCACTACTTCACAAACTCAACGCCCGGCAAATCGGCAAACTCCTTATCGCCCGTCAAAAACTTCAAGCCCGCCTTTTGCGCGAGAACGTACCCGATGCAGTCAGTCATTGAGAGCTTTCTTTTTTTGAACTTCAGTTTTAATTGTGCGGCTTGTTTGATGTCAAATAAGTCAAAATCTACAAGAAATTCGCGGTAATCGCTTAAGGCAAGTTCTCCGAGCTCAATTAGTCCATCACGGATAAGTGCATAATGCAATTCAAAAAGATTCAACTTGGTTAATATCACTTTGTACGATGTATACGGCATAAATCTTTGATTTCTTTTTGCAATCTCGACCAACGCGTAAGAATCAAAAAAGAACTCAGTCATCAGGGTAAAGCTCCGCTCGTATCTCGTCTTTGATTTGCTGTCCCGACTTCCTTATTTTTCCCTTCGCGATTCCAAACCATTTTTTCAAAACAGGGGGAGACTCGTTCATCAAAATAATGCGCACAGTCTGGTTCTCCTTCACGTTTTGCTGTTTTAGTATCTCTTTTGGAATAATCACGCCGAGTGAATGTCCCCACTTCCGTAGCTTTGCTTCAATCATTGGCATTTTGTTATACTTAGTATAACTGGTATAAATCGGTTGCGTTTCCATATTTTAATTGCTCA
This sequence comes from uncultured Methanosarcinales archaeon, assembly GCA_964469145.1. GTDB lineage: Archaea > Nanobdellota > Nanobdellia > Woesearchaeales > ARS49 > SURF-65. The sequence goes on along the minus strand of CAYXXT010000001.1, from coordinate 11,449 downwards.
GTCTTCCCTTAAAGAAGTCATTGATGATAACTCGGGAAACTTTCCGAAATATTCAAGAAAGGTTATGAAAAATAATCAAGAAATCAGAAACCCTTCACCAATTCAAGAAGCGCTTTCTTCTGGTCCTTCGCAAGCACCACGCCTGACGCAACAAGAACACCAAGCGCGCCCAACTTCCGCGCAGTTGCAACATCCTTTGCCGTGTGCACGCCCGCGCCAACAAGAACAGGAATACCTTTTGCTCGCCTCACACTCTCAGAAATAATCTCCGGCTGAGCCTCAGACACTGAAACCTTCCCGCCGATTAACTGCGGAGGCTCAACGGCGAGCATATCCGGCTTAAACTTTGCTAAACGCTCCTCTTCCGCAGGATTAGCCGCGCACACAACAGAAATCATGCCCAGCTCCTTTAAACGCCCGACAATTTGCTTAATCATGCCCTCAGGAACACGCAGTTCACTATGATTGATAAGAGAACCAACCGCGCCCGCCTCGTGCACAGACTCAGGAAGCGTCCAGCCCGTATGGGCGCCGAACTCAACCGCGTCAACATGCTGCGCAAACACAGGAATAGAAACCGCACTTGCGACTTGCTGAATATCTGCCGCCTGCACTGCAATCGCGATTGCGACTTTCTCTTTCTTCGCCACTTGCTCACAAATCTTGGCAAGTTTCACTGCATTCGCACCCGATCCTTCAGCATACGCCTTACAGTTCACGATAATCGTCACTTTGCGATTGCCGCCTCAATCTTTTTCTTAAGCTCGTGCTCGGGCTGGTATCCGACAATACGGTCAACTTCCTCGCCGTTCTTGTACACAATCATACATGGAATACCCATGACACCTTGATCGTGGGCGAGCGGTGTGTTGTCATCTACGTTCACCTTCGCGAATTTGACGTGCGTCATTGATTCTGAAACTTTTGCAAATATCGGTGCAATCATTTTGCACGGACCGCACCACGGAGCCCAAAAGTCGACGATAACCGGCTTACTACTCTTCAACACTTCGGATTCAAAATTTTGTTCACTCAATTCCATTTTTCTCACCCTATTTCCACTATTTTATTTTGCGCGGCGCTATATAAATTTATTGCAGTCACTTTGCGGTGCGCGTGCGAAACTACAATTAGTAGAACATTATTTCCCGTCTTTAAAACGCTCACGCGAACTTGTCCCGTGTCCAGTCACCGACGAATCGGGCTAGAATGCCTGCTTGCCGGCGCTTGCGGAGACTGCTTTTTTACCGGCGCAGGCGATGGCTGTGGAACCGAATGCGTGTCCACTTCGCGCCTCGGAACAGAACGCACCGTTGGCTTAATGCAATATTTTTTCAAGTCTTTATCGAGGTCAATATAGCTGTCCGCAACCTCGATAAGTTTTGCGCTCGAACTCTTGCCGAATGCGATTACTTCAACACGACAGCCAAGCGCGCGCTTTAAATGTTCAACAAGAGGGATGAAGTCGCCATCACCGCTGACTAAAACGATTGTGTCAAGACGCGGAGCGAGTTCAATGCAGTCCATTGCGATACCAATATCCCAATCGCCCTTCTTTGCACCGCCTGCGAAAATCTGCAAGTCTTTTGCACGCACTTCAAAACCGATGTGGGTTAAGGCTTCGAAAAAAGATTCCTTGCCTGCTTCTTCAGTGCGAATCACATATGCTAATGCGCGAACGAGGTTTCGACCACGCACCGCGTCAAGAAGGATGCTTTTGAAATTCACGTGCGCGTTGTATTCATACTTCGCACTGTAATACATGTTTTGCACGTCAACGAAAACGCCGACACGCTGTGCTTTGTGGATGTCTGTCATCTTGTTTACCTCTGTTTGTCTTTACTTGTTTGTCGTTAGACTGTGAGCTTTACTTCGTAGCCGCAAGAACTGCACTTGATGCTGCTTGATTCTGGTTCGAATTGGCACGTTGCTTTCTTGCACTTTGGACAACGCTGGCTGAATGCTGTTTCAGTTGGCAGCACCCCTTTATGCACGCTCATAACTCACTTTTCGCGCCCACATTATATATAGCTAACGGGTGGTTGATGGTTTGTTGTTGGTAGTTCTTTGGTAGTTCGTTGTTTGTTGTTCGTAGAGTTGAATGGCATTTATATAAATTATAAATAAAGCAAAGCCTTATCAATCACCTGATGGGAACCCAACTTTATGACGTACAAACCGCACGCGGTTCTTTTTGAAGACCAAAAATCGACCTTTGACATGGTTAAAATCCTCCTTGAAGAAGCAGGATACGCCGTTGAAGGATACACGAGCCCTGTTGCCTTTTTCCAAAAACCAGACCTCGATAAACGAATAAAAGTCGTCGACCTTCTTTGGACTGATGTTGATATGCCCGGCATGTACGGAACCGCTGCCGCAGTCACGTTCCGAGAACACGGATTTAAGGGCCACATCATTTTGTACTCGGGAAGCTCTCCCGATGAGTTCAGACCGTTTCAAAAACCAGACTTTACCTCAGGAAACTGGCGCGGACCTGTCTTCTCAGCAATCCACCCAAAACCACTCACACCCTTTGAACTCGAAGGAGTGATTGCAGTCTCCCGAGAATACATTCCGTTCCGTGAAACAAAAGGTATTTATACTACTGAACGGTGATACTAAATATGGCTGACGGACTAATCCTTCTCTTTGAAGACGAAGACGGACTTGCAGAACTCTACAGCGATGTCATCCAAATGAGCGGCTACACCGTTCAACACTACTTCAAACCAACAGACTTCCTCGGTGAAAAACCAGAAGACATCACCCGCACGCTCGATTCCAGCAAACTCATCTGGACCGACGGCGACATGCCACTCATGCACGGCCTCGACCTCGCGCAAAAACTCAGAATAGAACACAATTACACAAAACCAATCGTATACAACAGCGGACGCCTCGCCCAACAAGACATCGCAGAACTCGAAACACGAACCGTCCAAAAACCAGACGGAAGCCAAATCATACTCATCAACCGCGCACTTGCAAAACCAATCACCGTCAAAACAACCCTCCAAGTCATCGCAGAACTTACAGCACCAAAGCCTTAAAACATCCCGCCCTTTTCATTTCCCCGTGAAACTCACCTTTTACCCAACAGACATCACGCACCGCATCCAAGACGGCAAAGCAGTCATACTTCTCTTCGGCAGAACAACTGACGGCAAACGAATCTGCGTGCTTGATCAAACATTCGAACCCTATTTTACCGTCACGGGCAAAGCAACCGAAGAAGAACTCCTCGCACTCAAAACAGACGACGCACACGTCACCCGCGTCGAAAAAACAACACGCAACCTCAACGAAACACCAATCCCCTGCTATCACGTCTACGTCAACCTGCCAAAATCAGTCTTCACGCTAAAAGACTTATGCCGCGAAAAGAAAATACAATGCTACGAATACGACATCCTGTTCACCAGGCGCTACTTAATCGACAGAAAAATCACGCCCCTTGTCAAAACAGAGGTTGAAGGCGAAAGGACAAAGGACGACGGCAACATGCGCGTGCCTGTCTTTCACGCAACAAAAATTTGGCAAGAAAGCACTGAAATTCTCACCAACCCAAAAATACTCTCAATCGACATCGAAACGTACAACCCTGATAACAAAATCGACATGATAAAAAATCCAATCATCATGATTGGACTCCACGGCTTAGGACTCGAACGAGTCATAACCTGGAAAAAATACGATTCGCCATCGCCATTCGTCGAGTTTGTCGCATCAGAAGGCGACATGCTCAAACGCATGACTGAACTGATTCAGCAGTTTGAACCCGACATGATTTGCGGCTACTTCACCGACGGCTTCGACTTTCCATACATCGCAGAACGCGCAAAACACCTAAAAATCCAGCTCCAAATCGGACTCGACAATACAGGCGTGGAAATCGGCGGTAGAAGCGAAAAAGAAGCACGCATAACGGGAATACCACACATCGACTTGTTTAAATTTATTCGACGCGTTATTGCGCGCTCGCTCAAAACAGACAGCTTCTCACTTGACGCAGTTTCTAAAGAATTGCTCGGCGAACAAAAAGAAAAAGTCAACATCGAAGAAATGTTCACACTCTGGGACGCCCCAAGCGCAGAACTCGACAAATTCGCCGTCTATAACCTACAAGACTGCAGACTCTGCACCAACTTGTTTGCAAAACTGATGCCGACATTGTTCGAATTCGTGCGGCTGATCGGGCTCCCGCCCTTTGACATCGACCGCATGCCCTACTCGATGTTCGTCGAATGGTATTTGATATTCCTCGCATCACGACGCGGAGAGATAATTCTGAATAAGCCATACCACCGCGACGAAAGCGACCGCATGACTGACCGAATACAAGGCGCGTTTGTTTATGAGCCAAAGCCGGGATTGTATAAGGACATCACCGTATTCGACTACCGCTCACTATATCCAAGCATCATTGCATCACACAACATTAGTCGCGGGACGCTGAATTGTACTTGCTGCACCGAAGGGCCGACAATTGACACAGACCGCGGCAAATTCAGGTATTGCACGAAGAGGAAGGGACTCTTCGCAAGCACTATTGGCGACTTAATTCTTGTGCGCGCAGAAGTCAAAAAACAAATGAAAACAAACAAAGACCCGCTCCTTGCCGCGCGAAGCGAAGCCTTGAAGGTTCTTGCAAACAGCTTCTACGGATACATGGGATTCGCACCCGCACGCTGGTACTCAATTGAGTGCGCAGAAAGCACAACCGCTTGGGCGCGCCAGTACATTCACCAGGCAATCGACACTGCCAAAGAAAAAGGATTTGCCGTGCTTTACTCTGATACCGACAGCGTGTTCTTGCTGCTCGAGAAAAAAACCAAAGAAGACGCACTCGCACTCATGGCAGAGATAAATAAGAAATTGCCAGGACTCATGGAACTCGACTACGAAGGATACTACCAATCAGGAATTTTCGTCTCCGTTAAAACCGGCGAAGGCGGCGCGAAGAAAAAATACGCGCTCCTCGGCGAAAAAGGAGAACTCAAAATCAAAGGCTTTGAATCAGTGCGCCGCAATTGGAGCTTCATCGCAAAAGACGTCCAGAAAAAAGTCATCGAAATAGTTTTGAAAGAACAAGACCCCAAAAAAGCAAAAGAATACGTCCGCGGAATCGTCAATGACATGCGCGCCAATAAAGTGCCTATGGACAAAGTTGTCATTCATACTGCTCTTTCAAAAGAAACAACGAACTATTCATCGATTGGACCGCACGTTGCCGCAGCACAACGCATGAAAGAACGCGGACTGGCTGCCGGAAGCGGAACGATTGTGAAATATGTTGTTGTTAAAGGAAAAGGCAAAATCCGCGACAAAGTAAAACTCCCCGACGAAGCCCGCCAAGACGAATACGACGGCGAATACTATATACAGAACCAAATACTCCCCGGCGTTGAACGCATCTTTGCCGTCTTAGGAATTAATGTTGACGATTTGGTTGCGACAACGAGTCAGAGCACGCTTGGCGGCTGGTAGCTTATTTTTTTCAGTATCCTAAAACCCCTGACAAATACTTCTTCGCATCATCCACATCTTTATACAGCGCAGCGCCAAGCGTTTTCATCCAATTATCCTCGCCCCTGCCCTCAATAATAGCCTTCGCCGTATTGAACGCCTCATTTTTCATCTTCGCAAGCATACCGCTAACCGCATCATCACCCTTCAACTCACGCTTCGCATACGCTGACGACTCAGGTGATGCCTCAAACTTTTCAGCATCATCTTTTTCCTTATAACTTGAAGTTTTGAACTGCTCATCCTCTCTTTTACGCGCCCGCTCTGCACGCTCATCCGCCTTTGCCATATCAATCGCGCGCTTCACATGCGAACTCCCCTTCTTCCCATCAAGCGGGTCGACATCCTCATCAAGCAGCGTGTATTTGATTGGCGGGTCCTTCGCAGAAGCATAATCATTCACCGCATCATCCAAATCACACGTCTCATCATTTAAACGAAGATAAAGCATCGCAAACGCGTGCTCGATAATACGCTCCACATGCACTTTCTGCGGAGAATTCTTCGCCTTTTTGAACTCCGGATTGTGCGCCTCATGATACGCCCTCCCGACAATTCGGCCAAGCGCATAATTATCGGGAGCAATGCTGCTGTTTAAACGCACTTCCAAATCAAGCCGAGGCTCACTGTCCTTCTTCCCAAACACAAACGTGAGCGCCTCAAGCTGGTCAGGACGAAGCGCGAAGTCAGCCTCTTTCTCTGCCAGAAAATCAGTAAGATTAGCAACTGCCAATTTCACACTATCAACAATATATTTTTGCTTTGCGTCCACATTAACCACCACGATACATTTTATTATTTATTCTTCATTCTTGAATTTACTACGCCACACCCCCGCGAATTTGTATTTAAAGATAGTGGCACATGCTCGTGGCACCTGCAGTAACACACCTGCTGTTCTTTCGTTAATGGTGATATTACTATTTGAGGACAACATTTATATTTCGGACGCTTTCTTTTTCTATAATGGACACTCGCGCCCGCGCATTAGAAAGAGCAGAACAAGCAGACCAAGCAGTAACTTCAGTCCTTGCAACAGTAACCCAGCTTGCGCGAGCAGGAAAAAGCTACGCTGAAATTGTTGAGGGACACCCACTCCGAGTTACCGCTCTTGGAATCGGCTACCAAAACAAAACGTCCGACGCAGTCGTCATCGTAGTCGACAAACAAATCGACCACTGGATCGAACTCGCAATTCAACAATTAAACGCAGTGCGCGAAGCACTCAGGGCAAGAAACAACCATCAAGTTTCCCGTCTCTTTGAAAAAGAATCCGACTTAGAACGCCTCACCCGTCTAAACGCACAACTCGGACGATACACAAAAGCAGAAACGTGCGCTGCACAAATCCATCCAAAACGCGCAAACATGGCACGAATGTACCTCGCAGGAGAGGCAGCAAGAAACAACGAATTCAGCCGCGCAAACGAATATGCACTTCACTTCACAAACACTACACGATACAAAGCAAATCTCAACTTAGAACTGGCAAGATGCGCAGCATTCTATGACAAAATGGACCTCGTAGAAACATACGCGAGCAACTCAGGTTCAAAATACAAAAGCAAAGCCCACAAGTACATTTCACAAGGACTCGCGCAAAGACGATTATACGACGAAGCAATATACTACGTTAACACGTCAAGCAGCAGACCAGATAAATACGCATTCGGCGAACTCGCAGTCATCGCAGAACAGAATAAAGACTGCGCCCAAACTGACCGATTGCTCGCGCTTGCAAAAAGCTGGCCTTACCAAAACAGAATCGCAACTGCCGCAGCAAAAACACGCAACTATCCCCGCGCAGAACAATTCGCAGAAGATAAGCACTATCGACTCGGCCAGATTGCAGCTGAAAACGGAGATTATGACTTAGCAACAACATACCTTGAAACCGACTCCAGACTCGCAAACGACCCGAGCCGCGTCGAATTAAACGCGATTCTCGCACGCGCTGCGGCAGGCAGAGGAGACACGCGACAATTCAACCATTACTTCAACCAGTACAGACCAAAAGGAGACACTCGAGACTACGACTTGGATTGGCTCCTTGGACATCTCAAAAACGGAAATGCCGCAGAAACAGAATCAACACTCAAACGATTTTCTGAGAGAATTCCTGAATCATACATTTCTGAGTACGATTTATTCCGCCGCTGCATTGAACTCATCCAGCTCGCTGGCGGACACGGAATAGACGAACAACACTAAACAGCCCACCCAACCACAACCTTTAAAAAGGGGTACCCTCCACGACTGGTTCATGGGCGTCTATAAGTACATCAAAAAGAACGTGGCATCAGTCTCAAAAGAACAGCGAAAAGAGCGACTTATGCTCTGGCGACGCGAGCTTGTCACCCAACGCATTGACCATCCTACCCGAATCGACCGCGCACGCGCAGTCGGCTACCACGCAAAAGACGGCATGTTCATGGTCCGTCAGCGTGTTGCACGAGGAGGACACACCCGTCCAGACATCAGCGGAGGACGACACTCCCACAACATGGGCATCAGGCTTAACTTGCGCAAAAACTACCGACTCATCGCAGAAGAACGCGCACAAGACTCATTCCCGAACTGCGAAGTCCTCAACTCATACTACGCAGATAACGACGGAAAACACTACTGGTTCGAAATCATCATGGTTGACAAAAACCACCCGCAAACACTCGCAGACAATCGCACTTCTTGGATAGCAGAGCCACAACACAAAGGCAGAGTTTACCGTGGACTTACGAGCGCAGGACGCAAAACCCGCGGACTCCGCCACAAGGGAATGGGTTCAGAAAAAGCACGGCCATCACGCCGAGCGCACAGTCGCAGACGATAAGCACATACGAGGTGGTATTGTATGCCTGCAAAAAAGGTTAAGAAAGAAAAGAAGGTAGAAGAACCGCAAGTCGAAGCGCCAGAAGAAGACGACGCAAACGACAAGTACGAAGACACGACTGAAGAACTTCCAAAAGACGAAGATTCAGAATACGAAGAAGACCTTGAAAAAGACACTTCCGACGATACTGAAGAATCAGGCGGCGGCACACCAGGCGCAGCAGCAGACGCTTGGGCAGACGAAAGCTAACTCTTTTTTTATTCATTTTCATTTTTTCCACTATTCTTGAATTGTTCATCTGTTACCATTCTCAAATACTCAAAAGGTAAAACTTTATATACTCGGTATGTTGTCATTCCCCAGTAAGACATATCCACGGGGGTCGAACGATGTACAACAGACAAAACTCAATTTACAATTCTGCGAAAAACTTCGCACAAACAGCAGTTCTTTACACCGGCCTTGCAGGAATCCTCGCAGGCACAAGCATCGGCGTCAGCGGATGCGGCGGCTCAAAAAGAACACAAACTGTTGAAGTTCCAGGCAAACCACCAATTCCAAACGGACAACCAACCCTTGACGCACTCGCAGCAAACTACACCATTGGCGTCGGACAAACCCTTATCGTTCCGCTCACCGGCACAGATGATTTTAGCCCAGGCGCAAATGTAAGCGGCGTCATCACGCCAACACAACCGCTCGGACTCCAAGCGCTTCCGGGAACAACCGACAGCCGTTTCACCGTGACCAAACTCACTGAAACGATTGCGAACCCACAACGTGTCGCCACCGGCAACGCGACTTATGTCAGTCCAGCAAACGACACGCCAGGCGCACGCAGTTACGTTGTGCAGCTCACCGACGGCGATTTGAGCGCAGTTCGAGTTCTCAACATCACCGTCCAAGCCGCACCAGTCCCTCCAGGCGGCTCAAGCGGCGGACCAGGAACCTCAGTCCTCGGCGGCGGCTCATCGGGCGGCGCAGGAACAGGCAACCCATAAACAAGCTCATGAAAACAAACTTCGTTTTTGTTCTTCTTGCACTTTTGCTCGCGCCAATCGCGCTTGCAGAAGCAGACATTACTTACCAGTTTGTTTACGCAAACCAACCAGGCGTCCCAACCTCATTTAACACAACCGCACAACTCTGCTTAGACACTGCATGCGGGCAAACAAGCACGTTCCCCGGAAGCTTCATCACCGGCCCTGCAACCACAAACGGACAAGTCGTCATCAGATTCCCAAGCACACTCGCGTCCCCTTCAGGTTATGTCGAATTCTTCACCTCAACTGGATACAGACCATGGGTCGAATTCTCAAACTGGCACACCAACGGCCAAGGACTCCCGAACTTCGCACCCGCAACCGCAACCGTCTCACGCACGTTCACCAAGATGCCAAACCCGTGCCAAGCAACCGTACAAGCACTCTCATTTACCAATGACATCCAGCCAAACCTCCCGCTCGCAATCAGCACCAGCGCATCACTTGACGCAACCACCAATTCCGCATTCAGAAACAACTACCCCGGACTCTTCTTACCGCCTTCAATTGTTCAGGAATTCTACGGCGCAGACACCACAGTCACCCTTGAAATATTGAACGGCACAACCGTCATTCACACGCAACAACAAAACTTCAGCTCAGTCACGAACAACGCAATCATCGCAGACAGCACCATGCCTGTCGCATTCACTTACATCCCACAAACAAACGGCACTTATACTGCACGATTGACTGTTCGCGTCGTTGACAACGCCTGCGCAAGCAGCATTGACACCACCTCACAAAGCCAATTCACCGTCACAAACCCCGCAGCACAATTCTACAACCTCGTCAACAACTTACAAGCAAACGAAACGGTTGGCAAAATCGGAAAAGAAGTCACGTTTAGCTACAACAAAATCAGCAACCACGTCCAAAACAACGGAAGCACCATCGTTCCCGTCCAAACAGACGCTACTTATACTATTACGCGAAACGGACAAGTCCTGTTGAATACTACAACCACCCTTTTCCCCAATGCAGACGCAGTAAACCCTGCGACATACTCATTTAGCAACATCTTCACTCAAGGCGGACTCTACAACGTCAGCGTCTTCACCCGCGCAGTCAGCGCACTCCCGGTAAACCAGCCAGAAATATTCGGCAACCAAACAATATCATTCTTGGTCAGTTCCCCGCAAAACCACAGCGTCACCTTCCAAATCCTTCGCGCAATCCCGGGCAGCGCAAGCGCGCTCGCAGGCGCACTCGTCAACTTATTCGGCATCGGAACCCAAGTCACGCCAGGCGACGGAACAGTCACCTTCGCAGGCGTACCACAAGGAACCTACCAATATAATGTGACGTTTAGCAACTTCAGCATGCCTGTACAACTGGTCAACTTGACCACCGGCGCAAACATCGTCGCAGTCAAAGGACCAGTCAACGACGAATACCGACTCGAAATCAAAACACCAGAAAACCTACTCTTCAGCATGCCCCTTGCAGGAGTCCGCTTAAGCGCACTCATGTTCGGCGACAGCACACGAAACTTATGGCACACTGAAAGCGTGCGCAACGCAAACGGCAGCGCACCATTTAACATCGCACTCGGCGACTCATTCGTCGTCAGCACCTGCACTCAAAACCTGACCACGACTTGCTTCCCACACGCGATACGCTACGACTCAATTGACACCGTAAACCGCATCCTCAACTTCACCGACTACGCAACCGGCGCGCGACAAGTATCATACACTATTGTCAGCGACAACGCAACGAATCAAACCAACGCAGGAACTGTTGGCAGCGCAACATTCGTCGTTGGCGGACAAGTCTATCAAACATATGTCCAACTCGCAGCACCAAACAACCTCGTCATCGACTTAAACGGCGACGGCCTAATTGCAAACGGAAAAACACTCCTCGGCACGAGCGGCGCACGAATCGACTTAGGCTGCCAACTCAGCTCAGGAACGAGCAGAGCAACCATTTTCGATGGAACAACTTGCAGCAACTTACAAGCAACCACCATCAACCTCACCGTTAGCGGAGCAGTCAACGCAACATACCCACTTGACCTCGCAAACTTAAGCGCGGGAAACCGAGG